>NZ_JBHTCP010000051.1:0-186821 GCF_042665465.1 Fictibacillus iocasae | reverse complement strand
TTGTTTTGGTCGTACTTAACAAATTCGAGTTTTTGGGGAGGTACTCCTTTTTTCGTGTTCTGAAAACCCTGGTACTCTAGGGTCGGGAATTATGAAATTCATTCAAGTTTATGAAAAAAAACACGCTTCTATAATAGAAGCGTGATCAGAAGTTTTCCATCGTTCGGGTCGTGATGGATTTTGGCGGATAAGGCGGGCATACATCCAGCAGTCCTTCACAAACGGTCTTTCCTTCGCTGTTTTCCACCATAACAGAAACGGTTACGGTGTGTTTATCTTTCTGAACTTCCTTTACTTCAAGGAAAAAAGAAAGCTTGTCATAATGGTAGACGGGATGGGGGAATGATAAGTTTGTTTTCATTACTGAACTTCCTGGGCCTGGCAAGTATTTAGAAACGGCTGAGGTAACCATGCCGATCACCATCACTTGCGGCACGATCGGTTTCTTATATGGCGTTAATGAAGCATAATCGTGCTGTATGAATAGTGGATTATTATCGTTTGAAAGGCCGAGATAAAGGAGCAGGTCTTTATCTTCAATCGTTTCGGTAAACTCCAGCTTTTCGCCTGCTTGAATTTCGTCAATCTTACGCCCTAATTTTCGTTTCTTACCAATCAGCATGCCATTCACTCCTTTTAGTAAGCGCTTACATATTAATGAAGAAAAAATCCGGGGCGTCCCCCGAATTTATTCTCATTTTCAGGATAGTACATTCATGACACTCTTTACAGCTTCTGCCGATTGATCGAGTGCCTTCTTCTCATCATCCGTTAAATCGAGCTCAATAATCTGTTCAAGGCCGTTACCGCCAATAATGGTAGGAACACCAAGACAAATGCCTGTATAGCCGTATTCCCCTTCAAGGAACGCGATGCTTGGAAGTACGCGGCGCTGATCCTTGAGCACCGCTTCTACCATCTCAACAAGAGACGCTGCCGGTGCATAATAGGCGCTGCCGTTACCAAGCAAGTTCACAATCTCACCGCCGCCTTTGCGGGTACGCTCAACAATGGCATCGAGACGCTCTCTTGGCAAAAGCTTCTCTAATGGTATGCCACCAGCATAGGAATAGCGGACAAGCGGCACCATTTCATCACCATGACCGCCAAGTACAAATCCTGTTACGTCTTTAACAGAAAGATTCAATTCTTGAGCGACAAACGTTCTAAAACGGGCGGTATCTAATATTCCTGACTGTCCGATTACCCGGTTTTTTGGAAATCCAGATTCCTTTAATACGGTATATGTCATCGCATCAACTGGATTTGTGAGTACGATAATCGTAGTATCAGGAGAATGCTTCACTATTTCTCTTGTCACACTCTTCATGATTTTTGCGTTGGTATTGACCAGGTCATCTCGGCTCATACCCGGTTTGCGGGCAATTCCCGCTGTGATGACGACTACGTCTGAACCTGCTGTATCCGCATAGTCGCTCGTACCGATAATGTTCGCATCAAAGCCTTGAACCGGGCTTGCTTCAAGCATGTCAAGAGCTTTACCTTGCGTCGGGTTCTCAAGCTCAGGTATATCCACAATCACGACATCGCCCAATTCTTTCTGACCGACGATGAATGCTGTTGTAGCACCCGTAAATCCTGCACCGATCACGGAAATTTTTTTTCGCTTGTTAGCCATTGATTCTGACCTCCTTTTACGAGATAAAAAGTCCTTCAAATGGAGGAAAAAGAAGCTGGGGTCAACAGCTTCTTTCTCACGACTTGCTATTACATATTTTTGATCAGTTCATCTGCAAATTCAGAGCACTTTACTTCCGTAGCCCCGTCCATCAGGCGCGCGAAATCGTAAGTAACCACTTTGCTTGAGATAGATTTTTCCATTGAAGAAACGATCAGCTTAGCTGCCTCGTTCCATCCAAGGTGTTCAAGCATTAACACACCAGAAAGGATGACAGAAGAAGGGTTTACTTTGTCTAATCCAGCATACTTAGGAGCTGTTCCGTGTGTTGCTTCAAAAATCGCATGCCCCGTTTCGTAGTTAATGTTCGCTCCAGGAGCAATTCCGATTCCGCCTACCTGTGCTGCAAGAGCATCGGAGATATAGTCGCCATTAAGGTTCATTGTCGCTACAACATCGAACTCTGCAGGACGAGTAAGGATTTGCTGCAAGAAGATATCTGCGATTGAATCCTTCACGATAATCTTGCCTGCCGCTTCAGCATCTGCTTGAGCTTTGTTTGCCGCATCTTTGCCTTCTTGTTCTGCAATACGGTCGTACTGAGCCCACGTGAAGACTTTATCGCCGAATTCTTCTTCTGCAATCTCATAGCCCCAGTTCTTGAACGCGCCTTCTGTAAATTTCATGATGTTTCCTTTATGAACAAGCGTTAAGCTCTTGCGTCCTTCGTTGATGGCATATTGAAGAGCCGCTCGTACTAGACGCTTTGTTCCTTCAGAAGATACAGGCTTTATGCCAATTCCTGATGTTTCTGGGAAGCGGATCTTCTTAACACCCATTTCCTGCTGAAGGAAAGCGATCATTTTTTTCACTTCTTCAGAACCGCTTGCATACTCGATACCCGCATAGATATCTTCCGTGTTCTCACGGAAAATAACCATGTCAGTGTCTTCAGGGCGCTTAACCGGCGAAGGCACACCTTGGAAATAACGCACAGGACGCAGGCACGTGAAAAGGTCAAGTTCTTGGCGAAGTGCTACATTCAATGAACGTATTCCGCCGCCTACTGGCGTAGTAAGTGGCCCTTTAATCGCGATTATGTAATCACGGATCACATCAAGCGTTTCTTCTGGAAGCCATTCACCTGTTTGGTTAAATGCTTTCTCACCAGCAAGAACTTCCTTCCAAACGATTGTTTTTTCACCGTTATATGCTTTTACTACCGCTGCTTCTAACACACGAGATGCTGCAGCCCAGATGTCAGGACCTGTCCCGTCTCCTTCGATGAATGGAATGACCGGATTGTTTGGCACGTTTAATACGCCATTATCAACTGTAATACGCTCTCCGTTAACTGTCATGATGTAATTCCTCCTATCTCTATTTGCACAACACTTTTAGTCTACTAAAAAAAAGGGCCGGAAGAGAAGCAATCTCTTCCTTTTTTCGAAAAAAATTATCGCTGTTCAACTGGAACAAACGTTTGCATATCTGGTCCGATATAATCGGCACGCGGTCGGATTAAGCGGTTATTTTCATACTGCTCAAGAATATGAGCGATCCAGCCGGATACACGGGATACCGCGAAAATCGGTGTGAAGAGATCATGCGGGATACCAAGGCTATGATACACGCTCGCAGAATAAAAGTCCACGTTTGGCAGAAGGCCTTTTTGTGCTTTAAGCGTTTCCTCAAGCTGTACACTCATTGTATACCACTTTTCTTCGCCGGTGATCGTTGTCAGCTGCTTAGACATCTCACGCAAGTGCTTAGCACGAGGATCTCCGTTCTTGTATACACGGTGTCCAAAGCCCATGATTTTCTTTTTATTTTCAAGTGCATTCTTTAAATAGCTCTCTACATTTTCTACAGAACCGATCTCAGAGAGCATCTTCATCACCTGCTCATTCGCTCCTCCGTGAAGCGGGCCTTTAAGAGCACCAATCGCTGCTGTAATGCCAGAGTACATGTCGGATAGCGTGGCTACACATACACGTGCCGTGAAAGTGGATGCATTCAGTTCATGGTCTGCATGAAGGACAAGCGCCTGATTAAAAGCGTTTTCAGAAATCTCGTCAGGCTCGTTTCCTGTCAGCATATATAAGAAATTAGCAGCAAAGCCCAGCTCCTTCTTTGGCGCTACAGGCTCTTTTCCTTCTCTAATTCTGGAAAACGCAGTGACAAGGGTAGACATTTGCGCCTGCAAACGCACCGCTTTCCTGTAGTTGCCTTCCACCGTCATATCTTCAGCATCTGCATCATACATCGCAAGCGTTGACACAATCGTGCGAAGAACCGTCATTGGATGGGCTTGGGACAAAGGAAGCGATTTCATTTGCTGTAGCAATTCGGCTGGCAGGGCTGACGCATTAGCCAGTTCCTCTTTTAAGTTGTTTAACTCTTGTTCGTTTGGAAGCTTTCCGTTCCAGAGCAAGTAAATCACTTCTTCAAATGTTGCATGCTCTGCAAGATCATCGATGCTGTATCCGCGATAAGTCAGTACATCATCAATGATGGAGCTGACCGAGGATGTTGTCGCAACTACTCCCTCTAAACCTCTTGTTGCTGTCATGGCAATCTCTCCTTTTCTTGTCATCTCTGTCTCCTTTAATACTACACCTTAGCAAAATAGAAAGAGCTTACATTTTTTTCGACAAAGAAAAAATGCAGACTATTTAAAGGATATAGGACATACACTACGATTATAAACAATAATCTGAAATTTGTGAATGGAAACGGTTTATTTCTTGCTATTTTCCTTCAATATACGACGTTTAACGAGTCAGAAGCTCGACCATCTTCATTGCAAGATAAGCCATGCCTGCGCCGATTAGCGGCCCTACAGCGACTCCGTTAAATAACGCAATTGCAAGAATCGTACCAAAGACGAGCGCGGCCGTAATATGCGGATCTTCGGCGAGCAGGATGACTCCCTTCTGTGCAATCAGCGCGACCGCGATTCCTGATAAGAGGGCAATCCAGGCATAGGAAGATTTAAGAGAGCTACCGAGCTGCTTTATCCCGATTTCTCCTGTTGCGATAGGGATTAAAACGGCAATCGTGATGACGGTCACTCCCCAGTTTATCCCCTTTTTTTGAACAAGCGGAAAGATTTTATCACCGAGTCCGCTGTACTTCAGCACAAGTAGAACGGCGACCGCCACCATGAGAGACTGGTTTTTAGCGATATATCCGATCACGAGCAGCACAATTAAAAAAAACGCTGATTCCATTATCTCACCACTTTCGAGTTACATAGTTAAGGAGGTGTTCACACTGAATGACACTTACAAGCTGTGTTTGCGGCTTGCCGCTGTAATCAGCATCTTCGCCTTTACTTGTCTGGCCCTTATGTATGTTTCTTCCTTATTATATCCATTTATCATCGGTGCCGTTATCGCCCTGCTCATCAATCCGATAGCGGCAACTTTCGAGAACCGCTTGAAACTACACCGCGGTGCTGCGGTCGTCTTGTCACTCCTTCTGCTTCTAGGAGCTGTAGCCGGTGCCTTGACATTGCTCATTCAGGAGCTGATCACAGGCTTCGCTTACCTGGCTAACGATATCCCCGCTTACAGCAAAGAGCTCGTATACCATTTAGAACTGCTGTTTAAAAAGAACATCCTGCCCATGTACCAAGATCTTCTTTCTCTTGTCAATCAGCTGAACCACGGACAACAGACAACTATCATGACCAACATTGAAAAAATCGGAGACGACTTTACAGCGGCTGTTACTGCTGCGGCTCACGGGTTCATCGATGGGCTCTCAAATGCCATTGTCAGTTTGCCAAGCTTTTTGACCGTCTTTATCTTTTCGCTGCTCGCCTCATTTTTCATTAGCAAAGATTGGGATCGATTAATCGGGTATATGGATCGTTTTATGCCTGCACCGCTCTACAGGACGAGCAAAAAGGTTTATACCGAACTTCGGAAAGCCATGTTTGGCTTCATTAAAGCACAGATTACATTGATCTCCATTACTGCCTGCATCGTTCTGACTGGACTGCTTATTTTAAGAGTCGAGTACGCCATCACGATCGCGATGCTGATTGGGCTTGTTGACCTGCTGCCATACCTCGGGACAGGGGCAGTGTTCCTCCCATGGATTGCGTATGCTTTCTTCTCCGGAAACTACACGCTCACAATAGGACTTTCTGTTTTATACGGCATCGTCGTCATACAGCGTCAAGTAATGGAACCGAAAATACTTTCATCAAGCATCGGCCTTGATCCGCTTGCCACACTTATCGCACTGTTCGCCGGTTTTCAATGGTTTGGCTTTCTCGGCCTCATTATCGGACCAGTATTGCTCATCATTTTCAGGGCACTTTACGAAGCCCGTTTTTTCCACGAAATTCTAGCCTATATCAAAGGCGGAACAACGAAATAAAAGGGCACCGGGGTGCCCTTTTCGCTATCTTTTCCAATAAAATGAAAACTGTCCATTTTCATACGCCTTCTTCATCTTTCTCTTCATTAATCGTTTAACAAGCATCCTGATCGGTGGAAAAAGCAGAAAGAACCCGATTAAATCCGTGAGAAATCCCGGGGTGAGAAGCAGCGCTCCTCCGGCAATAATACAGGCGCCGTCCAATAACGATTCTCCTGGCAGTTCTCCTCGTGACATCTTCGTCCTGAACTGCAGCAGCGTCTGCATGCCCTCCCTTTTAGCGAGCCATGCCCCAATAATACCGGTCAAAAAAATCAGTCCGATGGTGACAGGTATGCCTATATGCTGGCCAGCCAAAATAAACAACCCAACCTCAATGGCAGGGACAATAATAAAAACAGGCAGCAAATAACGAAACATAGCAAAACCTCATCTCTTAAAGTACCTTTGTACTCAGTATATAAAGAAAACCGTGCTGACGCTAACATTGTTGCTTTTAGAATTCTAGAAGTGGTTGATCTCCGTTACAGGTGCACGCTTTCCGCGGGGCGGGAGGTGAGCCCTTTTGTCGCTACGCGCCTTTAAAAGGTCTCACCTGCCCACTCATCCCGCCGGAGTCGGCACCTTTCACTGCGATCAACCTTTCAATGAAGCATTCAAAGTTGACTAAGTTTAATGTTTCAGCAAAAAAATTTTTTGAAATAAAAGCTACCTTCATAGATGGGGAGTTGAAGCGTGACGCCCTACAAAGCGGAAATCTGAAGTTCATGTTTGCAAAATCAGGAACTCTATAGCAGTAATTTTTACAATATTTACTTTCTATGACGTTTACACTATCTTTCAATCATCTATGAATACTTCATTGTTCAAGTTGATTGGAGTGTAAGGCACCGACCCCTGCCCCGCGGAAAGCGTGTGCCTGGAACGGAAATCAACTACACCTCTGAATTCAAAAAAACAACAAAGCTTGCGAAAACAATTAATTATAAAAAGTATAAAAAGCCTTATCGCTGCTATATCAAGCAAAGCAATAAGGCTTTCTTTAATTTGTTATTAAAGAACGTGCTGGTGGCCGTCGTAGATGTAGCCTTTGGATGCATCTACTGTGATTTCTTGACCGTCTTCAAATAATGTTAAGGCGTTTTGCATGCCAACGATGACAGGAATGCCAAGGCTGACACCGACTACTGCTGCATGGCTTGTCAATCCGCCTTCTTCTGTAATAACAGCAGAAGCTTTCTCGAAAGCGGCAATCATGTCGCGGTCCGTTCCAACTGTTACAAGGATTGCACCTGGCTCCATTTTATCCAATGCTTCCTGTGCTGTTCGTGCGATCACGACTTTACCAGTCGCCGTCGTCTGCCCGATTCCCTGGCCTTTTGCCAGTACATCGCCAATAACATGTACCTTCATCAAGTTCGTTGATCCAGATTCGCCAACAGGCACTCCAGCAGTAATCACAACAAGGTTGCCGTGCTGAACGTGTCCAGCTTTCAGCGCAGAATCAATCGCTGTCTGGAACATTTCATCCGTCGTTTGAGCTTTTTCGCCTTTAACAGGCGTTACACCCCATACGAGTGAAAGCTTGCGGCATACATCTTCGTTGCTCGTTACAGCGATGATCGGTGCCTTCGGACGGTATTTAGAAATGCTTCTCGCTGTTTGTCCTTTTTCAGTTGCAGTGATGACAGCGTTGGCTTCAAGGTTTAAAGCCGTGAAGGATACAGACTGAGAAATCGCATCTGTGATTGTCGTTTTGCTTTCTTTGCTACGCAGTGAAAGGATGTTGCGATAGTCCAGTGAGCTCTCAGCACGGCTTGCGATTTTATGCATCGTCTGAACTGCCTCGACTGGATACGTTCCAGCAGCCGTTTCGCCTGAAAGCATGATCGCGTCTGTTCCATCAAAGATAGCGTTCGCCACGTCACTCGCTTCAGCACGTGTAGGACGAGGGTTGCGCTGCATAGAATCAAGCATTTGAGTCGCTGTGATAACCGGCTTTCCTAGCTCGTTACATTTTTTAATAAGCATTTTTTGAACGAGCGGCACTTCTTCTGCTGGGATTTCCACACCAAGATCGCCACGCGCTACCATCAAGCCGTCAGATACAGCCAAAATTTCGTCGATGTTGTCGACACCCTCTTGATTTTCAATCTTCGGGATGATCTGAATATCAGCCGCGTTGTTACGCTCAAGAATATCTCGGATTTCAAGCACGTCAGTAGCTCGTCTCACAAAAGAAGCAGCGATAAAATCTACACCTTGCTGAATACCGAACTCAATGTCTTTTGCGTCCTTATCCGTGATTCCCGGAAGTTTAACACTTACGTTAGGAACGTTTACGCCTTTCTTGTTCTTGAGCGTACCTGAATTTAGGACCTTCGTCTGAAGCTCGCCGTTTCCGATTCCTGTTACTTCAAGCTCAATTAATCCGTCATCAAGAAGGATGCGTGAGCCAACATGAACGTCTTCGATAAGACCAGGATAGGAGATCGAAATTTTATTTTCGTTTCCGACAACCTCTGTCATGGATACGATCAGCTCTTGGCCAGCTTTTAATTCTGCTACACCATTCTCTAATGTTTGCGTACGGATTTCAGGGCCTTTTGTATCTAAGAGGATGGCAACCGTTTTCCCCAAAGCGTTTGCAGCTTCGCGGATATTCTTGATTCGTGCGCCATGCTCCTCAAAATCTCCATGAGAGAAGTTTAAACGGGCAACGTTCATGCCTGCTTCAATCAGCTGGCTAAGCTTTTCCACACTTTCACTTGCTGGTCCAATCGTACATACAATCTTAGTCTTACGCATAATTGCCTCCTGAAATTTAAATGTCATTTCCGCAAGAAGGCACCGTACGCCAGTAATCGTGGAGCACGATGCTTAATCCTTTATAGCCGTTCTTCATTTATTTATATGGATAGTTCTTCAGACAAACGGTACATGCCTTCATCGATAGCATGCTTTCGTCCAAGCACTTCCGTGATGTCGTAGTCAACGAGTTTATTATTTTCAATACCAACGGTGCGGCCAGCTTTTCCTTCTAGAAGAAGTTCAATCGCTCTAGCTCCAAGACGGCTTGCCAGCACACGGTCCGCTGCAGTCGGTGACCCGCCGCGCTGGATGTGCCCGAGAACGGTAACACGTGTTTCAAAGCCGGTCAGCTCTTCAATCTTGTTTGCCACGTCTCCGCCGCTGCCAACACCTTCTGCGACGATGATGATGCTGTGCTTTTTGCCGCGTTCATGTCCGCGTTTGAGCTTTTGAACGACATCTTCCATTTCATGCTTGGCTTCTGGAATCAGAATCGTTTCAGCACCATCCGCAAGTCCTGCCCAAAGGGCAAGATCTCCCGCATCACGGCCCATGACCTCAATGATGTATGTGCGTTCATGGGAAGTAGCTGTGTCACGAATTTTATCAATCGCACCAATTATCGTGTTGAGCGCAGTATCGAATCCGATCGTAAAGTCTGTTCCTGGAATATCGTTGTCGATCGTCCCTGGTACTCCAATGGTTGGATAGCCGTGCTCTGTAAGCTTTTTCGCTCCTTGGAACGAACCATCACCACCGATTACTACAAGGCCCTCAATACCGAATTTATTCAGCTGCTCAATGCCTTTTTTTTGCCCTTCTAGCGTTTTGAACTCTTCGCATCTGGCAGAGTACAGCATGGTACCGCCGCGGTGAATGATATCTCCTACTGATCCAAGCTCAAGTTTCTTTATGTTACCCGCAATTAAGCCTGCATAACCATTGTATATCCCGTAAACTTCCAAATCGTGAAAAATCCCTTTACGAACGACTGCACGTATCGCTGCGTTCATGCCTGGAGAGTCTCCACCACTCGTAAGAACCCCTATCCGTTTCAAACAAATCCACCTCTCTAGTTCTCTCGTCTTACTAAAATATCATGTTCAAAAGTTGAACACAATAGACAACCAACCACAAAAAAATGCGCTCTCTCTAGGCAGAGAAAGCACATTCCTTATTTAACAACAATGGAATCGGTTACAAAGGAAAATTGTCCGATTTTTTTATATTTTTCGTAACGCTGTTCGATCAGTCCATTTTCGGATAAATTTAACAGGTCTTCTAATGATTGGCTTATAACTGCATCAATAAGAGCTGCTTGTTCCTTTTTATCGCGATGAGCACCGCCTTTTACTTCTGGAATAATCTCATCGATAATTCCCATATCCTTCAAGTCTGGAGCGGTTATTTTCATAGATTCAGCGGCGCGTTTAGCCTGCGACGCATCCTTCCAAAGAATAGCTGCTGCTCCTTCTGGTGAAATGACAGAGTATGTGGAATTTTCCAGCATGTGAACGTGGTTGCCGACTCCCAGGGCAAGTGCGCCTCCGCTACCGCCTTCGCCAATCACGATGCAGATTACCGGCACCTTCAGACCCGCCATTTCGACTAAGTTCCGGGCAATCGCCTCGCTCTGTCCTCGTTCTTCCGCTGCTTTCCCTGGGTAGGCACCTTTTGTATCAATAAAACAAATGATCGGCCGGTTGAACTTTTCTGCCTGCTTCATGAGCCTCAGTGCTTTTCTATAGCCCTCTGGATGTGGCATGCCGAAGTTTCGGCGGATGTTCTCTTTCGTGTCTTTTCCGCGCTGATGGCCGATGACGGTAACTGGAACATCCTTATACATCGCGATACCGCCTACGATGGCAGCATCATCTGCATAAAGCCTGTCTCCATGGAGCTCAATAAAGTCCGTCATAAGAAGCGAAATATAATCCAATGTTGTCGGGCGTTCCGCATGGCGGGCGATCTGAACCCTGTCCCAAGGCTTCATGTTTTCATACGTATCCTGCTGAAGTCCCGCAAGCTTCTCTTCCAGCCTGCTGATTTCGTCGCTCAAATCGATGCCTTTTTCACTCATAAAGCTTTTTAATTCAGCGATTTTATTTTCCAATTCGCCAATCGGACGTTCAAACTCTAGTTCCCCTGCCATACTAACGCCTCCCCTCATGATGAATTTTCAATATTTTTGATAACGTTGATTTCATTTCCGTTCTTGGTAATACCGCATCCAGCTGCCCGTGTTTAAGAAGGAATTCTGCTGTCTGAAAATCTTCCGGCAATTCTTGGCGGATGGTCTGCTCAATAATCCTTCTGCCGGCGAAACCAATCAATGCGCCCGGCTCAGCAAAATTGTAATCTCCAACGGAAGCGAAGCTCGCTGATACCCCTCCGGTAGTAGGATGGGTCATCACTGAAATAAACAGCTGCCCCTCATCACTCAGCTTTCTAAGTGCGACAGATGTTTTGGCCATCTGCATGAGAGACAGCACACCTTCTTGCATTCTGGCTCCGCCGGAAGCAGTGAAAATCAAGAAAGGTTTTTCTTTTAACGCCGCTTGTTCGATGGCTCTCGTGATTTTTTCACCAACAACAGACCCCATGCTTCCCATCCGGAACCTGGAATCCATCACCGCTATGACAACAGGGTAGCCTGATAGTGTTCCTTCACCTGTTACGACAGCTTCGTTAATGGCTGTTTTTTTGCGGTCGCTCTCTAGCTTTTCCAAGTATCCCGGAAAGCCAAGGGGATTAGCTGAGATCATTTCGCGGTCATACTCATGAAAGCTTCCTGGATCAAGGAGGCTGTCAATCCGCTCCTTAGAGCTCATCGGATAGTGGTGCTGGCAAGACTGACAAACAAGCAGGTTTTTCTTGAGTTCTTTCGTATAAAGGATACTTTTGCATCCTGGGCACTTAGACATTAATCCTTCTGGAACATCCTGTTTTAATTTTTCTGACGGAATTGTGGCATACTTCTTCTTTTTAGCAAAAAAGTCTTTTAACAAACGAACACCACCTATCAGTGTACTTAATTCATGGTCTGTTTCTTTAAGATGTCTGCAATGGTCATGCTGTCTTTTGACCGGAGTGCCTTTAAGATAGCCTGGCAATCTTCCGATGTAAGTGAATTTTCTGCGGTGAACGCCGTATCATATCCGTTCAGCTCCACATAAAGGCGATACAGCAAGTGATTTCTCCCTGACTGCACGAACAGCTTCTCGAATTTCCTTGCTGCTTCCGGCACGGATTCCGCCTCTCTAGCCAGCACTTCAAGATGTTCTGTCTCTTCATCAGAAATTCTGCTGCATGTAAGTTCCACACAGTCTTTAATTATGATATGCCTTGTTTCAGCCAGATCTTCCTGTGCTTTCGTATCGTTCAAAATAAAAGATGCAAGAACCTCAACGAGACGGTGCCCCGTCGCTTCGCGGATGAATGTACCTTCCCCTCTGCGCGTTTCAATCAGTCCTAAAAGCTCGAGCGCCCTGAAGGCTTCGCGAACAGAAGAACGGGAAGCACAAAGCCTGTCGGTCAGCTCTCTTTCTGACGGAAGCTTGTCTCCTGGCTGCAGACCGTCTTCAGAGATAATCGATTTAATCTTTTTCAGTATTTCAATATACACTTTTTCAACAGGCTCGCTTGGCATTCCTTTCTCCTTTGGACCGTATGAATTCTTTTACTTTCCGATAATGGCAAGCTGACGCGTTTTTTCTGCAACGTCTTCTGGATTCACTTTAATTCTGGCTACACCTGTTTCCATCGCTGCCGTTGCTACAGCAGCTGCAACAGCCGGTGCAACTCGAGGATCAAATGGAGCAGGAATAACGTATTCAGCTGATAGTTCAAGCGGATCAACAAGACTGGCGATCGCATGAACGGCAGCAATTTTCATTTCTTCGTTAATGTGTGTCGCACGCACGTCCAGCGCCCCGCGGAAGATGCCTGGGAATGCCAGCACGTTATTGACCTGGTTCGGAAAATCTGACCGGCCGGTCCCAATTACTTTAGCACCTGCTTCTCTTGCTGCTTCTGGCATGATCTCCGGATCAGGATTGGCCATCGCAAATATAATGGGATCAGCATTCATCGCTGTAACCATATCTTTTGTCAATGCTCCCTCAACAGAAACACCGATAAACACATCTGCCCCTGTAATGACATCAGCAAGCGTTCCTTCGATTTTCTGCCTGTTTGTAAAGCGCGCTACCTCACTCTTAACAGGGTTCATTCCGTATGGTCGTCCTTCAAAGATTGCTCCCTTTGTATCGCACATCACGATTTCTTTGACGCCAAAACGGTCGAGAAGCTTGATAATCGCAATGCCAGCCGCACCAGCACCGTTCACAACGACTCTGATCTTGCCCATCTCTCGTCCTGTCAGCTTTAAGGCGTTAACAAGGCCCGCTACTGTAACAATGGCTGTCCCGTGCTGATCATCATGGAAAATAGGAATGTTCGTTTCCTTCTTTAACCTTTCCTCGACAACAAAGCAGTTTGGTGCAGCGATATCTTCCAGGTTAACCCCACCGAATGTCGGCTCTAGAAGTTTAACGGTCTCGATGATTTTTTCCACATCAGTCGTGTTCAGGCAGATCGGGAATGCATCCACTCCTGCAAAGCTCTTAAACAGAACGGCTTTTCCTTCCATAACGGGTAGCGCTGCTTCTGGACCAATGTTGCCGAGCCCCAGTACTGCCGTACCGTCCGAAACGACAGCCACAGTGTTGCCTTTCATTGTATACTCGTATACTTTGGATTTGTCATCGTAAATATCCTTGCATGGCTCTGCCACACCCGGTGAGTAGGCAAGGCTTAAATCCTTGGCATTGCGCACGGGCACCTTTGATTTCGATTCGAGCTTCCCTTTGTTTACCCTATGGATATGCAGTGCTTCTTCTCGTAAAATAGACATTTCTTCATCTCCTAATATTCAAGTATTTATAGATTGATAAGCCAATTAGGAGGTGGTCAGACCACTGCATTGACTTATTCATTATATCAAATGTAGACATGCTGTAAAACGTTATTTTTCTTTTAAGATAACATTCTCTTCTCCGACGATGGCCGCAAGTGCCTGGATCACTTGATTGTCTGCCAACACCGGATGCCTGAATCTTGCTTTTTTGCCGGTTTGTTCGTCATAAAGAATGACCGCTGTCTCTCCAGGGGAACCGGATAGCTTTTCAGCAACAGCATGTATGGATTCATCCTTACGGCCAGAAGAGAATTTGACATAAAGGGTTCTTTCATTCGATGCCTTTTTAGGCGGAAGCTTAGAAAGCGGCATCGCTTTTTTGATAATAAGCTGCACCGACTCATTACGCTTTTCCACACTTCCTTCAACAAAAAGCAACTCCCCTTTTTGCAAGACAGCATGATAAAGCTTGTACGTTTCTGGAAACGCCACCGCTTCCGTTTCTCCCGTCTCATCACTGCAGCCAATAAACGCCATCATGTCGCCTTTTTTTGTTTTAATGACTCTGACCTTATCAATCATGGCCCCCATTCGTATCTCTTGATTGGTCTTTACATCACCCATTTGATATACCGGATATGTGTTCCAGTCCTCCAGCAGAGGCCGATGTCTTTCGATAGGATGAGAGGAAAAGAAAAACCCTAGTGCTTCCTGCTCAAAGGCGAGCTTATCATTTTCCGTAAGAGGCGGAACTTCCACATAAGGAGGTTTCGGTAGGGTGTCTTTGTCTCCAAATAGCCTATATTGCTCCTGTGCCTGCAGCGCCTGCACCTTCTCACCATACTCCATTGCAGAATCCAGGGACGCTAGCAGCACGGAACGATCTTTGCCGAAGCCATCCATCGCACCGGCGAAAATGAAGGATTCTAGTGTCCGTTTGTTCACTTTCTTCGTGCTGCAGCGCGCACATAAATCAAACAAATCTACAAAAGGCTTTTCTCTGCTCTTTTCTAAAATGTGCCGGATAGACTGCAGCCCCGCATTTTTTATGGATAGTAACCCGAACCGAATCGCATCGCCTTCCGCCTGAAAGGAAATGCCGCTTCTGTTTACACAAGGCTGAAGTACAGCGATCCCTTTGCTTCTTGATTCCTTTATATACGCATTCAGCTTGTCCGGATTGCCGATGACACTCGACAGCAGTGCTGACATGAAGTCCTGAGGATAATTGGCCTTTAAATACGCAAGCTGATACGAAATGATGCTGTAGGCAACGGCATGGCTTCGGTTAAATCCATAATCGGCAAACATGACGATCAAATCATATAGGGCGTCGGCTGTTTCCTTGCTGTAGCCATTCGATAAACATCCATCAACAAAATGGGCACGCTCACGAAGCAAGATATCTTTTTTCTTTTTTCCTACGGCCCTTCGCAAGAGATCCGCTTCACCGAGCGAGAAGCCGGCAGCTTTTGACGCAATCTGCATGATCTGTTCCTGATAGACAATGACTCCATATGTGGGACTCAATATCGGTTCAAGATCTTCATGCAAATAGCTGACTTGTTTCTTGCCATGTTTACCTTCTATATAAACAGGAATGTTTTGCATCGGACCCGGACGATACAGCGCATTGACTGCTACAATATCTTCAAACTCTGTTGGCTGCAGCTGCTGCAATACGCGGCGCATTCCGTCTGACTCTAGCTGAAACACACCAGTGGTGTCCCCTGCTCCGAGCAGTTCGAACGTCTTCTTATCATCGAAGGGAATTTCATCCAGATGGATAGAAATACCCGTTCGATTTTGAACCGAAGTGATGATTTCTTCAATAAGAGATAAATTTCTCAGTCCGAGAAAATCCATTTTCAGCAGCCCGGCTTCTTCCAGCCATTCCATACTGAATTGCGTCAGTGCGATGCCGCCATGCCCTTCCTGAAGAGGGACATGTTCATGAAGCGGATCAGAGCTGATGACAACTCCGGCTGCATGAGTAGAAGCATGGCGCGGCAGCCCCTCTAAAGTGGCGGCAACATCGACCAGATGCTTCACTTCTTCTATTTCCTTATACGCTTTTTCAAGACCATATGATTCTTTCATCGCATCCTGCAGCGTGATGCCTGGCCGGGAAGGAATCAGCTTGGCTGCTTTGTCCACGAGTTCATTCGGTGTGTCCATTACTCTGCCTGCGTCGCGAAGTGCTGCTTTGGCAGCCAGTGTACCAAACGTAATGATTTGTGCGACATGGTCAGCACCATACTTATCAGCGACGTAGTTCAGCACTTCCTCACGCCGATTATCAGGGAAATCGATATCAATATCCGGCATTGAAATTCTTTCCGGATTAAGAAACCGTTCAAAAAGAAGTCCATGCTTCATCGGATCTACATTGGTTATTCTCAAAACGTAAGCGACGATCGACCCAGCAGCCGAGCCACGGCCAGGGCCTGTTATCATGCCTGTTTCATGAGCAAACTTCATAAAGTCCCAGACAACAAGAAAATAATCTTCAAAATGCATCCGGCTGATGATGGATAGTTCATACTCTAACCTTTCCATCACATCTGCTTTCACTTCTTTGTATCGCTGTTTCGCACCTTCCAGACACGTTTCTTTTAAGAACTCATGAGCAGAAGTTCCATCTGGCAGCGGATACCGGGGCAGCATCGGGATGCCAAGCTGTAGATCAAGCTGACATTTTTGGGCGATCTTTTCCGTGTTATGAACCGCCTCGATTTCATGCGAGAAGCGTTCTTCCATTTCAGATGATGACTTTAAATAATATTCATCAGTGGGCAACGCTATCTTACGGCTGTCCTTTTCCTTCGCTCCGTGCTTGATGCAAAGTAGAACGTGGTGAGCTTTCGCGTCAGATCGATCGATATAATACGTCTCATTCATTGCAGCGAGTGGAACATGGAACCGCCTTGACAGTGAAAGAAGCTCCATGTTGATTGTTTTCTCCCTGCCTGTTCCATGATCCTCGATTCCGATATAAAAATCGTCAGAGAACCAGTCCGTATAAAGAGATAACGTTTCTTCGATTGCTTGCGGATCTTCATTGAGTAAAAGCTGTATTTCGCCTTCAATACCTGAAGATACCGCTAAGAGCCCGTCTCGGTGATGATACAAAATTTCTTTAGGAACGGCACGGGAATTCCCTTTGGTATCACGCATGATATACGTGCTTAGCTTTAACAGGTTGGCATAGCCTGTTTCATTTTTTGCATAAAGAAGGAGATGTCCCGAAGAAGAGGTGACGTTCGAGATCACAGCGGTCTCGATCTCAAGCCCGATAATCGGGTGTATCCCCTTTTCTTTGCACGCTTTATAAAATGCGAGCGCACCGTACATGTTTCCTTTATCTGTGACAGCCAGAGAGGAGAAGCCTAGCTCCGACGCCCTTTCAACAAGATTCTTAAGCCTGCACGAGCTTTCAAGCAGACTGTATTCGGTATGTATATGAAGAGGAACGAACATGGCAGTACCTCACCCCCTTTATTGATTTGTATTCATTATAGTATATCGGCTGGTGACGAGTCTCAATATAAACGCATATGCCGTGCAAGAATACCATACATTGTTAGAAAGGGGGACAAGGATATGGTACGGGATTTCGTCTCTAACATTATTATTGATTTCTTTATTGCTTTTGGCGTGATACTAGGCGGTGCACTCATTGGGGGACTTGCTTCATTTCTCGTTGGCAAAGCACCTATGATGGAAACCGTGGAGCTGGCCAAAAAACTGAAAATCTGGGCGATTGTTGCGGCAATCGGCGGCACCTTCGACACGATTTCGAACTTTGAAAGAGGGCTCGTAGACGGGGCTACATTCGAAATATTTAAGCAGCTGTCGTATATCCTCGTAGCGATGGCAGGCGCCAACTCTGCCATGCTTCTGCTTCAGTGGCTCACACAGGAGAACTTAAGCTGATATGCGAATTCCGCCATATTTTCATAGAAAAGGGTATCAGCGCTTTTTTGCCGGCCTGGTCATCGGCACGATCCTAGGCTGGGTCTTTTTTTTAGTTCAGTTTGGGTTGTCACAGGAAAAATATATCGAAATTATACTGAGCCAAAAAGAAATCATCCGCAATCTCAAAAATTCGCAAAAGCTGATCATTGCTGACAATGAAAAGAACAACGAAGAAGTTGCCAAGAAACTGAAGGTGCAGGAAGTTAAAGTACAGGTGAGCAACGCCGATAAGCTAAAAGCCCCCCAGCTGGATCAGCTAATGGTCAAGCAGCGCGTAACAGAAGAAATGCATCATTTAATCGGACAAGATATTGAGACAGTAGCAAAAAGTGAGCGTTTATTGCGAAAAGCGATTGAAAACAAGACCTTTGTCATCGATGACCACTCTTATCAAGTACGCATTGTGAATTTATTTTTATACACAAAACTTGAGCTCCATATTCACATTTCTCCTCAAATTACTTTGTGATTCTGTTTTTCCGGAGGCTTTATTTTACTATTTGATGACACTTTTACGTTATACATGGAAATAGACAGACTTTTTTTATAAACTACTATATATAAAGAATGGGGGGAAAAGCGGACATGATCATCAATCGCAAAGAACTAGCACGTGCAAAAGTGAAAGAACTGCAAAACGGCTATTCAGCTTTTGCTGAAACGAAGGAAGTAGCTGATTTAATAAAAAAGGAAATTGAAAAATTGAAATTGGACGTCGATGAAGATGTGACAGATGTTGGCTCGTGGTTCATCCCTAAGAAATAGCAAGACCCCCATATGGAGGTCTTTTTTTGTGGCTGCGCGGTGTGATTCCTATTAAGAGACGGGTGTATATTCTTGCACAATTTCTATCAGGCCACGGATGACTTCTTTCGTCTCTTCTGGAGTATAGATGGTTGCACCTGAAGATCGCGGGTGCCCACCTCCGTTGAACTGGCGTGCCAGCCCGTTTACAACAGGGCCTTTTGATCGAATCCTCACCCTGATTTGGTCAGGTTCGTCAACAAAGAAAGCCCAGGCAAGCATTCCTTCTACATGAGAAAAGGCATTCACCAGAAGCGAGGCTTCGCTCACCGACACATTGTATCGTTCTAAAATCTCCTTTGTTAAATGGATGCTCCCCACTCTTCCTCTGCTATGCGTCTGAAAGTTCTCCATCACGTAGCCGGCAAGACGGGCGAGCGGCTCCGACGTTTTATACAGTCCTTCGTACAGTTCATGAACCTCCGCACCCGCCGCGAGCAGCTCGGCCGCATAACGGAATGTTCTCTCGGTTGTATTGGAATAAAGAAATCTTCCCGTATCCCCTACTATTCCAGAGTAGAGAAGCGTTGCCGTCTTCTTAGAAAGGACCAGCCCGTGTTCACGGCCAAAAAGATAGAAATCCATGATCATCTCACTCACAGAGCTTGAGGATGTGTCCACCCATAACAGATCACCATATGGGTCTTCGTTCGGGTGATGGTCAATTTTTATGATTTTCTCACCGCTTGCATAGCGCTGGTCGCTGATTCGGGGAGAATTCGCCGTATCGCAAACAATGACAAGCGCCCCTTCATACATGTCGTCAGTTAGTTCATCCATCCTTACGAGAAAAGTGAGGGAACCGATTTCTTCTCCCGCCATGTATACCTCTTTTTCCGGAAAGCTGTCTTTAATGATCTGAGCCAGTCCCCCCTGTGAACCGAGGGCATCAGGATCTGGTCTGACATGTCGGTGGATGATGATCTTGTTATATTGTTTAATGTTTTCTAAAATGGCTTCCTTCATTGATGCTCTCCTTTCATGAAACATTCTGGCAATGCGGCTAAAAAAGCAGTACAATATAAAGCGGATTACTTAATTGAAATCAATGACAGCTGAGGTGCGATAAATGCCATTATTCGTTATTCTTATCATTCTATCTTTTTCTCTTTATGCCTTCTTTAAAGTGCGGGAAGTACGGGCAAAAAATTTGTATATTAAAGGCTGGAACGCTGCCAAATCCAGACTGGCGTTAGGTTTATTCCTTCTTTCTTTCGGCATGAATGAATTATCAAGCATTGAAACGAAGCTTCAGCTTTGGGTAGCCATTATCTTTGTTATTTATGGTGCCGCCCTGCTGTACACAGGCTTCAAACGATACAAGCACTTTACACCTCTCGCACAAAAGGAAATGGAATAATAGTGATAGAAAAAGCCTTGCCGCCGCGCAAGGCTTTTTTTCTCTATGGCCTGTGATCGATTAATTGAGCCATAAGGAGAGCTTTTCCAACAAGGGTGTCTTCTAAATAAAGCTCAATATCCATTTTGCCAAACTTTCTGCTCATCTCGATGACTTTTGGGGTGATGGTCACGATATTTTCCATCTGCACCGGTTTAATGTAATAGAATGTGACATTTTCAACAACAAGGTCCCCTCTTTTTATCCTTCTAAGTGCCTTGCGTGCAGCCTCCGTCACAAGAGTCATCATCACACCATACGAAACAGTTCCAAGCGGATTGGTCATCTGCGGTGTGATGGTGCAATCATATTTCACATCATATCCTTCTTTTCTTTCTCTCATTTCAGTTGTGACCATGTCATCAAACGTCGCGGCAATCTGCGGCTGTTTCTGCATCATCTGCAGAGCCTTCAGCACATCCTGGCGAGTCAGGATTCCGATTAGTTTATGGCTCGCTGAGATGACAGGAAGCAACTCTATACCTTCCCAAATCATCATATGAGCACAAGAGGCGACAGACGTTTTCTCCGTTACCGTTAACGGAGACCTGGTCATCACTTTCTCAATTGATGTATCGACTGGCACACCGATAATGTCTTTAGATGTAACAACGCCAGTGATCCTCATTTGTTTATCCACCACAGGATAACGGCTGTGCTGCGTCTGCTCGTTTAATTCATGCCATCTCCGGACAGTGTCCTGCTGCCTTAGAAAATACGTGTCATCTATCGGTATCAGGATATCGGAAGCAAGGACGATTTCCTTTTTGATCAGCTGATCTGAAATCGCGCGGTTGATCATCGTCGCGACGGTAAAGGTATCATAAGAGGTAGAGATGACAGGAAGCTTCAGCTCATCAGCAATTCTTTTGACTTCCTCTTCTGTATCAAATCCACCTGTTATTAAAATGGCACTTCCCGCCTTCAGACCGAGCTCGTGTGCGTTCGTACGGTTTCCGACGATTAAAAGGCTTCCAGCTTCTACATATCTCATCATCGCTTCAAGCTTCATCGCACCGATCACAAATTTGTTCAGCGTTTTATGAAGGCCTTCTCTGCCACCCAGCACTTGCCCTTCGACAATATTAACTACCTCTGCAAACGTTAGTTTTTCAATATTTTCTTTTGCTTTCCGTTCAATTCGTATTGTGCCGACTCTTTCAATCGTGCTGACGAGCCCTTGGTTCTCTGCTTCTTTAATGGCTCTGTAGGCGGTACCCTCACTTACTGTCAGGTCTTTTGCCACTTGACGAACAGAGATTTTCGATCCGATTTCAAGCGTTTCAATATGCTGCAAGATTTGTTCATGTTTCGTTGACACCGGCATCACTTCTTTCCAACTGTATCTATCTGTTTCATTGAATTTATTAATACAGATTATACAAGGTTGGAAAGATATTCTCAACCTCCCGTAATTTCCCTGATCCCGCCTTGTATATTTTGACTGCGCTGAACCACTTTGATAACAGGCTTTTTGGCTCGTACAGAAAATTGGCCGGCAGCAAACAGCGCTGCCAATAACAGCCAGCATACTACAAACGTTATCGACATGCCCTCGAACGCTTGAATCATTGTGCTTCTTCCGACATACAGCAAGTAAGCTAACAAAAGAAACTTTAACAATGTGTAATTTGGCATAAAAATAACCTCCCTGCTTTCATATGTATGCCGCATAAGGGAGGTTAGAAGATTATATTGTGATGGTCTCTCCGCTCTCAAGAACCCTTCCTTTCACTTTCAGCTGCTTAACGAAAGCATGAGGGTCCTGCTTGATAGGCGGAAACGTATTATAATGTATCGGTACGGTCAGTTTCGCATTTACCCACTCGGCAGCATCTTTCGCATCCTCAGGCCCCATCGTAAAGTTATCCCCGATTGGAAGAAATGCGACATCAATAGCATTACGTTCTCCAATCATTTTCATATCCGAGAAGAGCGCCGTGTCGCCTGCATGGTAAATCGTCTTTCCATTCATAGTCAAGAGGATTCCAGCTGGCATGCCTGTATAAACTACCGTACCATCTTCTTCACTATAACTGGAGCCATGGAAAGCTTGCGTGAATTTCACTTTTCCCCAATTAAACGCGCGGCCGCCGCCAATATGCATAGCATGTGTTTGCAGCCCTTTGCTCTCTAAGTACTCCGCCAGCTCAAACGGTGCAACAATAAGAGCATTCGTCCGTTGTGCAATCTTAACGGTATCTCCAACATGATCGTTATGGCCATGCGTCAGCAAGATGACGTCGGCTTTTATCTCATCTGATCTGATCGTACATAGCTCGTTTCCACTTAAAAAAGGATCGACCCAAATGGAATGTCCTCCCTCTTCAACATGCAGAACAGAATGTCCGTGATAAGTGATTTTCAACTGCGTCAACTCCTTTACTATGTTGTTCGCTATCCTCTTCTGTTCCCCTTCCCTTTTCTTCATAAAAAAACACATGTAAACAAAAAACATCATCCGGTAAACTAACCAGATGATGTATCCATTTACATGGTTGATAGCAAAAATCCCGCTTCTTTATATTCAAGGCCATGTGCTTCGGCAACAGCGCGGTATGTGACATACCCGTTCAGTGTGTTGATTCCTTGAAGCAGTGCCTCATTATCAAGACAAGCCTTCGAATATCCTTTATTGGCAATTTGCAGTGCGTAAGGGACCGTTACGTTCGTCAGGGCTATCGTAGATGTTCTCGGCACAGCACCTGGCATGTTGGCAACCGCGTAATGCAAGACGCCATGCTTTTCATAGGTAGGATTGTCATGTGTGGTGATTCGGTCGACTGTTTCAAAAATCCCGCCTTGATCGATGGCCACATCGACGATTACAGATCCCGGTTTCATCGACTTAATCATTTCTTCTGTCACCAGCTTTGGCGCACGTGCACCAGGAATGAGTACCCCGCCAATCACAAGATCCGACTCTGCAACAGCAAGAGCAATATTTAGCGGATTGGAAATCAATGTATTGATCTCGGCTCCAAATATATCATCCAGCTGCCTCAGGCGCTCGGGATTTAGGTCAATTATGGTCACATCAGCACCAAGACCCATAGCGATCTTAGCTGCGTTTGTTCCAACGACACCACCGCCGATAATCGTCACTTTTCCTCGTTTCACCCCAGGCACTCCGCCTAAAAGGATGCCCATACCGCCCTTTGGCTTCTCTAAGAACTGAGCTCCGATCTGTGCTGCCATTCTTCCTGCCACTTCACTCATAGGCGTTAAAAGGGGAAGGGTGCGGTTAGGCAGCTGAACCGTTTCATAGGCGATCCCCACTACTTTATTATCGGCAAGAGCCTTTGTCAGTTCAGGTTCTGGCGCAAGGTGAAGGTACGTGAAAAGTATGAGGCCTTCATGAAAATATATATACTCTTCTGGCAGCGGTTCTTTCACTTTCATGACCATTTCCATCGACCAAGCCTGTGCAGCAGAATCCACAATGCTGCCGCCGGCTTGCTCGTATTCTTCATCTGAGAAACCGGAACCTTCTCCAGCACCCCTTTGAATAAATACTTCGTGACCGGATGCCACCAGGTTCAATACCCCGGCAGGTGTCATTGCAACTCGATTTTCATTGTTTTTTATTTCAGACGGCACACCTATTTTCATCAACAATCCCTCCTGTAAGAATACAATTAAGGAAATAACACGGTTCATATGCTGTTGGAAAATTTATGCTGATGCCCTTATTGTTAACATACCACCAATAATTTAAAATAAAAAGTTAATTTATTTTCGGTAACGGTTAATAACGTCACGGCCGCCAGTGACCGATATGACACTGCCTGTCACCATGTCGGAGTCTTCCTCACACAAAAATGTAACAAGCCGGGCAATGTCTTCCCCTGTTCCTGACCGGCCAACGGGCGTTTCCGGATCACGAATTTTTTTAGCATAGGAGATATCTGCTTCTTTCATCTCACCTAGTATATTCCCAGGGCAGATCATGTTTGCCGTGATGCCGAATTCCGCTTCTTCAAGCGCGATGGTTTTGGTGAGAGAGACGAGTCCAACCTTTGCGGCGGAAAAGGCAGATCGGTACATCCAGCCTGGTGCATGGTCTGCATCCTGAAAACCATATGTAACAATGCGGCCGAACCGCTGTTCTCTCATCGTGGGAACGGTCAGCTTAAACAAATAAAACACCGCGCTTAAGTTGCCCGATATCATCTCGTCCCATTCCTCTTCTGTATAATCAGCCAGCTTTTTTCTTGTGAAGATATAAGGGCCGGCGTTGTTGATCAGACAGTCAATCCGCCCGAAGCGAGCAAGTGAGGCGTCCGCAAGCCTCTTTAAATCTTCCTTTTTAGTCACATCACCTTTGACAAAGAGCAGCCTGTCACTATATTGCTCCCAATCAGAACGAAGCTTTTCAACCGTCATTTCATCGCTTCTGTAATTGACAGTCACTGCATAACCTCTCTGCAGCAGATGCTCTGTTACTTTTCTGCCCAATCCCTTCGTTCCCGCTGTTATTAGAGCATGTTTCATCCTAAAGCCTCCCGTTCTCCCTATCCTTTCATTAGTCTACTACAAAAGAAGCTTTTTTACGTGAATAACCCACTTCAGAACATCATGCACTTATCATAATTCTTTGAAGCGGTTGACGTTCATTGATGACCGCCTGCTCGCTCGACCTTTAAGAGGAACTAAATGAATGAATAATGCAGACTCTCCTGACGCTAAGACTTTAAGTCAGCCTTAATTGGACGTATACTTCGTTCCTGAAATTTTTGACTGAGCCCGACATTTTTGTTAAAGAGTTATGCTTTCTTAATGTACATAAAAACCAGCTGACAGGGCCATTCCCTGCAGCTGGCTTTTAGGTTATTGAAGGCTTTCTTCGTCTTCTGTTTTGCTGCGTTTTTCATGCTGATCGAGCATGTCCACCGCACCACTTTGGTAAGAGGCGCTGATCTGCTCATGAACGGTCATTTCTGCCTCTTGATCGAAATCCCATTCATTATTTTGCTTTTCTTTTGCCATTTTTGTGCTCTCCTTCTAAATAAGATGTTCTTATTTTTCGCCGTGAGAGCGGTTATTACCCTATTCAATCGCTGCCAATTCCAGCAAGGTTTCTTCCGCAAGCTTGAGCTGATCCCTTACAGCATCGAAGCCTGTGCCTCCTTCTGAGTTCCGTTTTCCTGCCGCCGTTTCTGGAAGAAGATCGTGATATACATCTTCTTCAAAGAGCGGACTATACGCTTTATACTCCTCAATCGGAACATCCAGTAGATAGATCCCTTTTTGAATGCAGCTGAACACCACCTTGCCGGTGATTTCGTGCGCTTCACGGAAAGGCATCCCTTTTTTCGCTAAATAGTCAGCCAGTTCCGTCGCGTTAGAATAATCCTTGTTTACTGCTTCCTTCATTTTGCCTGTGTTGATCGTAATCTCTTTCATCATGCCGTTGAAAATGGATAAACACCCGGTGATCGTTTCAATGGTATCGAAAACTGGCTCTTTGTCTTCTTGCATGTCTTTGTTATACGCCAGCGGCAATCCTTTCATAATGGTGAGCAAATGCATCAAGCTGCCATATACGCGTCCAGACTTGCCTCTTATGAGCTCCGCCATATCGGGATTTTTCTTTTGCGGCATCATGCTGCTGCCAGTCGAATAGCTGTCACTGATTTCGACGAACTGAAATTCCTGTGATGACCAAAGAATCAGCTCTTCACAAAAACGAGAGAGATGCATCATCAGCAGTGAAGCATTCGAGCAAAATTCAATCGCAAAATCACGGTCACTCACCGCGTCGAGGCTGTTCGGATACAAATCAGAAAAGCCTAGTTCATCTTGAGTCATCTTGCGGTCAATAGGAAATGTTGTCCCTGCGAGCGCTCCTGCACCAAGTGGGGAGATATCTGTGCGCTTCAGACTATCCGTGAATCGCTCTTTATCACGCTTGAGCATCCAAAAGTACGCCATCACATGATGAGCGAAAGAAACTGGCTGTGCTCTTTGCAGGTGAGTGTAACCAGGAACGATGGTCTCAACATGCTGCTTAGCCAGTTTCAGCAAGGTGGTTTGCAGGCTGGTGATATGACTGATGACAGACAACGTTTGTTTCTTCACGTGCAAATGTAGATCTGTCGCCACTTGGTCGTTTCGGCTCCTAGCCGTGTGAAGCTTTCCGCCGATTGGGCCAATTTCTTCTATTAACAGCTTTTCAATATTCAGATGAATATCTTCATACTCTGTCTTAAAAATTAACTCTTGATTTTCGGCACGCTTTTTCAGCACGAGAAGCCCACTTTCAATGACGCTGTATTCTTCTGAGGTTAGAATTTTGCATTTGTACAGCATCTTCGCATGTGCAAGGCTTCCTGTTATATCGACCACGGCAAGACTTTGGTCGAAACCGATTGATGCGGCGAACTCATCGACCCACTGTTCAGGGTGCTTCTCGAAGCGGCCTCCCCATAGTTTTGTCACACTTTCACCTCATTTTTCTGCACCATGCTGCTTACTTTTGTTGGCAAGCCCCATAAAGAGATGAAGCCTTTCGCAGCCTGATGATCGAATTCGTCTTCTGCTGTGTAGGTTGCCAGTTTCTCATTGTATAGAGAGAATGGTGACTTTCTGCCTTCTACGATCGCATGACCTTTAAATAGCTTGACACGCACAATGCCTGTTACATATTGTTGCGTTTCTTCCAAGAATGCGGCCAAAGGCTTTTGCAGCGGGCTGAACCAGAGCCCCTCATAAATCAATTCTGTGATTTTCTTTTCAATAACCGGCTTAAAGTGCGCGACTTCTTTAACAAGTGTTAAATCTTCAAGCTCTTTATGCGCTTTGATCAGTGTTAATGCTGCCGGACACTCATAGACTTCACGAGACTTGATGCCGACTAGCCTGTTCTCGACATGATCAATGCGGCCGACACCATGCTTCCCAGCCAGTAAGTTTAACTCAGCGATCAATGCATCAAGCGCCATATAGTGTCCATCTAAAGACACGGGCACTCCTTTTTCAAAACCGATTTCCACCATCTCCGGCGCATCCGGTGTTTTCTCTAATGGCAGAGTCAGTTCGTATGCCGCTTCAGGCGGAGCTGCCCAAGGATCTTCCAGTATACCGCATTCATTGCTTCTTCCCCATAAGTTCTGATCAATAGAAAATGGATTTTCTGTTTGGATGGGAATGGGGATGTTATGCTGTATAGCATATTCAATTTCTTCTTCACGAGACCATTGCCAGTCTCGCACAGGTGCGATCACTTCGAGTTCAGGTGCGAGTGCCGAAATTGATACCTCAAAACGTACTTGGTCGTTCCCTTTCCCTGTGCATCCGTGCGCAACAGCAGCAGCGCCATATGCCTTGGCTGTTTCCACAAGTTTTTGTGCGATCAGCGGGCGGCTTAGTGCAGAAACGAGCGGATACTTCCCTTCATAAAGTGTGTGTGCTTGAAGCGCCGTCAGTGCAAATGTTTCTGCAAACTCTTTCTTGACATCCAATACGATCGATTCTTCAGCACCAACCGTTAACGCTTTGCTTTGAATGAACGGCAGATCTTTTCCTTCTCCAACATCAAGACACAGTGCAATGACACTGTACCCTTTTTCCTTTAACCACTGAATCGCTACTGATGTATCTAATCCTCCTGAATAAGCTAATACTACTTTCTTTTCTCCCATGAGAAATCCCTCCAGACAATGTATAAAACACTACTTAATTTGAATTTTTATTCATTTAATTGCATAAAAAGCTGAGAACGTTTCGTTCCTTTCATCACATTCACATCTTACCAAACCCATTTCGTTTTTGCAATAATATTCTTTAACGTGAATAAAAATTCCTTTTTAGTCACTTTCATTAAAATTTGTAGCCATTCTCATCAGTGTCCGGTAAACTAGGCTTGAGGTGAAATGTATGAAGGTGACATTCAGGAAAGACCAGCGCTTAGGTATAACTATTCCTGTCTTGCAGCAAGAATGGGAGAATTATTCACCGGATGCACAAGAGGCCATTCTTCTAGAATGGGAAGCCGTTCGAGGCATCATCCCTGATCGAATAAAAGAGATTGAAGGCTATATAGACACCATGCAGATGCAGCTGAACACAGAAGAAAATTTTCAAGTGTCCTGCGATTTAAATGATAAAATTGCAGACCTTGCATCAGTGATTAATGATCTCTGGCTATGGTTTCGCTATAACGGTGCATCCATCAGTAAGCCGCATAACTGAATACATTAAAAACCGCCGGAAGTTCCGGCGGTTTTTTTTATTTGTTCAGCTGCTGCTTGATGTGCTGAAGTTCAGGCAGTATCAGTTTTTCCATAGCAAGCGTGACGGCACCTATGGAACCAGGTATCGCAAAAAGCGCGGTCCTGCCGGCTGTTCCGGCAGCTGCACGGCTCATGATTGCACTTGATCCGATGTCTTCCGTATAGCTGAGCATGCGGAAAATTTCACCAAATCCAGGCAGTTCTTTATCGAACAAAGAGGAGACGGTTTCTATGGTAATGTCACGAGCTGCGATTCCTGTCCCTCCGGTGATTAAGATAACATCAACACGTTTGTCAGCCAGCATTTCTTCGAGCTGCTGCTGCAGCAGAATAGCTTCGTCACGTAAGATGATATGATCGTTAACTGTGTGTCCAGCGTTTTTAAGAAGTTCAACTATCCGTTTTCCGCTTTTATCATTCTCTCGTGTCCTCGTGTCACTGACAGTCACAATGGACGCGTTGACGAAGGAAGGCGCTTCTCTTTTATGCTCAGTGGGTGTGCTGCTCAAAATGTCATACTCCTGTTCTCGCTTAAAAACCGTTTTTGATAGAAACGGTGTGCCATCTCGGTAATTCTTCTGGATTGCTGATAGTTGGATGCTGCACCAAGTGCCATGCCAAACAGAGGAATCCCTTGTACCAGCTTTTTTCTCAGCATGACGATCGCCAACGCTTTGATCCCCTGCTTCAACGGCTGTGACAGCCAGTTAATATCCGCGACTTCATCGTTACCAGCGTAAAAAATCGGGTGGTCTTCTGTTGTAGAAAGCTCATGAAACAGTTCGTCCCATTTTTCTCCTTGATGTTTTTTAGGCAGTGTTGCCATATGAAACACTTTTAACGAGCGCATCATCTCAGCAGGCTTTTGTATGTCAAATCCATAGTGAAGTGCGATAGATTGAACAGAGCGAACACCAAGCGTAACAGCAGCAGGAAAGTCACTTCCTAATAACAGCAGTCCTCCTGTCCCTGCAAGTCCTCCCTGTGCGAGGGACGTGAGCCTGTTTCTCGCAATTTCTTGATCTGCCATGTATATCAGCTGGTCAATCGTGCATTTTTGTAAATCTTCAATTTCATAAATATCCTCACGAAAGGTTCTCGCTTCAGAAAGGATTCGCTTACGGGTATCGAGCTGAAATTGTGAATTTTGAATGAGTGCATGAATGTGGAAGAGTGACGCATCAATCCATTCACTCACCGTTCCTCCCCATTCTGAAGGCAGCTTTTCGAGCTGTGATGACAGCCATTTATCGTATGTTCTGCCAAAGTCGGTCGGTTCGTATGTAAAATAATCATGTTCCCATTCCTGGATGTCACGCCATACTTGTTCATCTCTTTGAGTTCCGTTCACCACATCCGCCTCCTGATCTTTTTTACCATTATACCTTTATAAAGGGAATTGTTAAAAGCGGGGTGATAAAATGAGTAAAGAAAACTTGCCTGAAACCAAGCTTTTTCGTCAGCTCTCGTTGACCTTATCGTTTGTTCATTTGCTTGTTGACTGCGCCACTTTCCTTCACTTTAAAAACGTTACGCTTTCTTAAAGTAGAAAAAAAGAAGCCGTCATCAATGACCGCTTCTTTTTCTTACGTCTTTTATTTGGCTAAGCGAAGTGTATCGCGGGCGATCATCACTTCTTCGTTCGTAGGGATCACGATGACTTTTACAGGAGAGTGAGGGTAGCTGATGAACGCTTCCTTTCCTCTTACCTTGTTAAGTGCTGGGTCCCAGTATACGCCCATGAACTCAAGTCCTCTTAAGACGCGTTCACGCACAGCTGTACTGTTTTCACCGATTCCTGCCGTAAAGATAATGGCATCGATTCCGGCCATTCGCGCCGCATAAGAACCGATATATTTGTGAATTCGGCTCGCAAACACTTCAAGTGCCAATTCTGCGCGCTCGTTGCCGTTTTCTGCTTCATCTTCAATATCGCGAAGGTCAGAGGAGAATCCGGATACACCGAGCATACCGCTCTTGTTGTTCAGAACGTTCAATACTTCTTCAGCAGACTGTCCTGTTTTTTGCATGATATATGGGATCAACGCCGGGTCAATATTACCTGAACGAGTTCCCATCGTTACACCCGCAAGCGGTGTGAAGCCCATTGAAGTATCGATGGATTTTCCCCCTTCAATTGCCGCGATGCTCGCTCCGTTTCCTAAGTGGCATGACAACAGGCGAAGCTGTTCGATCGGACGCCCTAAAAGCTCTGCCGCACGCTCTGATACGTATTTGTGGCTCGTTCCGTGGAAACCGTACTTTCGGATGCCAAAATCTTTGTAATAGTCATACGGAAGGCTGTAAAGGAACGATTTTTCAGGCATAGACTGGTGGAATGCTGTGTCAAATACCGCAACAGCCGGTACATCTGGAAGTACTTCTTTAAACGCGTTGATGCCGACAAGGTTTGCTGGATTGTGAAGCGGCGCCAAGAAAGAAAGCTCTTCGATGTCTGCCAGCACTTCGTCATCGATTAATGCAGAATCATGGAACTTTTCTCCGCCATGAACAACACGGTGACCGATTCCTTCAATCTCGTTAAACGACGAAATGATGTTATGGTTCAGAAGCTTCTCAAGCAGCATCTTAACCGCTACAGCATGATCGTTAATATCTGTAACTTCCTTCACTTTCTCTCCATTCACTTCGATTGTGAAGATCGAATCGCTCATTCCGATTCTTTCTACAATTCCTTTTGTTAGAACCGTTTCTTCAGGCATATCAAGAAGCTGAAATTTTAATGAAGAACTTCCTGCATTGATTGCGATAATTTTAGCCAAACTCGCCATCTCCTTATAAATGAAAAGGGTGAGTGCAAGACGGCCACTCCCCTTACATATGATTTTTGACAATATCCTCCCTTATTTAATCATTCGTTCGTTTATATGACAAGGTGCTGAAACGCTTACATGATATATTCGTTATATTCAGACTTGATTGCGTTTTCAAGCGACACATATATAGCACCTTTTTGAGAAATTAATAAAGAATTCAATGAACTTGTTGATCTATGTTACAGGTGCTGTGTAACAAGACATCGCACGAACAGCCTATAAAAAACAATTAAATACCATAGTGGTAAATATGGTGGTTTATGTTATTACGAAAAGGATGTTTAGCAGATATCCATACTACTGTTTTATGTCAGCTTGTTCGAAAAGGTCTTTATAGCTTTATTATTTGCATAGAAAAAACAGCCAAGCATATGCTTCGCTGTTTATTTTTCACGTTTCCATTCCGTTTTAAACCAATCATCCATCTGCTTCATTACATTGTTGAGCGCTTCTTTGTTTGAGAAAGGCGGAAGCTTCACGAGCATTGCTTGTTTCGGTTTTACCATATCTTCCCCTATCTTTTGTAAAAGAAGGATGCTCTTAGCGTGCGCTTCTGATTTGAACAGTGAAGAGGGAAGCTCAATAAGCCCTAGTACAGCGGCATACTGCTTCAGCCAGTTATGAAGGAGCTCAGACTGTTCACTCTCAAACAGCTTGTTAGGCACAATGAATACGCCAAAACCAGAGCTTTTCACGTACTTCATCGCCTGCTCCATGATGAGATGATGTGCAAACGTGTGTCCTTTTGGATTGTGCACGTCAAAATCCTTAGCTGTCTCATCATCTGGATAATAGCCCACGGGCAGATCGGCTATCGCAAGATCAACCGGTTCAATATAGAGCGGCTTGATTACATCTTGATGAAAGAGCTCGATTCCATGCTTCTGTAAATTTGCACTGCTCCAAGAGAGACGAAGCAGCGTTTCGTCGATCTCCACACCAAATGAAGCAAGTTCTTTTCCTTCAAGAAGATTCATCACTGCTGTCAGCAGGTTTCCTGAACCGATAACCGGGTCGAGCAGTGATATCGCTTTGTCGGTTTCTTTCATTTTTCTGATCAAATACCCTACGAACAAAGCCACAGCATCCGGCGTCATCGCATGATTAGGCTGAATCGCCTCTTTCATGCCTTTGAGGACCGAGAGCTGAAAGGCTTTACGAATTTCTTCGTTTTCATATGAAGACACGTTTACCTTTTTATACTCTTCTTCTAATAACACTTTCAATTTCGTGCTGTAATCTTGAGGCAGTTCTTCGTAAAACAAGTTTTCCCCTGTTTCCGCGAGTGCGGTCAAATAAGGGGTATTATCTTCTTCTTTTATAGCTGAAGCAGTAACGTCCAGCACGGTGAACAGCTTTTCCATATTTTCAAATGTGCTCATCTGTCGTCCTCCTAATACCTACGAAACATTGTAGCAAATTGTGATAAAAGCGCAAGTTGATTGCTGATCCACGCAGAAAGCCCCAGCGGACATCGCGTCTGCCGGGGCTGCATGTTAGTTGGCTGCTGCTGCAGCTTCGATCGCTTTATCGTAATCCGGATGGTCTGTCACTTCACTCACATATTCTGCGTACGTGATTTTGTCTGAACTGTCGACAACGAATACCGCACGAGCTAAAAGGCGAAGCTCTTCAATGGCCGTTCCGTATGCTTTTCCGAAAGAAAGCTCGCGGTGGTCAGACAATGTTTGAACATTTTCAACTCCAGCTGATGCACACCAGCGCTTTTGTGCAAAAGGAAGGTCCACAGAAATTGTTAAGATCTTCACATTTTCAAGCTTAGAAGCGGCTTCGTTAAAACGGCGAGTCTGAGCATCACAAACGCCAGTGTCGACGGAAGGCACGACAGAGATGATTCTGACATGTCCTTTAGAGTCGGCAAGTGTCACTTCTGATAAATCATTTGCCAGTACTTTGAAATCTGGTGCAGCATCTCCTGCTTTTAATGGTGTTCCGATTAAGGTTACAGGTTTCTCTTTGAATGTTACTGACATCGGTATAGCCTCCTTCTATATGTGTATGTACTTCTTCATCATAAATCGGTCATACCGATTGCGCAACTTTTGTGCTGCATATCCAGCAAAAAGGCTGTCCCAATAAAGGGACAGCCCAATTCATTAAAAATCATTCTTCTCGCTTTGTCTTCTCATTTGCTGGCCTTTATTTTTGTTCATCATATGCTGCAGCTTATCGATCACACCTGGTGCGAGATCCAATATTTTTTCGTACAAGTGGGTGCTGTTGTCAAGGTGGATCGTTTTGATGCCATGATTGGAAACAATAAGAAATGCGATCGGTGTGATAGATACTCCGCCGCCGCTTCCGCCGCCAAACGGAATCTTGCTCTCATGGCTTCCTTGTCCGCCGGAGCTGTGTCCTGATGAGGCACCAAATTCCGATCCTCCAGCTGCAAAGCCGAAGCCAACTTTTGAAACAGTGAGGATCACACTGCCGTCAGGTGTCTCTACAGGATCACCGATAATGGTGTTTACATCAATCATTTCTTTCAGGTTTTCCATGGCCGTTTTCATCAGCCCCTGGATCGGGTGGTCGTTCATGTCTCTATTCCTCCTGTCATAGCATTTGAGCTGCGATTAGGTTTTATTCTAGACTGTCGCCGCGCTCTCATTAAGCGTAGCATCACGACAATAGCATGCCCGATTTTAAAGGAGAACATACCTGAGACATGGGTTTTCGTAAACGCATGTGAGAACAGAGGATGCACCTCGATTATAGGCTCCTTTTTCACAGAAAGAAACGTATGAAGCAGGTTGATGAACATGCCTTTCACCGACCAAAGCACCCCTGCCATCTTAGCAGTCGACGACGCATCTCCCGTTCCGATCACAGTCTCCCATTTAAACGAAGACACTCGCACATTTTGCAGAAAGCTCCCAAGTATTGCACCTAGCCTTTTCACATGCTGATATTCCGAATACATATGGTGAAACCGTGAAGCCAGGCGGGTATAGGTCGTTTTCTTTTTCTTCGTTTTTTCTTTATGACGAGAATTGATATCCTTCTCTGTATACCGAATTCCTTCTTCATCAAGTGCTGACCCTGATCCGCTAAAGCTTTTCGTGTGGCTGAATATCCGCCACATCCTCAAGGTGACCGTCATCTCCATGCTGGGCTGCCCGCCGCCCGCTAGATCAAATTCAACCGACACGCGGGAATGCCAAAGGACTATAAAAAAGATCACTGTCGTAAATATAGCCATCGTCCAAAGCATCATCCTCTTCCTTCCTCTTTACATTATGAACAGAGAAAGCCAAAATAAAACCTGCCACTCACGGTGGCAGGCTGATGATCACGATTATTCTTCTTTGTTATAAACGACGTACGTGTCAGCAAAGCGGTCATGAAATCCTTGCTTTCTTTTAGAAAACGCAGCTGCGATATATCCGAGAAAAAGAAATTTACTAATAAACTTTCCGACTACCTCACGGAAAAACAAATCTGGCCACGTAAGTGTTTCGTGTTCTTTCGCGATCACACGAATGTTGAAAACCATTTTGCCCAGTGTCTGGCTGAATACTTTCGTCATGACCATATAATAAGCATACAAAACGATAGCCGCAATCAAGCCCTCCAGGGTAAATATGCCGGCTGGACCGAATGACGGGTTTTCTGTGAAAAAAAAGGGAAACAGGATAAACCGGTTCAAGCTGGATACCACTGCAAAATCCAGCAAGAACGCCCAAAACCTAATCCAAAAGCCAGCATAATGATAGCGCTTCTCTTGTTTCGCAAGTGTCCAAACATGTGCTTCATTCTCCATCTGCTGACACCTCCTATTCTGTATACAAATATTTCAGCTGAGGCGCTTGCTGTTGATTCATCAGCTGCTTGATCCCTAAAAGATCCGCATCGGATCCGGAAAGCTTAGACACCGTCATCTGAAACAGCGATTCGAAGCCGATGCTCATGTCATATTGCACGAGTGTGGCATCATTATCGCCAATTTCTTTTTTCATTCCCAGCACCGCATCATCAAACGTGCCAAGACTGTCGACAAGTCCAAGATTTTTCGCCTGCTTGCCATTATAGATTCTGCCGTCTGCGAGCTTGCGGACATCCGATTCTTCAAGGTCCCTGCCACTGGCGATAACCGAAACAAATTCATTGTATGAATCATCTACCATACTTTGCAATATTTGCTGTTCTTCCTTTGTCATCTCACGCGCAGGAGACAGGATGTCCTTGTGAGGGCCGCTCTTGATCGTTTCCCATTTCACACCGAGTTTCTCGGCAAGCTCACCATAGTTCATTGATTGAATGATCACACCAAGTGAGCCAGTCATCGTGGCAGGATTGGCAAAGATTTTATCAGCAGGTGCTGAAATATAATAACCGCCCGAAGCCGCCATGCTGCCCATTGAAATATAGATCGGCTTGCGGTGTTTTTTTTGTGTTTCTATAATTTTCTTATGTATTTCCGCACTTTCGACGACTCCGCCCCCAGGAGAGTTCACTTTAATGATAATGCCTGCTGCAGCATCATCTCTTGCAGCCTGGTCAAGCATCTTAAGAAACTGGCGGTGATTATATCCAGGACTCTCGAAAAATGAGGAAGCATCTCCACTGTCCTGTATAACCCCTGTAATATCAAGTACGACGATTTTTTGATCAGATTCTCCTTGTTTAATCACGGTCTCAGTAAACTCACCGCCCTCCATTGAAAACAGTCCTTCTTCCATCCCGCCAAATAGTTCACCCGCAGCGAGTGTTCCTAGAAACTGAAACAAAGATGAGCTGATAAATAGTACGGCAGCAATGGCCAATGCGATCCATCTTTTTTTGTTCATGATTATCCTCCTTATGCTGTCTATTGTTCAGTTTACCTGTTTTTCCTTTAAAATTCCATTTGAACACCCAAAAGGATTCTTTCCCTTCATCTCGAACACCCTATAAGAGCACATTATAGAAAATGGAGGGGTATCAGCATGGAAGAGCGCAAACATTTGTATGTGTTTTACAAAGAGGAAGAACCTGTTTCATCCAAGGTCGAAAACATGAAATCCTTAGCTGCACAACAAGGGTTCACCCTGGTCGAGGATCATAAGGAAGCGAACATTATTGCATCAGTTGGGGGAGACGGAGCGTTTTTGCAAGCTGTCCGAAAAACAGGATTTCGAGAAGATTGCTTGTATGTAGGTGTAGGCGCACAAGACATTGGCTTTTATTGTGACTTTCAGCTTGATGATGTAGGCGGTATGCTGCAGGCAATGAACTCCGCGCAAATCGAGGTAAGAAAGTATCCAACGCTCGAGATAACGGTGGACGGGCACTCCAGCTTTCACTGTTTGAACGAATGCTCCATCCGTTCTTCTATTATTAAAACGTTCGTTATGGATGTTTTTATTGATGACCTATACTTTGAAACATTCCGGGGGGACGGGATGCTCGTATCAACACCGACTGGCAGCACCGCCTATAATAAATCTGTGAATGGATCGGTACTTGACCCGATGCTTGCCTGCTACCAAGTAAGCGAAATGGCTTCACTCAACAATAACCAGTATCGAACGCTCGGATCATCATTCGTTCTTAGCAGCGAGAGACAGCTAACGTTTAAAATTTTGCAGGATAACAGCCACTATCCGATCATCGGCATTGATAACGAGGCGCTCAGCATCCAGCATTGTGAAAATTTGCAATTTAAGCTGAGCAGCAAAAAAATAAAAACCGTGAAACTAAAGGACAACTCCTTTTGGCATAAAGTAAGGCGCAGTTTTCTATAATACACAAAGCAGAACAGCCTCCTGAAAGGGAGGCTGTTCTGCTTTGATCAGGCGTGTACGTGATCGCCTTTGAAAGCGATCACATCCTCGACAATGGTATAAAGCACTTTTGTTTGAAGGATGCTGCTAGGCGGAATCTGAAATAAATCGGCATCAAACACCGTAAAATCAGCAGTATAGCCTGGTGCGATAAGCCCTTGTTCATGTTCTTTTCCGATGGCGGCCGCACTGCCTTTTGTATAAAGTCCGATCGCTTCGAACATGGTAAGCTTTTGCTCTGGAGTATACCCTTCATGTGTCTCTTCCGGCTTCCTTCTCGTTACAGCTGCATAAATGCCGAGGAGGGGATTCACCGGTTCAATCGGCGCATCGGATCCTCCGGCACAAATCAGATGATTGTCAAGCATCGTGCGGAACGCAAACGCATTTTTAATACGCTCCTTGCCGAGCCGGTCGATCAGCCAAGGAAAATCTGAGGATACAAAACTTGGCTGAACATCAATGATAAGCGGCAGTTCTTTCATCCGTAATACCAGATCGTCCCTTATTAATCCTGCATGAATGACTCGGTCGCGTTTGCCTTCTGGTGCCGGGCTCTTTTCAAAGGCTCCTAGTACCATGTCTAATGAGTGGTCTCCGATCGTATGAACAGCAGCAGCCATTTTATTGCTTCTGGCCAGCTGCACTAGCTTGAATAACTCTTCCTCTGTATGAATCCTCACACCAGTTGTTTCTGGATCATCGTGATACGGTTCGCTCAGTAATGCCGTTCTGCCTCCAAATGCCCCATCGCTGAATATTTTCAGTGCACCATACTCCACATGCTTTGACGAAAAAGGTTCACTTTCCAGCCAGTCGCGAAAAGCTGCGTGATGCACAAGGAGATGCGCTTTAAAAGGGATCGCCTTTCTGCCTAGCACCTCTTTAAACGCTTCTTCTGCATAGCGGAAGCCGCCATAATAGCTTAGATCTTCAGAATGACCGCCAACGAGTCCTTTAGACAATAAGTCTCGCACCGAAGCTTCCAGTGCCCTATTTAAATAGTGCTGTTCTGCTTGCGGAATAACCGACTTTACCAGCTCTGCTGCTGTATCAAGCAAAAGGCCTGACAGCTCTCCGCTTTCGTCGCGACCAATGATACCGCCGGGTGGATTCTCCGTAGCATGGGTGATGCCGGCCGCCTCAAGCGCTTTCGTATTGGCTAAAAACGCATGGCGGCATATTCTTGACAAAAAAACGGGGCGACCTCCACTGATGTCGTCGAGCTCTTGACGAGTGACGATTTTGACATCTGGAAAGTTGTTCTCGTTCCAACCGTCACCTAAGAGCCATTCATCCTCAGCCAGTTGATCGGCTCTAGTCTTAATCACTTGAAGCAGATCTTTACTCGAAGAAATCACTGACAAGTCGAGCCTTATTAATTTTTCTCCATGTCCGATTAAATGCAGGTGGCTGTCTGTAAGACCTGGAAGCATCATCCCGCCCTTTAAATCCACAACATTTTCGATTTCGTCAATAAAAGCTTCTCTCAAGCGTTGTTCCGGCCCTGCTGCCTGAATGACCCCTTCATGACAATAAACAGACTCCACCGTTTCATTTTCTTTAACCATCGTATAAATAGCACCGTTCACATATAAGGTCCCCAAACTCTCACTTCTCCTTCTGTACTGTATGGCTCTATTGTATGACAAAAACGGCTCCTGTAAAAAAAACAGCTGTCACCAAATAGAAAAGAGCAGGCATCAGCAGCCTGCCTCCTTTCTTTATTGCATTAAAGCTTTCTTCATTTCCTGTTGACGAAGCTCGATTCTCCTGATTTTTCCTGAGGTCGTTTTCGGAAGCTCAGAAATAAATTCTATTCTTCTAGGGTATTTATACGGAGCTGTCAATTCTTTGACATGATTCTGAAGCTCTTTAATCAGTTCATCTGTCACGATTGTGTTCCCATCACGAAGAACAACAAACGCTTTGACAATGCTGCCTCTGATTTCATCAGGGCTTGCAACCACGGCACATTCCTTCACAAGGTGGTGCTTGACAAGTGCATCTTCTACTTCAAATGGGCCGATTGTATATCCAGAGCTGATGATGATATCATCTCCACGGCCTTCAAACCAGAAATAGCCATCCTCGTCTTTCTTTGCTTTATCACCCGTTAAATAATACTCGCCTCTAAAGGCCATCGACGTGCGTTCCCGGTCTTTATAATATTCCTTGAATAAAGCAGGTGAATCTTTATGAACAGCAATATCGCCGACCTCTCCTGCTTTGGCTGGTGCGCCCTCGTCATTGATGACTTCGACCCGGTTGCCAGGAGTCGGCTTGCCCATCGAGCCAGGACGGACTTCCATGCCTTTCATCGTACCGACAAGCAGTGTGTTCTCTGTCTGTCCATACCCGTCACGTACGGTCACACCAAAATGTTTGCTGAACGTCTCGATCACTTCTCGATTGAGCGGTTCACCAGCGGATACAGCACTATGAAGAGTACTCAAACTGTAATGGGAGAGTCCTTCAACCTTTGCCATCAGCCTGTATTCTGTCGGTGTACAGCATAAAACGTTGATTTGCTCGCTATCAAGGATCTCTAAATAAACAGCAGGATCAAACTTTCCATTATAAACGAAACCGCATGCACCCATCCCAAGCGTTGACACAAACGGACTCCAAATCCATTTTTGCCAGCCCGGGCCAGCTGTCGCCCAAACCTTGTCACCTTCTTTAATGCCGAGCCAGCCCTGTGCCGCCGTTCGAATATGGGCATATCCCCAGCCATGCGTATGCACGACGCCTTTGGGATTCCCGGTCGTTCCAGAGGTGTAGGATAAAAAAGCCATATCGTCGCGGTGAGTGTCAGGCGCTACAAAGGAAACGCTTTCATTTTCAGATTCAGCAATAAGATCAATCCATCCAGGTGCCGTCCCTGAACCTGTAAACTTACAGCGCAATGTTGGCAGCTGTTCCTCTATAGCATCTATACTTGAAATATATTGGCTGTCAGCGATTACAGCGCATGCTTCACTATGTTGAATTCTGTAGCTTAGATCTTTCGCACGCAATAGTTCAGAGCAAGGGATCACAGCGATCCCGGATTTCAGGCACGCTAAGTAAACCGCATAAGTTTCAAGCTTTCTCGGCATCAGAATGAGTGCTTTATCCCCTTTTTGCAGTCCGTTTCTTTTGAACGCATTTGCCAATCTCCCAGCTTGTTCAAACAATTCTTTGTATGTAACAGTCGACGTGGTCCCTGAAGCATCCTTCCAAATCAAGGCGGTCTTATGATGATCCGCAGCAAAGCGCTCCATTTCTTGTGATAAATTGTACTTTTCTGGTGCGATTAAGTTCATAGGCTAGTCCTCCTTGTTGTTTCGTGCTATTTTATTATAAAACATTTTAGAAAATTTGGAAAATGGAAGAAATCACAATAAAAGGGCGGGGATTGCCCGCCCTTTATTAGCCATGTTATTCAATTATTTGCGGTATCCGCCAAGAGCTTGAGCAACAAGACGCTTAGTGATTTCTCCACCTACAGATCCGTTCGCACGAGCTGTAGATTCTCCACCAAGGTTTACTCCGAACTCAGAAGCGATTTCATACTTCATTTGGTCGATTGCTTGTTGTGCACCTGGAACAACTAGTTGGTTTTGGTTAGCCATTTTGTTTCACCTCCTTTTAAGTTGGTACACTTAATTTGCGGCAAAAACGAAAAATCATGCTTGGAAATTGTTGTTTATTATTGGGAAGGCAAATCTTAAGAAAAAAAAGCTAAGAACTCACGGAAAACGATCAGTCATCCACAAGCCCGAAACAAAAGAAAAAAACTGTCCAAAAGCCTGTTAGGCCTTCATGGACAGTTTTATCATTGACTGCGGATATTCTTGTTTAATTATAAAAAATATTAACGACACAACTCAAAAAATGATTTAGAATAAATCACTGAATTCTTCTTTTGAATTATTTTCATCCAGCATAACGGTCTCCACTTTTTCCACCGCAGCGGCAATCAATTCATCCAAGTTCTCGATATATTGCTCGAACCTGATTGCTTTTTCTTTCTTGGGCTTTGTTTTCGGTGCAGAAGGAAGAAAAATGGTGCAGCAATCTTCATAAGGTCGAATCGAAATATCGTAGGTGCCTATTTTTTGGGCAAGGTCCATAATCTCAAGCTTGTCCATCGTGATGACTGGACGCAGCACCGGCATATGTGTCACTTCATTGATGGCATACATGCTATGCATCGTCTGGCTCGCGACCTGTCCTAGGTTTTCACCGTTTGCGATAGCAAGACAGTTATTCTTTTCAGCAAGTTGTTCTGCGATTCGCAGCATCACCCGGCGCATGATTGTCATGGAATAACTCGCTGGAATTTTATCTTTGATTATTTTTTGAATTTCTGTGAAATGGACAACATGAAGCTTGATCTTGCCGCCAAAACGTGTCAACTCTTGAGTCAGATCAACCACTTTCTGCTTCGCTCGTTCACTCGTGAACGGCGGGCTGTGAAAATGAAGGCCTTCAATTCTTACCCCGCGCTTTAAGGTTAAGTAGCCTGCTACGGGGCTGTCGATTCCGCCTGAGAGCATCAGCATCGCTTTCCCTCCCACACCGACGGGAAGCCCGCCTGCACCAGGGAACGTGATGCAGCTAATGTATGTTGCGTTTTCCTTCACTTCAATCCGCACATCAATATCCGGTTTATGAACATCTACAGTAATGTTTTCCGTGTTGATCAGGATGTGTGCCCCTACCTCACGGTTGAGTTCTTGAGAACCTACTGGAAAATGCTTATACGCCCGTCTTGCCGAAATCTTAAAGGTTCCTGGTCCTGTGCTTGCTTTCTGGAATGCCTGAAGCGCAGCTCCTTTGATTTTCTCGAGGTCATTTTCGGATTTTACAGCAAGGGAGATCGCATGAATGCCGAACACATCCTGCAATTTTTTTACGACCGGAGCATAATCCTCGCCATTCAAATCAATATTGATGCGGTCAAAAGCTTTTACTGCCGCAACAGCTGGAAAAGCACGCAATTTCTTTTTTACCGTCTCGAATAACTGCGATTCAAAGTGCCTACGATTTTTTCCTTTTAACGATAGCTCGCCATATCTGACGACAATATGATCATAGTTCATGATTTACCTCATCACTTCTCTTAAGTTTTTTACTGCGCTTTTTATGGCATTTACGGCCATTTCCGCTTCATTTATCGTGTTATCGAAAGAAAGACTTATGCGAATAGCGCTTGATGCCAGGCTTTCGTTCACACCCATTGAAAGCAGCACGCGGCTTGGGCCTGCTTTTTTCGAAGAACACGCGGAGCGGGTCGAAACGAAAATGTCCTTCTCCTCAAGTGTATGAATGAACACTTCCGGCTTAATTCCCTCGACCGAAAAGTTTAAAATATGCGGTGCTGTTCCGTTCACAGGTGTATTGATTTTGATGCCTTCAACAGATGATAGAGCATCCATTAAGTAGGCTTGAATCTCTTGAAGCATCTCGCGCTTTTCTTTTGCTTCGTCTAACGTCATCCTCATTGCTTTGGCAAGAGACACGATGCCGGCTACATTTTCTGTTCCAGCACGAACCCGTCCCTCTTGCTCACCTCCGGTAAACAGAGGAGATAAAGTGATTCCGTTTCTAACGAACAGTGCTCCGGTTCCCTTTAATCCATGAAACTTGTGGCCTGAAATGGTACAAAGGTCAATGTTGGCACCCTTTAACCCGAGAGGCACCTTTCCGACTCCTTGCACATGATCTACGTGATAGACAATTTTGGGATGTGCAGCCAGAATCTTTCCGATATCCTCAACCGGCTGAATAACACCTGTTTCATTGTTCACATGCAAAATGGAAACGAGCGTTGTTTGATTGGTTATGCTTTTCTCAAGATCCTCTAATGATATTTGTCCGTTTGGATATACCGGCAAATACGTAACGGAGTATCCAATCGTTTCTAAATAATGAAAGGTTTCATACACCGAGGCATGTTCTGCCATTGTAGTAATCAAGTGCATGCCGCGCTCTTTATGTGCTAATGCTGTTCCTTTAATCGCGATGTTGTTCCCTTCTGTTCCGCCCGATGTAAAAATGACTTCAGAAGGTTCAGCGCCCAAATATGAGGCGATATTTTGCCTTGCTTTGTTAAGAAGCCTTTCTGCTTCTCCTCCTTTGGAATGAAGCGAGGAAGGGTTGGCGAAAAACTGCCTTGAAACAGAAGCGAATGTTTGGACAACTTCTTCATACGGCCTAGTCGTAGCACTGTTGTCAAAATAAATCATAGCCATCCTCCTGATGAATGTTTCCGTGCTTTTTCACATTTTTTAATCATACCATAAACCGCTTGGCCAACCTACCACTTTTCTCTTTATAGCATGCCTAAAAACGTTCTGATTGTGCAGTCAGATATGTATTCATTTCCCAAAAAGCGGTTTAAAATCGTTTGAACTTTATTTCGGATGTATTTGTAAGCTGACATCAAGCGGTTCAGCTTAGGTGAAGGTGTACTTATACAGTGGACTTTTACTTTTTAGCCATGTTGTATCTTTTCGCAAAAAAGCGATGCTCCTTCAATGCTACAAAATCCAAATGAAAGAGGCTGCCCTGTTTTCAGCAGGACGGCCTCTTTTAAACGTGTGCCTTCATATTAATTTCCATTTGTTTCAGTACACCCGGATGTACGCTTTCAACTGCAGAGCCTGCAATTTGCAGCGCATCTTCATACTGGCAGTTGCGGAAGGCGATCTCTGCTTCAATAAGACGGATGGAAACGTTTTGATAGCTGCTTCTAAACCGGTTGCCATATTGTATCAGCTGTTCGGCCAGCTGAGCGGTCTCGATCATCTTAGCTGTCTCTTCATAGCCTTCTTCCACTGCAACGAGTGCCTTTTCAAGCACGTAAGATACTTCGGAGATCTCCAGCGGCTTTTCATCGAGCTTCTTAGACACCTCAATAATATACTCCTCAGCTTTTGCGATGGTCACGAGATAATGCTCAGGGAGGCCGGGAAGGTTGCTCTTTTGCACCATTCGACGTGCTTCCAGCAGTTTTCGGCGCAGTTCTTTTAATTTATCTTTCGTATGCAATTCGTCCTTTCGCAAGTTCAAAAGCATTTCCTGATAAATTTTCTGTGAGCGCTGCAGCTCGTCCAGCTGGCTTTTCATTTCCTCAATCATCTCGCGTATGACTGAGAATGAGTCCTTCTTTGAGACAATGGATTCTTCAATTAAATTAAAACGATTTTGAAGCTTGTTATACAGCTTTTCTATTTTTTTCTGCATTTCCGATTCATTATGATCGATCTGGTATGTGAGAGACACGATGTCCGTCTCCTCGCGCAGGTTCTCCATATTGATTCTCATATCATTCAAGATTTCGGCAATATGCTCTCTTTCTTTTAGAACAAACTGCTTAGATACGACTTCGTTTTCCAATAGCTCATACAGCTGATCCACTTTACTGAACATTTCATCGAGTTCTTTTTGTGAATCCTCCGTCTCGATTCGGTAAATCTTTTCGGTTACATCTGACAAATTGTTAGAAAGCTGCTCGATTTCCTTTTCGATGACAATATGGTTCAGCACATAGCCCTGCTGCTCCATTTCATGAAAGCCTTCTTTCAGGTTGCGAAGCTGGGAAGGAAGGTCTGACTGGACACTTACGAGCAGTTCTGGCACTGCCTGCATCTTAGTTTTTGTTACATGAAGACGGTTGGCGCTTTCGACTAAAATCTGGCGGGCTTCTAGATGGCTTCCCGCGCTCGTAAGCTGTTCAAATTCTTCAAATTTGTGCTGAATGTCTTCAAATTCTTTATCAAAGACAGATGCCGTCTGGCCAAGCGAGCGAAGGTGAGTCAAATAATATTTTTTCGCCTGTAAATACTGCTCCTTAGCCTCGATGATCTGTTCTCTGTTCAGCTCTTCACTCGTGATCAATTCGTTGATTTCTGCCGTAATGATTTGAATTCTAGATGAAATGCTGTCTAACGTGCGTTTTGCCTGGCGGGTAATTTCACGCGCTTTCCCGAACCGGTATTTATCTGCATATTCTTCCGCATCAAATAAATCTTCTTCAAGGCCTGGAAGGATAACGGTCACCATCTCATCCCATTCATTACGCCACGATTCAAATTTTTCTTCCGTTTCACCAATCATGACCAGCCCTTTTACTTTCGCGATTTCATCGGTGAGTGGACGGTTCATAATCTGGATTTTCAACCCTTCAAGGACGTCAATTTCGTTATAGATCTTGCGGCGCGACCATGCACCATATCCAATTAACAAAAGGACAGCGATTACTGCAGCAACGATAGGTAATGTCATAGGTAGCACCCTTTCTCTGTTTCCCCTATAAATATAAAAAGCCAGGCTGGCAGCAGCCAAGCTTACGATTGGTTTTATGTATATCACTGTGTTTTAATGTATTAAATATAACATGTAAACTAGATTTTGAACCAACAAAAATGCAAAATTTGATAAAAATTTTCCATATATAACAAAATTCATGAAAAGGAGTCGGATTATGCGATTTGATGGACATGTACACACACCGTTCTGCCCGCATGGATCGTCTGACACGCTGAATGAATATGCTGAGCGCGCCCTGTCACTCGGCTATTCTGGCATCACCTTTACAGAGCATGCTCCACTGCCATACGGCTTTACCGACCCTGTGCCTGAATCTGATTCAGCCATGAAACGAGAAGATCTTCCCCGCTACTTTCAGGCTTTGAAAGAGATCAAACAGGAATTCAAAGGCCGATTACAAATTTTCACAGGTCTTGAAGTCGATTTCATTGAGGGATTTGAAAAGGAGACCGATGCATTTTTGACAGATGTTCAAGATTATTTGGATGATGCGATACTCTCCGTTCATTTTTTACAGCATAAAGGGAAGTATTGGTGCATGGATTACAGCGAGGATCTGTTCGGTGAAATGGCTTCTGTCTTTGGAAGCGTAGACGACATATATGCCGCTTATTATAAGACCGTGAAGGATTCAGTCCAGTTCCGTTTCTCATCTTTTCAGCCAAGGAGAATCGGGCACATCACACTTGCGCGCAAATTCCATAAACGATATCCAGCTCAACGCACGTTCGCAGAGGACATCTTGTTTATTTTAGAGGAAATAAAAGCGAGGGATTATCAGCTTGATTATAATGGGGCAGGCACGGTGAAGCCAAACTGCCAAGAACCGTATCCTTCTGACTGGGTTGTTCAAGAGGCAGCCAAAAGAAAAATCCCGCTCGTGTATGGTTCTGATGCCCATACCGCTGCGGGATTACATCAAGGTTTCAGTGAGCTGCTTTATCGAGATAAATTAGCCTCCCCATTTTTCCTGGACGGCGCCGAATAAGACATTTGACAGAATGGAAGGTTTCTTTTCTGTCACACATACGAACTTTTCTATCCAGCTTCTGATCCATTTTTGATAATCGCTGTAAAATATGTTTTCTCCGACAGGAAGGTGAAAGACCTCTGTCAAATAAAGCGGCTGCAAAAAGGGCAGCAGCAGCATTTCTTTATATTGAACAGAAAGCAGATCAACAGACTGCCTTTTAAACTCTCGGCGCTTCATTCCTTTTTCAAAGAAGGCGTTCAAATAATATTTTTCTTTTGCCAAGTAGGTTGACATCAGTTCACGGATCAACGTTGAATCAAGGGTCATCTCACGGTGGACGAATCGGGCGAGCTCAAGGTTGTTCTTTTGATAGGAAAGCAGCTGCTCTGTCAGTTCTATTAATGTTCCTTTAGCCGTTTCCTTTGTTGAGGTATGATACACCACCTCAAGCCTGCGGACATAGCCTTCATAAAAGGACATAACGAGTTCTTCTAACAGCCCTTTTTTCCCGCCAAAATGATAGGAAACGAGGGCGATATTCACATTTGCTTTCTGGGCGATCTGCCTGATCGTTGTTCCTTTGAAGCCTTGGCTTGTAAACAGTGAGATCGCTGCATCGCAGATTCTTTCTTTCGTCCCTTTTATTGCGGTCTTCATCGTCTGACACCACCCTTTTTTAAACGCATGCCGTACACTGCCTAAATAGATTTGGACTGTTATGTAATACATTCTTGGGGAGGCGGGCAATACCTTTTCTAATCGCTCGACAAATAAGGCGGCAAATCTGTACACTTCAACATTTTCTGCTAAACTAAACATCATAATATCGACTATATAGGGGGATTTTGTATGTTTAACGTTCAATCGTACAGCAACGACCGATCTGAAGCCTATGAGCTGCTGTTTAAACAGCTAGACGCACTTCTTGAAGGAGAAAAGAATATCACAGCCAACCTAGCAAACGCTGCCGCCTTACTGAACCAATTTTTGGATCGCATTAACTGGGCTGGATTCTACCTGATGGAAGAAAGCTCCTCACAGCTTGTGCTCGGCCCGTTCCAAGGCCTTCCCGCATGTGTCAGAATTCCAATCGGCCGCGGAGTATGCGGTAAAGCAGCACAAGACAAAGAAACGGTAGTCGTGGATGACGTTCACCAATTCCCAGGCCACATTGCCTGTGATGCTGCTTCGCAATCTGAAATCGTCGTTCCGATGGTAAAAGACGGGGTGCTGATCGGCGTCCTTGATATCGACAGCCCTGAAAAAAGCCGTTTTGATTCTGTTGATAAAGAAAACCTAGAAACATTCGTCAGTGTGCTATTGAAGCACCTATAACAAACCGGGGTCCGGTACCTTTACCATTTAGAGCAGGTTTAATGATCCTGTTGGTAAAAGGTACGACCCCTTTATTCATTAAAGAGACCGCACTTCCACGTTTAACGGTGAAGTGCGGTCTCTCAATGTATTATGTGTTTAATGCCTGCTCGATATCTGCCCATATGTCCTGCCAGGCTTCAAGTCCGACAGAAAGGCGAAGCAGCGTTTCACTGATTCCCATTGCTGCCCGGTCTTCCGGAGGAACAACAGCATGTGTCATCGTCGCGGGATGCTGAATTAAGGTTTCAGCATCTCCAAGGCTGACCGCGATTTTAATGAGCTCCAGGGCGTTCATGAACCGCTGCGCATCTTCTTTCGTACCACAAATTTCAAAGCTGATCAATCCCCCTGGACCGTCCATTTGCCTAGAAGCCAACGTATATTGCGCAAACTCTGGATCTCCAGGAAACAGCACTTTTGAAATTCGCGGATGCTTTCTTAGTTGTTTTGCGAGCTCTGCTGCATTGCTGCAATGACGGTCCATCCGAACCGGAAGAGTCTTCATTCCTCGAAGAAGCAGCCAGGCATCAAATGGCGACATCACGCCCCCTATGTCCTTCTGTGTCGTCATTGAAAGATGGCTCATCAATTCCTTGCTCCCGGCAGCTAGACCTCCAATCACATCACCATGTCCGCATAAATATTTGGTTGCACTGTGAATGACAACGTCGCAGCCAAGTTCAAGAGGCCGCTGTAAATATGGAGAAGAGAACGTATTATCCACTACTACGGGTATACCAAACTCTTTTGCTATTTCAGCCACAAGCTTAAGATCCACAAGCTTCATCGTCGGATTGATCGGCGATTCCACATATATTAAAGCGGTTTCTGGCCTGATCGCCGCCCTGATCTGCTCTTCGCCATCCATTGACTGAAAACTGTGACTGACTCCAAAACGTTCCTGCATAAAATGGAGCAGGCCGAACGTACACCCATATACGCCTTCGGAACATAAAATATGGTCACCTGTTTTCACCATGCCCATTAAAACAGCAGATACTGCCGCCATCCCTGATCCAAACGCCAAGCCTTTTTCTGCTTTTTCAAGCGCCGCGATCCGCTGCTCCAGCATCTCGACCGTCGGATTTTGAAGACGTGAATAAATGTATCCTTCTTCCTCGCCTGCGAATCTGCGCTCGCCTGACTGCGCATCAGGAAAAACAAAGGTGGATGTCTGAAAAATCGGCGGTGCCAAGCTCCCGAAATGCTTGAGCGCATCATATCCACTGTGTATAACCTCTGTCTCAAATTTTCGTGAACGTTCTTGTTTTGACTGAATCTCTTCCATCATCGTCAAAGACCTCATTTCACATAATGTAAGCGCTTTCTTTTATTATCATATCCTGTAAAGCAAGGATTGACAATCATTATTGAACGTGTGGTGAGCCTCTTTTTCAGCAGTGCTTGACTTCCACTACTTTACGTCGTATACTGTTCTTTGTGTAAAATAACGCAGCACTGTGTCCATCTGCTGTTTGATTTTGTTCCTTTTTAAAGGTACATCGCGTAGCTTCTCGGCTGCTGAAGTGAAGATGTGTGAAAACAAAATCGGCTGCTGAAAAGGGCGGAGTCACTGTTTCTTGTTTTACTCCAAAACAAAACACGTGAAGGAGGAGACTATTATGTCTCGATACACAGGATCTACGTGGAAAATTTCCCGTCGTCTTGGAATTTCATTAAGCGGAACGGGTAAGGAACTTGCTAAGCGTCCTTACGCTCCAGGTCAACACGGACCAAACCAACGCAAAAAAATCTCTGAATACGGACTTCAGCTTCAAGAGAAGCAAAAGCTTCGCCACATGTACGGAGTGAACGAGCGTCAATTCCGTCGCATTTTTGATGATGCTGGCAAAATGCCTGGTATCCACGGCGAAAACTTCATGGTTCTTCTTGAGTCTCGTCTAGATAACGTTGTTTACCGTCTTGGTCTTGCTCGCACACGCCGTGCGTCTCGCCAGCTTGTAAACCACGGGCACATCACAGTAAACGGAAAGCGTGTAGACATCGCTTCTTACCGTCTTTCTACTGGAGATGTAGTTGGTGTACGTGAAAAGTCACGCAACCTAGTAGCAGTTAAAGAAGCTCTAGAAACAAACAACTTTGTTCCTGACTTCTTGACTTTCGACGAAAACAAGCTTGAAGGCACATTCACTCGTCTTCCTGAGCGTTCTGAGCTCCCAGCTGAGATCACTGAGCAGCTTATCGTTGAATTCTACTCTCGTTAATTGTAACGAAGCAAAACCCCGATTCTATTTGGAATCGGGGTTTTTGTTTTTGTAAACAGATTAGTTAACTTGAAAGAAAACAGTGAAGCCGTTGGCCTCCATTTCAGGCGCACGCTTTCCGCGGGGCAGTCGGTGAGCCCCTTCGTCGCAAGCGCCATTGAAGGGTCTCACCTGACCGCTTGTCCCGCAGGAGTCGGCGCCTTACATTCCAGCCAACTAAGTCGATGAAGAACTCAAGATATAATCAATATTCACAATAACCATTTTCACTTCTATTCAAATCCAAATCTTCTTGACGGTTTAATGAATATTAAAATAAATAAACACTCTACTCTAAAAAAAAAAAACGGAGTAACATTATATAATTTATTGAGGGATTATCATGATTAAAAAAATCGATATAAATAATAGAAAAAAAGCTCAAGAAGTACTAAATGTGCAAATTCCTTCTTACAATATGGAAGCAAAAATTATTGGCACATATGAGATACCTCCGTTAAAAGATACAGTCGATAAGTTACAGCAATGTGGTGAAACTTTCTTTGGCTATTATTCACAAGACAAACTATGTGGTGCAATATCATTTAAAATTGAAAATAATGAAATGGATATTCACCGATTAATCGTAGATCCAAAACATTTTAGAAAAGGAATTGCTCAGAAACTTTTGGAAATCGCTGAAGCACAGAAAGGAATTGAGTCAATAAAAGTTTCAACTGGTTCAAAAAATACTCCCGCAGTTAGATTTTATATAAAGAATAGGTACCAAAAAGTTAACGAAGTCAAAGTAAATGAACTAATTTCCTTAACTCATTTTGAAAAGAAAATTTAAATGTATATATAACAATCAAGTGTATTAAATGGAAGATAAAAAACGACCAAATTTGGTCGTTTTTTACTTTTTGGGGATATTCAATTACAATGCAAGTTCACAAGCTAAAAACTTTTTTACTAATAATTGAAAAAGTGATTTCTTTATTAAAAGGATACCCAATTATTAAGATCAGTCCACTTCCCGCATCATGCTGCTTTGCAGGATGTCGAACCATTGTTCTGTGTTCATGTTCAGCTCTGTTGCTTTGACAGCAGAGGCGATGCGTTCTTTCTTGCCGCTTCCGACGATCGGCATGATGCGGCCAGGGTGAGCGAGTAGCCACGCGTAGGCTGTCTCATCAAGGCTTTCTGCCCCAATTTCAGCTCCTACCTTCTCCATCGTCTTTTTCACCGCAATACTTTGTTCATCACTTCCGGAGAACAAACGGCCGCCAGCAAGCGGTGACCATGCCATTGGCGCGATGCGCTTCTCTAGGCAATGATCCATTGCTCCATTAAAGAAAGAATCCGTATGCAGCACAGATAACTCAATCTGATTCGTAACTAGCTCCACATCACAATAGCTTTGAAGCATATTGTATTGTGACGGTGAAAAGTTGGATACACCGAAATGTCTTACTTTTCCTTGCTTTTTTAACAGGTTAAAAGCTTCAGCCGTTTCTTCCGGGTTCATGAACGGATCAGGGCGATGAATAAGCAAAAGGTCAAGATAATCCGTGTTCATGTTTTTCAGCGAGCGTTCAGCCGAAGTGATAATGTGCTGCTTGCTCGTATCATATGACTTAATGCTATGCTCAGGGCGATTACCAGAAATCAGCTTGATGCCGCATTTGGATACAATCTGGATCTTTTCGCGAAGCTCCGGTTTAAGAGCGAGTGCTTTTCCGAAAATCTCTTCGCACGTGTAACCTCCGTAAATGTCAGCATGGTCGAATGTGGTAATGCCCCACTCGATGCACTGTTCTACAAGCGCAAGCAGTTCTTGATCGCTTAAATTCCATTCTCCCAGTCTCCAGTGACCATGTACGATACGTGAAAATTCCAGGTCTTTTGCTAACGTGATTTTTTCCAACTCTCTCACTCCTGATTGTTTGTCTAGTTGATTAAAAACGAATCAATGTATACTTTTTCTTTCCGCGGCGGATTAGTACAAATTTATCCTCAATACGGTCTGAAGCGCTGATGATGGCATCAAGACTTGTCAAACGCTCTCCGTTGACTGAAATTGCACCGTTCGTAATATCTTCTCTGGCCTGGCGCTTAGAAGGAGATACCTTTGCCGCAACAAGAAGGTCGACTAACAAAACATCGTCTCCTGATTCCATAACGTGTGATGGGAATTCTTTAAATCCTTGCTCAATTTCTGTACCTGTGAGCTCGCTCACGTTTCCGCTGAAAAGGGCTTCTGTAATTTTCAATGCCTGCTCATATGCCTGTTCGCCGTGCACGAGTGTCGTCACCTCACGCGCTAGTGCCTTCTGCGCCTCACGCTTTTCTGGAGCTGACTGAAACGATTCCTCTAGTGCTAAAATCTCTTCCTGTGACAAAAAGGTGAAGTATTTGAGCATGTTCATCACATCGGCATCGGCCGTGTTCACCCAGAACTGGTAAAACTCGTAAGGTGTCGTCTTGTCAGCATCTAGCCAGATGGTTCCAGATTCCGACTTGCCGAACTTAGTACCGTCTGCCTTCGTGATAAGCGGAATAGTCATACCGAACGCTTTTTCTTCTTCCCCCGAACGGCGAATCAATTCCATCCCTGCTGTAATATTGCCCCATTGGTCACTTCCGCCGATTTGCAGCTTGCAGTTTTCTTTTTGATGAAGGTTCAGAAAATCGTACGACTGGAGAATCATGTATGAAAACTCTGTAAACGAAATTCCCGCATCGAGGCGCGTGTTAACAGAATCTTTCGCGAGCATGTAGTTAATCGAAAAGTTCTTTCCAACATCACGCAGAAAACCAATAACACTCAGCTCGCTTAGCCAGTCATAGTTATTGACAGTCTTTGCCGGGTTGTTCTCGGCATTAAAGTCTAGGAAACGCGAAAGCTGATCTTTGATCTTGTTCGACCAATTCACAACTGTTTCTTGTTCATTGAGCGTACGCTCTGCTTTCTTACCACTCGGGTCTCCGATCAGACCTGTCCCGCCGCCTACTAGTGCGAGCGGCTGATGTCCTGCAAGCTGAAATCTCTTCAGCGTGAGAATCGGGAGGAGGTTTCCGATATGAAGGCTGTCTGCCGTCGGGTCGAAGCCGCAGTATAAAGTGACCATCCCGCTTTCTAATTCTTTTTCCAATCCTTCGCGGTCCGTTACTTGATGCAGCAGTCCGCGAAACTCTAAATCGTTTAAAATTGACATATTGTTCTCTCCTTTTTCCGTTTTGCAGGCAAATAAAAAACGCCCCTAAAAAAGGGACGTGATTTCTCGCGCGGTACCACCCTGATTGAGAGCAAAAATCAGCTCTCCGCCTCAACTTGTTAACGGATTAGATCCGTTTCCTGCTACTTTCATATTTGTTCACAGGAAAAGCTCCAGGAGGTAATTCACTTACGCCTTTGTGCTGGTTCACATCAGCCACCAGCTTTCTGAGTCAGGGAGACGCACGCTACTTGTTCCTATCTACGCTTATACGATATTCGCCATTGTTTTCTCATTTTTATCATATTAAGTGAGCACTGTCAATGACAGGGAAAATAATTGAATGTTCAAACGATTGCTTTTCCGCCGTTTTCATTATGGTATAATTAGACGGGATAGGGGGGAATTATGGGATGTCTCAACTAGATTCACTGCGTGAAAAATGGGAGAGTTTGACCCGTTTTTTGCATGAGAAAAACATTATGTATACAGCGAGCCTAACATACAGCATTTTATGGAATACATTTTTAGTACTCGTCGTGCTCGGCTTGCTGGGAGGCACATTTGCTGCCGGAGTGGGCGCAGGATTTTTTGCATCACTCGTAAAGGATGAACCTGTAAGGGCTTATGCTTCTATGAAAAAAGACATTTATAACTATGAAGAGACCAGCAGGGCCTATTTTAGCGGCGGAGAAGATATCGGAGCGATGAAATCCGATTTGGACCGCACAGAAATTCCGCTCGCAAAGGTTTCTCCTTTCGTTAAAAAAGCGGTGATCGCCACAGAGGACGAGTATTTTCACGAGCATGAAGGCGTCGTCCCAAAAGCGATCATGCGTGCGATGTTCCAGGAATTTACCGGATCAGAAGTGAGGTCAGGGGGCAGCACGCTCACACAGCAGCTAATCAAGAACCAGATCCTTACGAATGAAGTTTCCTTTGACAGGAAAGCGAAAGAGATTCTTCTCGCGATGAGACTCGAAAAGTTTTTCAAAAAAGAGGAAATTCTGGAAGCCTACTTAAATGTAGTGCCTTACGGCCGGAACTCTTCTGGAAACAATGTAGCGGGCATCCAGGCAGCCGCACAGGGTGTGTTCGGCGTAAATGCTGACAAGCTGAATCTCGCACAGGCGGCCTACTTAACAGGGCTGCCGCAGAACCCGTTCGTGTATACACCATACGATAACAGCGGCAATGTCAAGCCAGAAAAAGAGCTGCAATATGGCATAAACCGCATGCAAACTGTATTGAAACGGATGTTGACCGGCGGACATATCACTGAAAAAGAGTATTCACAGGCATTGTCTTTTGATCTGCGCAAAAGCTTAACGTCCAATAAGCAGACTTCATTTGAAAAATATCCGTATATTACATATGAAGTGGAAAAGCGAACCGTTGAGATCCTGAGTGAGCTTCAGGCCAAGAAAGACGGTAAAGTGTGGAGCAAACTGAAGCCAAAGGAGCAGCTGGAATACAAAGATAACGCCAGCAAGCAAATGGGCAAAAAAGGCTTGAAAATTTATACCACACTAAACAAAAAAATGTATGAAAAAATGCAGCAGACGGTTAAGAACAATAATCTGTTTCATCCCGCTCTGCATTATTACAAAGAGCAGAACGAAAAAGGCGAATGGGTCACGAAAAGTGAGCCTGAAGAAACAGGCGGCATCCTGATTGAAAACAAAACAGGAGCTATCCTGTCATTTGTCGGTGGACGCGACTTCAACCGTGAACAGGTGAACCACGCTATGAGGGCACCGCGTCAGAACGGATCAACGATGAAGCCCCTGCTCGCTTATTCGTACTCAATGGAGCTTGGGAAGGTACAGCCTGGAACGATTATTCCGGACGCCCCGCTGCAGCTTGGCGATAAATATGTCGGCAACTGGGACGGCAAGTTCAAAGGTCTCCTTTCTGTCAGAGAATCTCTGAAGCAGTCGCGCAACACACCAGCAATTCGAAGCTATTTGCGGGTGAATTCTGTTGAAGCGACGAACAAACTGATTCAGATGGGCTTCTCCCGCATCGCGGAGGAAGACCGCTATATTCCTTCTATGGCTATAGGAGGAATGACGATTGGAGCGACAGTAGAAGAAAACACAAACGCATTCGCTACATTCGCTAACGGCGGACAGTTTGTGGATGCCTATATGATTGAGAAAATTGAAACAAATAAAGGCGAACTTCTGTATCAGCATAAAGCCAAGGCCGTTCCCGTGTTCTCTCCTCAAACATCGTATTTGACCATTGATATGATGAGGGATGTCCTCTCGAGTGGAGGAACAGCAGCAGGCGTTAAGCGAATGCTGTCGTTCTCTACAGACTGGGCTGGAAAGACCGGAACGACGAATGAAGATAAAGATTCCTGGTTTGTTGCCACCAATCCAAATGTGACGCTCGGTGTTTGGCTCGGATATGACCACCCTGCTCCGCTTCAAGGACGGACTGGCCCGAGAAACCAGGCTATATGGGCAGCTCTTGCGAATGATGCGTACAGTATAGCACCAGAGCTAATGGCGCCGAAAAACACCTTCGCTATGCCTAGTGGAATCGTCAGAATGCAAATTTGCGGAATCTCTGGAAAGCTTCCTTCCGATCTTTGCCGCAGCGCGGGGCTCGTAACGAGCGATCTGTTTAATGCTAAGTTCACACCAAATGCCGTGGATGATACGCTTATGCCTGGACGCTACGTTATCGTTGGCGATGAGAAGTATAAAGCACTGGAGAGCACACCGGAAGAATTTACGAAAGTCGGTGTTCTCATTAAAGAGGATTATTTAAAAGAGCTTGGCTTCGACAAGCTGACGGATGAAACAACGAAAAGCAATCTGTTTGAAAACGTTGTTCCAGAAAAAATAATGAATGACAACGGCAGTGCGCCTGCTCCTGTGGCTGGCTCAGCGGCAAACAACGGAAAGCTATCATGGGCAGCGAGCGGTGAAAAAGATGTAATCGGGTACCGTGTCTATCATTCACCTGATGGAAAAGCGCCATTTAAGAAAATAGCCAGTGTAACATCGGATATCACGTCTGCCCCAATACCTTCATCAGGTATCGTGTATGTTACCGCAGTTGATATCGCCGGCAGAGAATCCGGATCCGCAACGAAAGTTACAAGTGGACCAAAACCACCTGCTGAACCGCCGAAACCAGAGGGTGGCAAGCCGGGCACAGGAGATCCGCCTCCAACAGATCCTCCGCCAGCAGAACCGAACAACGGCAACCCTGGAAAGAAAAAGAAAAAGAACTAAAAAAACAGCAGCAGCCGATCCGGCTGCTGCTGTTTTTTTCGGTTCAATTACCTGCTAATCTTCCATGGTTGAAAGGTCACCTGTCGGAAGGTCGAGTTCCCATGCCTTTAATACACGGCGCATAATTTTTCCGCTTCTCGTTTTCGGTAGCTTATCTTTGAACTCAATCTCCCGCGGAGCCGCATGAGCAGCGAGTCCTCTTTTAACGAAAGCACGAATTTCTTCAATCAACTCGTCATTAGGAGTATAGCCGTCACGCAGCGCGATAAAGGCCTTGATGATCTCACCCCGTACAGGATCAGGCTTTCCGATCACGCCCGCCTCTGCTACAGCAGGATGTTCGACAAGCTTGCTTTCCACTTCAAACGGCCCGACACGCTCCCCTGATGTCATGATCACATCATCAATACGCCCCTGGAACCAGAAGTAACCGTCTTCATCCATATAAGCGGAATCTCCTGAAACGTACCAGCCACCTGGAGTAAAATACGACTCATACTTTTGTTCGTTGTTCCAGATCGTATGCATCATGGACGGCCACCCTTTTTTAATCGCAAGGTTGCCCATGCGATATGGCGGGAGCACGTTGTCCTGATCATCGATGATCGCAGCGGTGATTCCCGGAAATGGCTTGCCCATTGATCCTGGCTTGATCTGCATGGATGGATAGTTGCTGATCAATTGTGCGCCTGTTTCCGTCATCCACCAGTTATCATGAATACGCAGGTTGAACACCTTCATGCCCCATCGTACGACTTCAGGATTCAACGGTTCTCCGACACTGAGAATATGCCGTAAAGATGACAGATCAAACTTTTTGAGCACTTCATCTCCAGCACCCATAAGCATGCGGAATGCTGTCGGTGCACTGTACCAGACCGTGACACCATAACGTTCTATCGTAGCATACCAATCTTCCGGGCTGAAGCGTCCTCCGCGGATGACACTTGAAGCACCATTGAGCCATGGACCAAAAATGCCGTAGGATGTTCCGGTCACCCAGCCTGGATCTGCTGTGCACCAATACACATCGTCTTCCTTCAGATCAAGCACCCATTTCCCTGTCTGGTAGTGCTGCAGCATCGCATTATGAACATGAAGCACACCTTTGGGCTTCCCAGTTGAACCCGATGTGTAATGAAGAATCAGTCCGTCTTCCCGGTCCACCCATTCCACCTGAAGATGCTTGTCCGCTTTCTTCATTTGTTCGTAGTAGCTGACGTATGGACCTTCTTCTTTTACATCTTCTCCTACTAAAATAACGGTCTTGAGGTGCGGAAGCTCAGATACCGGCACACGCTCCAGCAATCCAGGCGTCGTGACAAGTACTTTCGCTTCAGAATCCTCCAGGCGATCTCTAACAGCACCCTCCATAAACGCTTCAAACAGCGGGCCGACTATCGCCCCTAATTTAACCGCTCCTAAAAAAGTAAAATATAATTCGGGAGACCGAGGCATGAAGATGAAGACTCTGTCCCCTTTTTCAACTCCAAGCTTCCTCAGCATGCTGCCTGCCTGGTCTGACTTTTCTTTCATTTCTTTAAACGTATACTTTTCATCACGGCTCTGATCAGAAAAATACAGAGCGACTTTGTTTTTTCTGTGGGAGGCTGCGTGGCGGTCAATGGCTTCATATGCCATGTTGATCCTGCCTGTTGCATGCCAGGAGAATTCTTTCTCGACTTCTTTCCAATCGAAATTTTCATACGCTTGGTCATAATTCTGCAGATTAAAGTTGCCTTGAATAATAGGAAGCGCTTCCAGTTTCATATTCAATCTCCTTTCCCTATGTACAGTCAGTTTATTATAACATAATATAACAGAATTTTTTAACTAATTAGAATTGCCGATAAAATGCCTATTTCCTTGCCGCCGTATGCTCTGAGTTTATGTATAATAGAGAAGAATGAAACTTTAGGTGGTGTTCTTGCATGATTCATAGAAAAACGTACAATTGCCTCGTGCTGCCGACCGCTTCAGGTGCCGTGACGATTGAAGGACCCGTCACACCAGAAACGCTCTCTTCCTTGCAGTTTCATAGCGGCTTAAGGGCATTCCGGCCTCATGAGGAGCAGAAGAAGGCACTTATCGAAATAGCTGGACTTGATGAAGGGCGCATCATAATCGCCCGCGTGAAGGACACTGTGGTCGGTTATGTAACGTATGTCCATCCTGATCCATTAGAGCGATGGTCGCAAGGAAACATGGAAAATCTGCTTGAATTAGGGGCCATTGAAGTCATTTCTGAATTCCGCAATTTTAAAATCGGCAAAAATCTTTTAAAGGTATCAATGATGGATGACGCGATGAATGATTATATTATCATTACGACAGAGTATTATTGGCACTGGGACCTGCAGGGCACTGGCCTGAACGTATGGGACTATCGAAAAGTCATGGAGAAAATGATGAACGCCGGCGGGCTGGAATATATGGCAACAGATGATCCTGAGATCTGCTCGCATCCTGCCAACTGCTTGATGGTGAAAATCGGCAGCCGCGTTTCCATGGATCATGTGCAGCAGTTTGACCGGATCCGTTTTCAAAATCGTTTCATGTATTAACAGTTTCCGATAAAGGAGCGGGTAAGATGCTTGTTCGAGCCATCATGGATTCACACGTACCCATTTTCTCAGAACAGACCACGATAACTGATGCTGCATCAAGAATGATGACAGAGCGCAAACGATATTTTGCTGTAAATGACGAAGCGGGAAAATGGAAAGGAATTGTCACAGATTATGATATAAAGAAAGCCTTTACCAGCCAGTCTGCCAATGTATCATCCATTATGAAGAGTGACATGGCCACAGCACATCCTATGGACAATGCTGAGGAGCTTGCCAGCTTGTTTTACCAAGACAGCTTAGAGTATATTCCTGTCATTGAAGAAAACCGTATAATCGGCATTGTGACAGAAAAAGAGATGCTGCATACACTCGTCAGGCTGACTGGCGCCCATCAGCCAAGCTCCAAGCTTGAAATAAAAGTCATCAATAAGGCAGGGCAGCTTGCAGAAGTGGCATCCATAATAAAAGAGCACCACATTAACATACACAGTGTACTCGTCTATCCTTGTCAGAATGAGGCAGAAAAGGTGCTGGTGTTCCGGCTTGCCACGATGAACCCTCTTCCTGTCATACAGCATCTGGAGAACGAGGGTTATCCTGTATTAGGACCGGTGAGATAGATGCAGAAACCTGTTTTTATTTATTCTGAGGAATTGTTGAACTATAAGTTTCATGATACACATCCGTTTAACCAGCTGCGTGTGAAGCTGGCCTGCGAGCTGCTGAAATCAGCCGGCTATTTAACCGATCAAGAAATTGCCGCACCAAGAAGGGCTACTGATGAAGAGATCATGCTTATCCATGACAAAGGCTATGTTGAAGCGGTAAAAAAAGCAGGACAGGGCCAGCTTTCTCAAGAACTGGCGGGCAGCTATGGACTTGGGACAGAAGACACTCCTGCATTTGATGGCATGCATGATGCGGGTGCATGGATTGTCGGGGCTACATTGACAGCTGCAGATCTGGTCATGGAGGGAAAAGCAAATCACGCCCTTTCGCTCAGCGGCGGCCTGCACCATGGATTCCGCGGCAAGGCTTCCGGATTTTGTGTATATAATGACAGCTCGATCGTGATTGAATACATACGGCGTAAATATGGGGCACGGGTACTGTATGTAGACACTGATGCGCACCATGGAGACGGGGTGCAGTGGGCATTTTACGATGACAGTGATGTCTGTACCCTTTCAATCCATGAAACAGGACGCTACTTGTTTCCTGGCACCGGAAATGTTCATGAAAAAGGCCAAGGCTCAGGCTACGGCTTTTCCTTTAATGTTCCCATGGATGCGTTTACAGAGGATGACTCGTGGCTGTACTGCTATGAAACAAGCCTGCTTGAAGTCGCTGACTATTTTAAGCCTGATGTGATCGTGACACAAAATGGTGCTGATGCTCATTGTTATGATCCGCTCACACACCTTTCCGTCACCATGAGAACATATGAAAAGATGCCCCGACTCGCCAAGAAAATTGCGGATCAGTATTGCGGAGGCCGCTGGATCGCCACTGGCGGAGGTGGCTATGATATTTGGCGTGTTGTACCCAGAGCTTGGGCGAACATCTGGCTTGCGATGAAAGAGCAGCAGGCAAGCGGCCCGCTTCCTGCAGATTGGCTCGCATACTGGCGCAGACAGAGCCCGATTGAGCTTCCGCTTACATGGGAAGACAAGCCTGATCTGTATACGCCGATTCCAAGGAAAAGGGAAATCACCGCCAAAAATGAAGACACCCTTTCCAAAACGTTATACAGCATACGAGCATTAAAAAAGAAAAGCAAATAACGATGCTGCCTCCCATCATCATTGCTTTTCCTTCGTTAACCTTTTAACTGCGTCGAATTCACTGCTAAAAAGTTACGTTTTTTAAAGAACAAAAAAGCGCCTAGGCGCTTTTTTATTGCAATGCTTTAATGATACTTTCTGCCATAAATGAAGAGCGTTCTGCCGCAAGCTTTGTAAATTCCGTAAAGCTTGCTGGCGCTTCACCATTGGCTTTATCCGAAATAGACCGGATAACAACAAACGGAACGTCATTTAAGAAACAAGCCTGCGCTACCGCTGAACCTTCCATCTCGATACAATCACCATCAAACAGGCTGCGATATTTTTCAACAATGCTGCGGTCAGCAATAAACTGATCGCCGCTTAATATCTTCCCTTTTCTCACTTGAGGTCCTTCCAATTGTTTCGCTGCAGCTACAGCTAATGCAACCAATTCATTCGATGCAGTAAACTCTGATTCATGCTCAAACATGGGAATAGTGCCCTGCTTAAAATGGGGGCTTAGAGCCGAAGCATCAATATCATGCTGCAGAAGGCTAGTTGAAATGACGATATCCCCTACTTCCAATGCAGGATGCAGTGCTCCAGCCACACCAGTGAAAACGACATGCGTTACTTTGAAGCGGTCAATCAGCAGCTGAGTCGTGACCGCAGCGTTAACTTTTCCTACACCCGACTTGCATAGAACGACTTCTTTATTCTCAAAGGTTCCTTCATAGAACTTAATTTTTGCTTGAGTGCTCTCTCCATACACATCGATCTTTTCTTTCATGAACGCGATCTCTTCGTCCATCGCGCCGATTACTCCGATTCTTACCATTCTTTTCCCCTCGTTACTCTCCGTTTTTCGTTGTGTTTCTGAATTGAATGCGGTGCGGCAGGACGACCGTATGCTCTTCCACTTTTTCCTTGTTCATCAGCTTGGTTAACAGACGCATCGCTACTGCTCCGATATCGTACATCGGCTGAACAACAGTAGAAAGCGTAGGTCGCACCATCGTCGCGAGCCTCGTGTTGTCAAAGCCGATCACTTCAATATCATTCGGGATGGTGAGGCCTCTATCCTGTGCCCCATGAATCACTCCTAAAGCCATCTCATCTGTTCCGACAAAGATGGCCGTTGGCTTTTGTCCGCTTTCAAGGAACGTGTCCACCGCTTCTATCCCCGTATCATACGTGTAATCGCCCACAAAAATGTGCGTCTCGTCCACCTTCTTGCCAGCCTCTTCTACCGCTCTGCGATAGCCCGTAAACTTGTGGTAGCCATTGATTGGATCCTCAAGCGGACCTGTTACCATATGGACCGTCTCATGTCCTTGATCGAACATGTGCTTGACGGCATCATACACCGCCTGCTGGTAGTCGATGTTTACAGATGGGATCTCTTCATTAACGTCCACAGTGGCTGCCATAACAATCGGCACTGCTGCTCGTTTGAATTCTTCGACGTGTTCTTCTGTAATCTTTCCGCCCATGAACACAATTCCGTCTACCTGTTTGCCAAGCAGCGTATTAAGCAGATGTATTTCCTTATCTTTGTTCTGGTCTGAGTTACATAGAATGATATTGTATTTATACATTGTCGCGATATCTTCGATGCCTCGTGCAAGTTCAGCAAAGAAAATGCTGGAAATATCCGGGATAATCACACCGACAGTCGTTGTTTTTTTGCTTGCCAGCCCTCTTGCTACCGCGTTCGGCCGGTAACCCAAACGTTCAATAGCCTCAAGCACCTTTTTTCTTGTTGAGGGCTTCACATTCGGGTTGCCGTTCACAACACGGGATACTGTTGCCATTGATACGCCCGCTTCACGAGCCACATCATAAATCGTTGTATTCAAAATGATCTCTCCTTTAATTCGCAAACCGAAACCTGTCAAGGTTTATGTAATATTAAGTTTTATCATACGCTAAAGTAAGCACTCAGGCAATCGATTGCTCTCTGTTTCACAAGGTTTTTGAAAAAAGTCTGTTCTGTTTTCATAGTGTTTGCGATACGAAGAATAAACATACTCACAAATCAGAGTAAAATAAAAAGCCGCCCCATCATCATGTCGGCATGACATTAGTTTGGGACGGTCTTTTATCCATGCGTTTGGGCCAGAAATGAGCTTATTTGATTAAACCGTTTCCTTCATTCTCAAGAGGCCGGAAGCTTGAAGCTCCAAAATAAAGTCGTCAAATTCCGAAAAATCCATTTGCTGGGCACTATCAGACAATGCTGTCGCTGGATCTGGATGAATTTCAGCCATCACCCCATCGGCACCAATGGCCATCGCTGCTTTAGCTGCGGGAAGAAGCAAGTCTTTTCTTCCAGTGGAGTGCGTTACATCTACCAAAACAGGAAGATGCGTCTCCTTTTTCAAAATCGGAACAGCTGTAATGTCCAGTGTATTGCGAGTGGCTCGTTCGTAGGTTCTTATGCCCCGTTCGCATAAGATAATCTCCTTGTTGCCCTGCGACATAATATATTCCGCTGAATAAATAAATTCCTCAATTGTAGCGGAGAGTCCTCGTTTAAGAAGAATCGGCTTATTCATCTTTCCTGCTTCTTTCAGCAGATCAAAGTTCTGCATATTCCTGGCGCCGATTTGAATGATATCCAAATATTCTGCAGCCGTCTCTAAATCGTATACCGATACCACCTCGCTCACAGCTTTTAACGCATAATCGTCAGCTGCCTTGCGCAATATCTTCAATCCTTCCAGACCAAGCCCTTGAAAATCATAAGGTGAAGTGCGTGGTTTATACGCCCCTCCTCGCAAAAACGATAGACCGTGCTTTTTTACTTCCCTCGCTGCGGCGGCTGTCTGTTCGTATGACTCTACCGCACAAGGACCGGCAATCAGCTGCATGCTTCCCCCGCCGATATACGCTGACCCGAAGGATACAACCGTGTCTTCGCTCTTCATCGATCTTGAAACTAAAAGCTTCTCTTTTTGATCATCTTTCTGTATCTCAAGCCCCGCTTTAAATATTTCTTTAAAAATATGCTGAAGCGCTGTTGTTTGAAAAGGTCCTTTGTTATTTTCCGCGATCCTATCAAGCATATCGCGTTCACGCTCAGGATCGAAACGGTTAACTCCGCTCGCTTGCTTGGCAATGCCTATTTTTTGAACAAGTATCGCGCGTTCATTGATTAAATGCATGATTTGAAGATTTATGGCATCGATTTCATCTCTAAGCTCATCTATCGTATTCAGGGACATGTTTGTTCCCCCCATCGTAGTCTGTGTCGTACCCGTAAGCATCCTTATTATAAAATAACCACTTCAGCTTGTCACGCCTGCGGAAAAAGCAAAGAAAAGCGCAATCCGCAGTGGATTACGCTTTTGCTCCTTCTGTTAGGACTTCCTCCATTTTCTTAACCGTAATCGACCAATGCGAAGCGTTCCAAACAGGACTGCCGCCATTAAAAAGAAAAACTTGCGGAGATTCATGCTTGATCCCTGTATCCTCAGCAATTTTATTGCTTAGCGCACGAGCATCCTGCACGTTTAAATAATAAAACGTTTCCTCTGGATGCTGTGCGGCAAACTTCTCAAATTGTCTGTAGCCTTCATGGCTAACTGGACAAGTCGTGCTGTTCTTCAGTAAAAAGAAGCGATCCGATTCATTAAGAGCATTTGACCAGTCTGTTTCATTGTTCAGCTGTTTTAGCATAAAGAAGCCTCCTTAAGTAAACGACAAGGAAGGCATTGTATGCCTTCCTTGTTATCATTTCATATAAGATGAACTCTAATCAATATTTTTGCTCAGCAAGCTCAGGTGTCCGAAGATCTTCAGCTTCTGGCTGCTCGGTAATTTCTCCGTATATTTCCTCATTCTCTTGCTCGACTTGCCCTTTTTCGCGCCACTTATCGATGTCGCGTCGAATGTTCGTCGTCAATTCCTTTACCTTGCCAGCGACCTGATTAGACTGCTCACTTACAGTCTTAACGATAGAGTTAGACTTTTCGATCGCCAATTGAGAAAACTCGTTTCCTTTGTCTTTCAGAAGAATCGCCTGTTCGTTCAGGTCTCCTCTTAGCTCTTTTCCTGTCTTAGGAGCCAGTAGCAACGCAGATGCTGCTCCAACAATGCCTCCAACAAGAGCCCCAATAATAAAATCCTTGCTGTCAATGCCTTGATTATTATTGCCCATCGTAAACGCCTCCTCTTGAATAGTGGTCAGGCGAAGCTGCTTTGACATGCTGCTTTTTGATTTTCCATTTTTCCCATAGCGTCAAAGCTGCGTTCCCCCATTGAACTGCCTGCTTGATCTGATGAGACTGCTGTTCCGTTCCAATGGAAATCTGGTCCGTCACTTTTCTCACTGATTGATTTACTTTCTGTATGGATGTTCCAAAATCCTGCACAGCCGAGAAAATCTGATTTAGTGAATCTGACTTTTTCTGAACATCCTCTGCTAGCACATTTGTTTTATGTAACAAATCCGCTGTTTCGCGCGTGACTCCTTGAAGCTGGTTTTCTAATCCATCGAGCGTCTTTGCCACGTGATCAAGCGTGAACTGAAGAGATTTAAGTGTTCTTGAAAGGAAATAAACGAGAACGACAAAAGCTGCTGCGATGATTGCTACACTGATTGAAATGATCATATCCATGATGGACACCTCCTAATAATATATTATTTCCTTTTCCCCAAAACTTTTCAAATAAACGTTAAGTATCTTTTTCGGTTAATTTTAGCAAATCCCTTTTTATAGAACATTACAAATTGTTTAAATTAAGTTAAAATAGACTTGTAGGTTTATTTAATTCCAAAAAAGGGGGCTTTTTTTAATGAGAGATCACCGTATCAACACACTCGCTAAAAACCTGATTACATATTCCGTTAACCTTCAAAAAGGGGAAAAGGTTCTGATCGAAAATTTCGGCCTGCAAAAAGAATTAGTCAAAGCACTAGTGAAAGAAGCATACGCTGCAGGAGGCTATCCTTTTGTTCTGTTAAAGGATCATTCCATCATGCGCCAGCAATATATGGAAGCTTCAGAAGAACAAATGGAACTCATCGCTAAGCATGAAGGAGACTTGATGAAGCAAATGGACGCGTACATCGGCCTCCGTGCTGGCGATAACATCAACGAGCTATCTGACGTACCTTCAGAAAAAATGGCTCTTTACGAAAAAACCATCTTCGGCATGCACCGCAACATCCGCATCAAAGAAACAAAATGGTGCGTACTGCGCTACCCAAGCGCATCGATGGCACAGCTCGCCAACATGAGCACCGAAGCATTCGAAGACTTCTACTTTGACGTTTGCACACTCGATTACGGAAAAATGAACAATGCCATGGACGCATTGCAGTCACTAATGGACCGCACAGATAAAGTACGCTTAACTGGACCTGGCACAGACTTGACATTCTCGATCAAAGATATCCCATCAGTAAAATGCGCCGGAAATTACAACATTCCTGATGGAGAAGTCTTTACTGCTCCCGTAAAGGATTCCGTAAACGGCACGATTTCATACAACACGCCATCACCTTACCAAGGCTTCACATTCGAGAACGTGAAACTCACATTCAAAGACGGTAAAATCGTTGAAGCAACAGCAAACGATTCAGAACGCATCAACAAGATCTTCGATACAGACGAAGGCTCTCGCTACATCGGTGAATTCGCGATTGGGGTGAATCCATTTATCCAGCACCCGATGAAAGATATCTTGTTTGACGAAAAGATCGACGGAAGCTTCCACTTCACCCCTGGCCAATCATACGAAGAAGCCTACAACGGCAACGAGTCCAACATCCACTGGGATATGGTAATGATCCAGCGCAGCGACTACGGCGGAGGTGAAATCTACTTCGACGACGTCCTCATTCGTAAAGACGGCATATTCGTCCTGCCCGAACTCGAGATCTTAAACCCAGAAAACTTAAAGTAAAAAAGCAAAAAAAGCTATCATGGAAGTACAAACAGTGGGGTCCGTACCAATCAAGGTTTTTATTATACCAAAGGTCATCATCTCGGTACCGGACCCCTTGTTTAGCTTCGAAGAACATGTTCTCTACTCTCCGCCAAAGAACCTATATCAACCAAAAACCGCCGCAAAGGAAATCTCCTTTTGCGGCGGTTTCTATTATTCGACTGGTGCCTGGCACGCGTCTTCGTATGCTTTTTGGAACTTCTGGATGTCTCCTGCTCCCATAAACAAAAGGACGCCAGTTTCATGCTTTTTTAGTACATCGATCGTATCCTCCGTAATAAGCTGAGCGTTCGGGATCAGCTCCTGAAGGTCGGTAATCGTCAAGTCACCCGCGTTTTCCCGTGCAGAGCCGAAAATATCGCAAAGGTACACATAATCTGCACCCTTTAGGCTTTCTGCGAACTCGGTCAAGAATGTCTTTGTGCGGGTGAATGTGTGCGGCTGGAAAATCGCTACTGCATCACGGTCTGGATATTTATAAGATGTCGCTTCAATTGTCGCTTTAATTTCAGTCGGATGATGCGCATAATCATCGATTAGAATCTGCTGTCCGAACTGTTTTTCTGAGTAGCGGCGCTTTACTCCTCTGAAGGTTTTTAAACGCTCTGCGATAATATCCGTCGGAATGTCCTCATAATGGCAGATCCCGATGACCGCTAGTGCGTTCAGCACATTGTGAGTGCCATAGCCTGTAATCGTGAACGTGCCATAGAAGGTATTGCGGACGAACACGTCAAACGTCGTGCCTGACGCATCACGGACAATATTCTTAGCTTGAAAATCATTATGATCTCCCAATCCGTAAAACACGACAGGAACCTGAGCCTGGATTTTCTGCAAATACGGATCGTCTCCGCATGCGATAATGCCTTTGTTCACTTGCATCGCCATTTGCTGAAACGCATGAAACACGTCATCCACGTTCTTGAAATAATCCGGATGGTCAAAGTCAATGTTCGTCATGATCGCGTAGTCTGGCTCATACGAAAGAAAATGACGGCGGTATTCACATGCTTCAAATACGAAATACTCACTGTTCTCGATTCCTTTTCCTGTTCCGTCACCGATCAGGAAGGCTGTAGGCTTTGCGCCTTCAAGCACATGAGCGAGCAATCCAGTCGTCGATGTTTTCCCATGTGCTCCCGTTACCGCGATTCCGGTAAACTTTTTAACAAAGTCTCCAAGAAAATGATGATAGCGGTGAACAGGCAGACCTAATTCTACCGCTGCCTTCAGCTCCTCATGATCCTCGCCAAATGCATTGCCGGCGATAATCGTCTGATCGGCATGTATGTTCTTTTTATTGAAAGGCAGGATGGACACGCCTCTTTCTTCCAGGCCAAGCTGGGTAAAGATAAGCTGGTCTATATCAGATCCTTGCACGTCATACTTCATATCATGAAGAATCTGCGCGAGTGCGCTCATCCCCGTCCCTTTTATTCCTACAAAATGGTATTGTGTCATGGTAAGACCTCCACAAAAGAACACCTTCTAAAAGGCCTATTTTAATGTATTATATGCCCCGCACTGTGCACTTGCGCATACGGGCTTATTGTACATTATAACAAATTGCTGAGCCGCCGACCAAGCCGGGAAGCTCCTGCCTTTTCACAGTGTCTTTTTTTATACTCTGGTTATTTTGTGCACGTGTAATAAATTTCATGATGGACTTTTTTCTATTCGACGAGCTCAAGTCTTGGGTTCGGCCTATATATGCGGCCCGCCTTCGCCTGATGGCCGTCATGCATTAGCACGTTATCTCCTGTGAAGCCGATGTTGATCTTCAGCAAGTTGCTGCCGACACCATATATATCGACGGGAACCTTCAGTTCTTCAAACCGCGTGATCCGTTCTTTCGTAAATCCTCCGCTCACAACGATTTTTACATGCCTGAAACCTTCTTCATCCAGTGCTCTGCGCAGAGCAAAGATCAGTTCCGGATTAACACCTCTAGGATCAAAGTCACCTAGTACATCCTGGTTTCTGAAGAAATATTGATCAACCATGGTTCTTGACGTATCCACTCGCACACCTTTAAGTGTAGAGCCGAACTCACGCGCTACCTTAAGAGCATCCGTGATGACATCATTATTATAGTCAACAAGGGCGATTAAATCGTCTTCGGGAAATTTTTTGTGATACGCTTTTGTCGCCTCGACAATATCGCCATTAAATATCTGAATCAGCGCGTGCGGCATCGTCCCCATACCGCTTTTGCCCCACCATTCATTCATCGCATGAGTCGCCTGCGCGGACGCACCGCCGATATAGGCCGCATAGCCGTCACCTGCCTGCTGAGCGAAGTGATCATCACGGTCTCCCATAAAAATCACCGGCTTTTGAATACCAGACAAGCTTGCTGCTTTGGCCACATTATATACATTCGTCGCCACCGATGTTCTTCTAGCCAGTATGCCGTCGATTACCCCTTCTAAAAAGCCGAAATTTTGATATGGGCCTTTAATTGTAAGAACCGTTTCAAACGGGGAAATTTTATCTCCGTCCTTTAAGGAATAGATCTCGAGCTCTTCAGGGTTCTTGCCAAACGTTTTGATCAGGGCGATCGCTTCGTCTGTTCCGCAAAGAACGGCATCATTCTTTTGGAAGAATTGCATCGTTACGACATTATCCGGCTTGAACGCCTCGACAATCTCGCATGTTTTCAAAAAATATACAGCGGAGAACCAGCCTTCGCCGGCTCTCTCGTCAAATTTAAAGGTTTTGTTCGTCAGCCTGCTGATTTTACCTTGAAGCTTTAATTCGATCTCTTTCATGAAAAATACTCCTCAATACTTAATAAGACTGAATCTGATTGTCCTACCTTATCATAATAAAGAGCATTTTGGAACACAAGAAAAAGCTGAGGGAGGCCCTCAGCTTCATACATCGGCATAAAGCCGTTCTTCAAACTCCTCAGGCGTGAGGAGGACGTTGCGAGGCTTCGATCCCATCGCTTCGGAAACGAGGCCGAACGCTTCCATCATCTCGATCAGACGGGCGGCACGGTTAAACCCGACACGAAACCTTCTCTGAAGGCTCGAGCTGGATGCAGCGCCTACATCCATCACATAATAGCAGGCTTCTTCAAAAAGATCGTCTTCTTGGTCGATATGCTGCTGTGTCTGGATTAGATCTTCTCTTGAGAATAAATATTGGAGCGGATACTCTTCCTTAACATAAGCAGTGACCGCCTCAATTTCATCATCTGAGACAAAGTTACCTTGAATACGGACAGCTTTGTTTGATCCATTCTCCATGAAAAGCATATCTCCGCGGCCGAGAAGGCGCTCGGCGCCGCTCATATCAAGAATCGTCCTTGAGTCAATCGCAGAGGACACGGCAAAGGCCGCTCTTGTCGGAATATTCGCTTTGATCAAGCCGGTGATGACGTCTACTGACGGGCGCTGAGTGGCGAGCAGCAGATGAATGCCGCATGCCCTTGCTTTTTGCGCGATGCGGCAAATCGCTTCCTCTACATCCTGAGGCGACACCATCATCAGATCAGCCAATTCGTCAATCACTATCACGATATACGGCATCTTGTTCGCATGATGCTGTTCGGCAGTCATTTTATCATTGTAGCGCTTAATATCGCGAACCCCGGTACGGGCAAAATCCTCGTAGCGCCTTTCCATTTCTTCTACAGCCCATTTTAGTGCGGCTGTCGCCTCTTTCGCATCATTGATAACGGGTGTTACAAGATGCGGGATATGGTTGTAAGGAGCGAGTTCGACCATCTTCGGGTCAACGAGCAGCAGCCTTACATCCTGAGGTGACGACTTATACAGAAGACTGACAAGGATGGAGTTGATGCACACGCTCTTTCCTGATCCTGTCGCACCCGCAATGAGTCCGTGCGGCATCTTTTGCAAATCGGTGACAACTGGAGACCCTGATATATCCAGGCCAAGCGCCACCGTTAACGATGATCCGCTTTCTGTAAACGCCTGGTCCTCGATAATTTCTCGAAGGTAAACAGCCCGGCTGACCCTGTTTGGTACTTCGATGCCAATCGTGTTTTTCCCCGGAATCGGTGCTTCGATGCGGATATCCCTTGCCGCTAGGCTCAATTTAATATCGTCCGTCAAATTCGTGATTTTGTTCACCTTAACACCTGGAGCGGGCTGCACTTCAAATCTAGTAACAGACGGCCCTTGTGTTAAGTGCACGACTTTAGCATTTACATTAAAGTTATTTAATGTTTCCTGAAGCAATGTCTCTTGTGATAACAGCCAGCTTTCATCATCCATCTGCGCAGCAGGAGCATGGTTCAAAAAGTCGATAGGGATCAAATGAGCATCCCGCTCCATCGCTGAGCCATCATTAGAAACAAGTGGTTCTTGATGTTTGCTATCCATAGCTGAAGGTTCTTTCTCAGTCTGTTGAACAGAAGGAACGGCCTTCTCAGAAGGTCTCACATTCGGCTTTTCTCTTTTGTCCTTGAGTGCCTGTCTGTCTTTTTTCAACATCATCACATTAAACGGGACATAGGAACCGCCCGGCTTTTTTTGTGCGGCTGGCACGTGCTCGATCGTCGTCTCGTTTGAATTGGAGAGAGGCTCCGTGGTTTCTTCCGATGCATCCACTTCAAGTGCTGGCTCTTTCAAAACGATCGTTTCTTCGGTTTCGGCTGGAGTATCAGACCGTGTGCGATCTGCTTCCTTGTCCTGTGAAATGCCGTCAGTCTCTGCGGTGCGTTCTATAATTGTGACCTGTTCAACTATTCCATGTTCTTTCTCATTAAGAACGAGAACTTGTTCTGGCACTTGTTCTGGCACTTGTTCTGCCACTTGTTCTGGCACTTGTTCTGGCACTTTTTCTGGCACTTTTTCTGGCACTTTTTCTGAAACAGAAAGCTTCTCTTCACTTTGTCCTAGAATTTCCGGTCCACTGTCATCTCGATTTTCCGCAGCTTCTGGAATGTCCAAGATGAGATCTTCTACTATATCTGGGCTTGCCTCGTCTTTAAATGACCAGCCAGGAAAAACGATTTTTTCTTTGTTGCGTTCTTTAAAGCCATATACGGGGGAAGGAATATCGGTTGGAACAAATTTCGATGTGTTCTCGCTGCTGATGATCGGCTTCGATTCAGGCTGGTTATGTATCTGCTGTCGATAGTCTTCCTTTTGCTGATTCTGATTCTTCAAACCGTACACTGGAGATGGAACAGGCTGCGGACGGAATGGTTCTCTGCTGCGAGGGGGGCGTTCCATTCTTTGATCTTCCTTCCGCCTTTCTGCCGGCCGTTCAAATCCCGCACGTTCTTTTCTCACTGCAGCCCGGCTTACTTGTTCCGCTCTGTTCGGCTGTGATTGAAATACTGGAGATCGTTTCTCATTGCTCATACTCAATCTGCGTTCATTTTCCAATCGGGGTTCATCTGGAATAACAGGAAAGCGAAAGTTTCCGGCCGCTGGATAATCGCTCAGCATTTTAGGTCCGGATGCCGCGTTTTTTATCTTTGACGGCCTTGTCTGTTCTGTACCGAACGGCTGTGTCATTTGTTTTGTTTCTGGAATTTGTTTCACTTCCACATACTCTATCTCTTCTTGATCTTTAAAGAAATAGTCCATCATTTTTTTTAGCCAGCTCATTGATCCCACCACCTTTTTCTGTACCGCTGTTCTATTATTGTAGCTAAAAACGGGCCGAATAAATAGTCTGAATATTTTTAACCGGCCAATCGCTGTACACTTCTAATGATTCGTCAGACACACTATGTGATGGTGCCGTATCTAGAACAATTTGCTATGAAAAAAATATTAATCTTGCTTAGTATTTTTACTCTTAGCCAGTATAAAGATCGGCTCCAGCCCGTTCTCATCGTATAAAAAGGATAAAGCTGTTACGGGAACCCGCCCATTGATAAAAAATTGCATTGCCATTTGACCGAGTACATCATAGCCTTGATCATTTTGTATATCGGCTATGATGAGCACATCTTGATGGGGAATCGCAACCGCCATTTTCCCTTTCACTATAGAAAGCATTTCATTTAAGTAAGAGGCGTTAAGTACTCGGCTCGCATCGTAGCCATCATTATGGTTGATAAAATAAAACGTGTTCCCTGCCACTTCATCCTTTTTTGCCTTAACCGGCAGGCGGCGAAGGTTAAAAGCGGACATTTCTCTTATTTGATCCTTTGACAGCTTCAGCTCTTGAGCGTCATCCTCTGTCAGCAGCCGATAGGTGCTGCCAAGATCTTGTGCATAAAAAATATTGGTTTCTGCCGTGTGTTCTTCAAATAAAAGCTTCTTGCCGCCAGATTCAACAGGAAACGAAGTAGAACGAATAACTGGGTAAACAGCCGCTGCCGCATGAACGGCGTCCGATTCTTTACGTGCAAGGGACTGCTCAACATGATAAAGCAGTTCTTCAATGAACGGATCCTTGCGGTTATGCCACTTTGCTGCTAATCCAGACAGTGCAAGGTCTGCCCCTTTTCCCGTCTCAGGATTTTCCGCCCGCAGCACTTCATCCTCTTTTCGATATTCTGTTTTAAACCCTTTTTCACGCAGCCTAGCTTCGAGCAGCCTTTTTAATTTCATAACATCTGACATACGTTTCCCCTCCTGATTACCGTGTAAAATCGGAAAAAACCTCCTGAGACGGGAGGTTTTTTCTACTTTATTATTCGCCTGCTTTAAATTCGCATACTACTTCAGTGCCCAGACCGCCGCGAGCGTTCCAGTTGCCTGTCACTTTCAAGTATTTCGGTTTCAGCAAGCGTGCTAGATCTTCCATGATCTTGTTCGTCGCATGCTCCTGATAGATTCCCACATTGCGGTATGAAGTCAGATAATATTTGAGAGACTTCATCTCAACCAATTCTTCAGTCGGAATGTAGCTGATAATGATATCCGCGAAATCCGGGAGGCCGGACCATGGGCAAACGGATGTGAATTCTGTTGTAGGAATCGTAACAAGTGTGTCTTTCCCAACATACTCATACGGAATTGTTTCAAGGATATCAACGAGAATGACATTTTCATCTTGTATATCGAAGCGAATGCCTTCGTATTTTTTATGGTTTACTTCAACTTTAGCCATGAAGGAAAAACCGCCTTTCAAAATAAAATTAATGTTGTCTGCACTAGACACCATTATAGCACATCAGCGGTGATTAGTCGGCTTTAATTGACAGGTCTGAAATAAACGCCTCGATCTGTTCCTGCGTCTTGCGGTCTTTGTTCACGTAGCGGCCGATTTCCTTGCCATCCTTATAGGCGATAAAGCTTGGAATGCCGAAAATGTCGAGCTCCTGGCATACGTCGATCAGCTTGTCGCGGTCAGCATACAAAAACTGATAGGCACTGAACTTTTCTTCTACTTCCGGCATGAACGGCTTAATAAAAACACAATCACGGCACCAGTCAGCAGAAAATAAAACGATGCTCGCTCCATGCTCTACAGAGGCTAACAATTCTTCTCTTGAATGTACTTCTTTCATCATCATCTACTCCTTTAGCTTCATATCTCCAGGCTTGATGTAGCCTTTTTTCCTCATCCATTCTGATAGTAACAGGGAGATGACGATCGGTCCAATAAAATGAAGCAGCAAAACGGCGATAAACGTTTCCGTTGTAAAGCCCATCGTTCTTAACGTCATGAGAGGCCCGACAAGACCGCTCGTCCCCATCCCAGCACCAGCCGGAATGTTCTCCATCATCAGCCAAACCGTTCCAATCGGTGCAAGAATGATGCCTGCAGCTGTCGGGGGGATAAGGATCAGAGGATTTTTAATCACGTTTGGAAACTGCAATTTGGAGGTGCCGATTCCTTGTGTCAGCCATCCCCCAAATCCGTTATCACGGTAGCTGCTTGTTGCAAAACCTATCATTTGCGCAGCACAGCCTATGGTCGCCGCACCTGCTGCAATTCCTTCAAGGCCGAGCATCATCGCGATTGCCGCGCTTGAAATGGGGCCTGTGAGGGCAAAACCGAGCAGTGTCGCCACAAGCATGCCCATCAGAAGAGGGCGCTGTTCTGTCGCCCACATGACAAGCTCACCGAAATTCTCCATGAACGCCCCGATTCCAGGCCCGACAAATTGAGCGGTCATAAAACCGATCAGGATGGTGACTCCTGGGGTGATAAGAATATCGAACTTCGTCTCTTTGGATACGAGCTTTCCTGCTTCGCACGCCAACACCGCTGCGATGTAGCAGCCGGCAACACTTCCAAGCTCAGCACCAGCAGCCCCTGCGACAGCTGAACCGAACATCACGAGCGGAGGTGCTTTTAATCCGTAAGCGACAGCTGCTCCAATCACCGGTCCCATCAGGCTCATCGCGAGTGTTCCCAATTTTACAAACAGAGGAATATTCAGCTCTTCACCAGCCGTTTTAAAGATCAGGCCGATTACGAGAGACGACATCAAGCCAAGGGCAAAGAAGCTGAATCCTGTGATCACATATTCTTTTATAGAAAGGGAAACACCCTTTTTCTGCAAATAACTTTTCATGCTCGTACTCCTTTTCAATAGTTTACCCTATTGTATTATAATGAAGATTTAACATGTGTAAAGACACCTGTAAAACTTTTTTTATTTATCTGTTAGTTAAAAGGAAGCAATGCTTAGCCGATAAACCATATAACGAATAGACAAACAAATAGCAATAGATTGGGGTATTGACATTGAAACTGACGATTAAAAACAGAATCAGGGTTATGCTGGGTGTAGTGCTGGCAGGTCTTTTGCTGCTTCTTTCCTTTACAGTACTATACATAGTCAGCAGCAATAAGATGGAAAAGGAAAAAAGCGACATTCAAGAAACGCTTCTACTGAGCAGCCACATCACGTCCCAATTTTATGAAATGAGGGCGCGTGAGCAGGATTATTTCCGCTCACCTTCGATTGAGAAAAAAGAAGCCGTGATCGCTACTATTAAAGTTCTTGAAAAGAAAACGAACAAACTGAAAAAGGCTTTGCAATCCAAGGAATCAGCAGAAGCCATTAAAGAAATTGAAGAACAGACAAAAAAATACTCGCAAGCTTACTTGATGACGTCAGGGAAGTCAGAGCAAATACTTTCGCTTCAATCACTTATGAAGGATACTTCATCGTCTTTTGCCGAAAAAATAAAAAGCATGAATGACAGTAAGCTTGAAAGACAGCTTCTCATCATGCAGGCAGCAGAAAAGGATGCCCTTCTAAACCCAAGTGCAGAGGCTGTTTCTGTGTTCAAAGAGAGTGCGAGCACGTTTGATCTCATGCTTGATGGTTCCTCTCTTTCTGCAGACGAGCTGTCCGAGTTCAAGACGAAAACGTTAAAATACACTAGTTCGGCTGATACGATATTAAATTTAAGCCGTAATATTGAAGAATCGATCAAGATGTTTGAAGGAACGGCCATTACTGTAGAAAACGGCATGCAAGGCATTGATCTGCTGCTTCAAAAAGAAAGCAAAGAGCAGACAGCCTCACAAAAAGAATCGCAGCTTTGGCTTACGCTGCTGCTCACAGGGATAAGCATCATGATCGCCGCTGCACTGATCGCCGCTGGAATCTGGCTGATCCGGACTATCATGTCATCGATTTCCCTGCTTAAAGAAGGAAGCTCGATCATTGGTGATGGTAACCTGAGTCACCGTGTTACTTTAAAACAACAGGATGAAATGAGCGAGCTGGCAGACACATTCAACAACATGGCTTCAAAGGTACAAAAAGCCATGATTGAGGTGAAGGATGCCGCAGAGAAAATGAGTTCTTCTTCTCAGAACCTTGCAGCCGTGTCAGAGGAGACGACGGCTCAGACCGAAGAGGTTGCTTCAGCTGTTATGCAAGTATCTGAAGGAGCCCAAAGCCAGGCTCATCACCTTCAGGAAAGCACGCTACTGCTCACAAACGTTACAGTGGCCATTGAAAAAACGAAGCGCTTAGGTCTCGAAATTTCAACAGAAGCAGAAAACGCAAAGAATGAAGGAGCGAAAGGGAAAGAAACCGTTACCCTTTTAAACGAGCACTCACAAAAATTCCTTGTGCTTGCTAACAACCTGATCGAAGAGATTCAGCAGGCAAGCCGACAATCCAAGCAAATTACATCTATCGTGGAAACGATCCAAGAAATCGCCGGCAGCACGAACCTATTGTCACTGAACGCGGCGATCGAGGCAGCACGTGCAGGTGAAGCCGGACGCGGGTTTGCGGTTGTGGCAAGCGAAGTACGCAAGCTTGCTGAACGCTCAAAAAGCGAAGCCGAGCGAATTCAGCAGCTAGTTACGGGCATGTCAAAGCAAATGCAAAACCTGGCCACAGAAGCGTCACTGTTTGAACAATATCGGGTAGAGCAGGAGAAATCAGTCAAAGAGACAGAATCGGCTTTCTCTTCTATTGCCGGAAATATTGGCGGCATTCACCATAAGCTGGCGAGTGTTGAAGAGGCGGTCGCCCTAGTTGAGCGAGCCAATCAATCGCTAGCTGAAAAGATGCATGAAGTAAGCGCGATTTCCGAAGAGTCCGCAGCCATGACGCAACAGGTTAGTGCATCAGCTGCACACCAAAGAGAAGCCATTATGCAAGTGAATATAGCTGCTGAAGAGCTGCAGACTGTTGCCGCCGTTCTTGAAGAAGAAGTGAGCCAGTTCCAGCTTGGCGAAAGCGAAACGCATTCCGCGAACGAAACAATTGAAGTCGCGGATGGTTCACCCTTTATCTCTGAAGCAGCCGCTGCTGCTGAGGATGAAGAGGTAGAGAATGAAACGGACAATGATGAAAATCAGAATGAAGATGTTCAGAATGATGATGAAATGAAATAAAATAGAAACAAAAGCACCGCCCAAAAGATTCTCCAACTAACCTTTTGGCGGTGCTTTTTTATATGCTGCATGGATCAGTCATTTCCACTTAAAGAAGTATATTTTTCATGCTGTTCATAAGTAGCGGAAAAGTAATGGCTGCCTGTACCGTCTTGTTTGGCAACAAAGTAATAATAGTGATGTGCATCCGGATTTGCTGCAGCTCTCAGTGACTCGTAGCCGGGGTTAGAAATAGCAGTAGGAGGCAGGCCATCTTTAGATAGGTGTTATACGGACTTTTCACTTTCAAATCAGCGATCCGCAACCTTGCTTTTGGTTTACGAAGCAAATATTGCACCGTTGCGCATGATTGCAGCTTCTGCCCCTTTTTTAACCGGTTTTGAAATACACCGGCTATGATGGGTCGTTCTTAATCGAGCAAAGCTTCTTTTTGAATGATAGAGGCTAATATCACGGTATCCTTCAGCTTTTCTTTCTTAATATTCAATTCAGCTGTGTGTGTTAAGAATCGGCTCACCGCCTGACGGACAACGGTTTCTGCACTCGTTCCCTTCTTAAAATAATACGTCCCTGGAAAAAGGTAGCCCTCTAGTACAGGCAGATTTTCTTTTTCGTTTTCTTGCAGGCTGAGCTTGTCTGCCTGTTCTTTCGAAAGAGTTTCCTGCTTATGAACGGCACGGTTGAACTCCTGCTTTTTAGTGATTCCGAGCGAGTTCAACTTCTCTCCAATTTTCACCGCAGTATCGCCTTCCGAAATGATTAGTTTTTGGCCTTCTCTTTCATTATTCATCTGACCTAGGTCAGTATAAATCTCTTTATAAGAAGCATCGATGAACAGGGTATGATGGCCCGGAACGATTCTTTTCTCTTGGTTTCCAAGCTTGCCGTACGCGTAAAATATCTCCTTGCTTTTGATAACTCCTTTTTCTTCTAAAAGAGACGCAATATCATAAAGACTTTGCTGTTTGCTGGTGGTAATGCTGACTTCTTCGTTCGCTTCTTCTGATGGAACTAATGTGCTGACATATAAAGCTGAAAATAAAAGCAGTAAAATAATAATCAATACGATCTTCGCTTTGCCGGAGAGCTTGCGATCCATGTTATTCACCTGCTTTTCGTTTCGCTGATAAAAAAGCCCATACAGCAGCAGCCACGCCACCCGCAGTATCGGAAATTAAATCAACCATCGTATCACTGTTTCCTCCGCCCTGCAGCGTCATGTTAAAAAGCTGGTCAAAGCTGAACTCATAGATCTCCCACACCACTCCGCCAAATACCGCAAACGACAATACGAACCAAAATGGCAGCCATGACGAAACGAGCGGCCTGGCTTCGCTCTTTGTCATCCTTTCATACAACGCGACAGCCAGAAAACCGAGCAGCACACCACTTAATAAATGAAGAAACGTATCCCACCAGCCCAGCCCATAAAAACCTAAAATCGAACCTAAATATTGAGAAGCAAATAAAAAAACAATATAGGAAACCATAAGCGGCATATTGAATTTTACTTTTGTGAATTTCGCGAGGACGAGTGGAACTGCTCCGCAAAGTATGCCTGCGGCCGCTACCTGCCAGCTATGCGCGTTGCCTTTTTGAAAATATACGACAAACATTGCTGCCATGAAGAGTGTATAAGCCAAGCTGATGATCAGTATCACTTTTCTATTCATAACCTTTGCACCTCAGAAGCCTTTTAGTTACCTATAGAATGTGCAGTCCCCTTTAAAATATGAAAAGCCTCAGCATCAGAAAGAAAATCAGGAGCTCCGCATGGTTTGCGAAGCTCCTGTTTTTCATATGGTTGGTTTTTCTTGAGTACTGTATTCGTATTGCCCAACTAGCATAATGGCGATATGACGGAACATTTCACTTCTTGTCATCCTTTTGGCAGTGAAGATGCCAACTGCCCCTTCCTTCTTTCGTACATGATCATCCTTAGTCAGCCGAGCCATAACCGTTCCCAGTTCAGCTCCTGCTTGCAATCCTTCAGTGACCGCCTCAGGAAGCTTAATTCGTGCTCCAGCTGCCGTAAAGACTTCTCCGCTTACAACGGCCAGTGCCCCCCAGTTCGTCACATACATCCCATCTTCCATCATCATCACTCCGCCCTCGAGTCCGATGCCGATGTCCGCGCCTTCTTGAACGCAGGCAAGAGCTCGATTGACCGCACCAGCTTTCGTTTCTTCATCGCTTAATGGCTGAGGTGACACGCCAGAAGGAACGTCATACGATCTGACAGGAAGATGAGCTAAACCGCTGTCATGGATTCCTGCTTCCACCGCTTTTACTTTCGCAGGATTACTAGATCCTATTCCTATGATCTTTGCCTGCATCAGCTGTTCTCGATGATCGTGTTCAGCGTTGTAGCATCTGCCGTTTTCACGAGCTTCATTAACAGCTCTTTTGCAGCTGAATAATCGTCTACATGGATAATAGAAGCAGCTGTGTGGATATAGCGCGAGCAGATGCCAATGACAGCCGACGGAACGCCCTGGCCAGAAATATGCACGTTTCCAGCATCAGTGCCGCCTTGAGAGACAAAGTATTGATAAGGAATGTTATGTGCTTCGGCTGTATCCAGTACAAATTCACGCATCCCTCTATGCATGATCATACGCGGGTCGAGTATGCGCAGCAGTACACCTTTTCCGAGCTGTCCGAACTCCTGGCGGTCGCCTGTCATATCGTTCGCCGGACTCGCATCGAGCGCGAAGAACAGATCTGGCTGGATCATGTTAGACGCCGTAATTGCTCCCCTTAAGCCTACTTCTTCCTGCACGGTTGCTCCCGCATAAAGTTCGTTTGGCAGCTCTATACCTTCGAGCTCTTTTAGAAGCTCGATCGCAAGACCCACCCCGTAACGGTTATCCCAGGCTTTCGCCATAATTTTCTTGCTGTTCTTCATCGGAGTGAACGGGCAGAGCGGCACAACAGGCTGTCCCGGACGCACACCCCACGATTCTGCTTCTTCTCTGGAATCCGCGCTAATATCCACATACATGTGCTTAAAGTCGAGCGTTTTATTGCGCTGGTCGGGTGTCAGCAAGTGCGGAGGAGTGGAACCGATCACGCCATCAACCGCTTCTCCCTCCGTTGTGATCACCTGCACACGCTGAGCAAGGACGGTCTGGTTCCACCACCCTCCGAGCGGCTCTATACGAAGCATTCCGTTCGGTGTGATCTTCGTGACCATGAACCCGACTTCATCCATATGGCCGGCCACCATAATTTTCGGTCCGTTTCCTTTTCGCACTCCAAAAATACTGCCGAGGCGGTCTTGTATAATTTCATCGCAATAGGGCTCTATTTCCTTTTTAACAAAATTTCGAACCTCGCGCTCAAATCCTGAAACTCCAGGCATTTCGGTCAGTGTCTTAAATAAAGAAAGCGTTTTCTGATTCATTAATATAAAACCCCTTTCAGCCTATGTACGTTTTCATTGTACATTCACCAAAAGGGGATTTCCACTCACATGTCACATTTAACGATATACTATCGGATCTTGGCTTCCTGCTTCGTTAAAGCCTTTTAAACGAAGCTGGCAGCTGTCGCACACACCGCACGCTTCCTCAAGGCCATTGTAACAGGACGTTGTCAGCTCATAAGGCACATTCAGCTTCAGGCCCCATTCTATCGTTTCTTTTTTCGTTTTGTCGATCAGCGGTGTCGCGATTTGAATACGTGAGCCAGTCACTCCCGCTTTTGTGGCAAGGTTCACCGTTTCTTCCATGCTTTCAATAAATTCAGGACGGCAGTCTGGATAGCCGCTGTAATCGACCGCGGATACTCCAGTATAGACCGCTTCGGCCCCGATCACTTCCGCGTACGCACTTGCGAGAGAGAGGAAGATCATGTTTCTTGCCGGTACATAGGTGGACGGAATGCCTTCCTCTGCTTGCTCCGGCACGTCTATATTATCGTCAGTCAGTGCGCTTCCGCCAATCTGCTTCAAGAAATCAAGATCCACGATGCGATGGTCGCTCACTCCATAATAGGCTGCCACTTTTATCGCTTGCTCGACTTCTCGATTGTGACGCTGGCCGTAGTGAAACGTGATCGGATACAGGTCATAACCCGCTTTCTTAGCAATACCCATGCATGTAGTGCTGTCCAAGCCTCCGCTCAGGACGATGACTGCTTTTTTTGCCATGATTATACCCCTCTTTCTTCTGGGTCCCAGATAATTTTATGAAGCTGAAGGCTGATTTTTGCGTTAGGCAGCGGATCCGCCAGTAGTTTTTCCACAAGCTTGCGCGGGTGCATCGTCTCCCACACAGGAGAAAGGGAAATCTGGCCTTTTTCATATAAGCTGTTCACGGTTTTCTTCGTGATTTCAAAATCCTCATCAGAGCCGACGACAAATTTAATTTCATCCTGCATGCCAAGCTCTTTAAAGTTGCTATGGTCCATTTTGTCCATTTCACCCGAAGCTGGGAGTTTATAATCCATCACGAACCGCATCTTTTGCTTTAATTCAGGATGAGACTGCCTTAACTGTTCAAACGGTGCAAGATTAATCGCCCCGTTCGTCTCAATATGGATATCCAAAATATGTTCAAGATCAGCCATACCTAAGAGCAGTGCCGCTGATTTTTCCCGGTGGATAAGTGGCTCTCCGCCTGTAAAGCAAATCCTCTCAGCCTTAAAGCTTTTGATTTTCTCCAAAATCTCTTGAATCGTCGCTTCGAATTCAGGCTTGGCAGGTGCATAGCTATACGGTGTATCACACCACGTGCAGCGCAGGTTGCAATGAAACACACGGACGAACACCGTCGGATAGCCGGCTGCCAGACCTTCTCCTTCGACGGTCTCGAAGATCTCGACCATCGGCAGCTTCCATTGCATCCATTCATTTTTTACGGGAAGGTTAAAAGTTTTCATCAATCGACCATCCATTCCCGTTTTAATGTCGCATAGCTCGTTGGTGTTTCATATAAGACCAATTCCTCTAACCGGTGCCCGAGCTTTTTCAATCCTTCTGCTTCAAGCCTTTCGTCAAGCTGCTCCCATATCCAGACAATCATGTTCTCAGCAGTCGTGTTCATGTTTGGCAGCACTTCGTTTAAATAACGGTGATCGAGTTTGCTATCGATCACTTCTTTATAGATGCGCTTGATGTCGCCGAAATCAACCGCGATTCCTACTTCGTCCACATAGCCGCTGATCGTGATGACCAGCTTGTACGTATGGCCGTGCAAATTCTTGCATTTGCCTTCATAATGGTGAAGATGGTGAGCCGCGTCAAACGTGAACTCTTTCGTGACGGCCACTCTTCTATTGTGATACTTCAGTTCTTCTTTCTTTATATCAACATTAAATGTTTGTACCTTCTCAGGAATCTTAAATTCCATTGTGCGTACACCCTTTCTGAAAAAAGAAAGCGCCGCAAATAAAAAACTCTCTGCTAAAATGAACAGAGAGTGCCATATATCGTATCTGCACGCTCCCTAGTTTTGTTTAAAGAGGGGCGGGAATTGCGAACCCTCTTCCTCATCAAGTAATATTAACAAAAAAGGCAGGAAATTTGAAGAACTACTTTTGATATACTGATATCAGATAATAAGAAAGGCAGGAAAAGAAGATGAAATGGAAAACATTGCTTGCCGCAGGGGCAGCCGGAGCACTAGCCGGATATTGGGTAGTCAAAAAACAGCGGGAGCCGCTTTCTCCTGAAAAGGTATTAAACAAAGTAAAGCAAGCCATTGCGCCTGAATATGCCGTAAGCGGAACATGGATTCAATACAAGCCCGAAACCATCACCCGTTTCGGATTGCCTTACACCGTCTACAAAGGCGGCTTCTCCCAAATTCACCCGCAAAAAAAACACGTCCACCACGAATTCACAGCCGACGCAGATACGGGTGTCATATTAGAATTAAAGAATAATTAAATGGAGTGGTCATTCTATGCGAATTTTTTCTGAGTAGCTTTCCTTTTCTAGAGTCATCAGAGAAACAATATGCTGCCAAATGACTCAATCGTCAAGTTGCCGCGGCTACTCACTCCTTGAGGTCGCGTGAGCAAGTATTCCATAATTCAAAGACTTTCAAATCTCTTTTCTCTTGGTCAGCTTTGAATTCTTCATTGATTAAGTTGATTGAGTGAAAGGTGCCGACTCCTCGAAAAAGAACTTCACTTTTTCTTGCGTTTGATGTCTTGTTACACAGCTTTCCTTATCCTGCGTGTGGGAGTGAGAAGGTGAGAACTTCCAAAGGCGCTTGGCGGCGGCTAGCCCCTCGAGTCAGAAGGATGAATGGTCCAGTAAGGCAAAGAGCGCCTTACTTGCCCCTTCACCTTCTGCTGGTCGGGGCTGGACGAGCCATTCCTGCTTTTCGCCTCACCCCTCTGGATAAGCGTGCACCTGTAACGGAGATCAACACTTCTTAGAATCCTAAAACAGACAAAAAAACAGCCTCAAAGGGCTGTTTTTTTGTCTTATCGGTAAGTTGCCTGCTGGTTGTAGATGTTGTTTTCCAGCTTCCATTTTGTTGACAAATACTGGCGCTTTTCCCAAACCGTAAGAATGTACAACGGCACAAGAAGAATGATGGAGAGAAGCAGAGTTACCACGATCCAATCCATGTGAACACCTACATCTACTTTATGCGATTTGCTGTACTTTACGATATCAGGGTTCGCTTTCGCTACACCTTGCTCTGTAAGCATCTCGTTTTTATCAGGATTAAAATACACCATCTCTTTATGCTCAAAGCTGAATACGTTATCGCGCACCGTCTTGTACGTCGCAACTGCACCTACTATTTCCGTTGCTTCGATTTCTGAATCTTGGTTAGAAAATGTCTGCACGTCGGAGAAGGATAATGAGCCCTCTTTAAAATCCTTATGCTTTTCTTTTAACCCTTTTTCAATCGCTGACGTCATTTCTTTTGAAGCTTCTGCAGCAGAAGCGCCCGTTGCAAACATAAATACTAATGCAAAAAGTGAAAGCAGTGACATTAATTTCTTCATGTGTGTTGAATCCCCTTTCTTTTGCAAAATCCATAACCATTTTACCACATTTTTTGACAATGGCTAGGAATTCTGTGATGGAAATTTTAAGGAAGTGTACTGCTTGACCGCTTGATTCCTTCCTGTACTTTTCCGTCCTCTGAAAATGTAACCGCCCTGTAAATGGCATCATGATAAAAAATGTACCATCTGCCCGGCCTTATCCATTGCTGTTTAGCATGAATAGAATTCATCGGATAATCATCATATGCCAGCACCCAAAGAGGATTATAATGCGCGTGTGTTGGGAGAAGGTCCCCCATATGAATGATTTCCTCATCACCTAGCGTAAGCCTGATTACGGAGTGGCCGTCACTATGACCTCCCGTATGAAACATCTCAATTCCTTCTAATGGTGAGATGCTTTTGGAGAATGTTTGCACCTGATGCTCGATTGGCTCCCAGTTCTCTTTCCAGTATGTATTCTTTGACCGGATGTTCGGTTTTCGCAGCTCGTCCCATTCCACTTTACTCGTATAAATGACAGCGTTTTCAAAAACTGAAACGAGCTGTCCTTCCTTCCACTCTGTCAAGCCGGATGCATGATCAAAATGCATATGTGTCATCAAGATGATATCAATGTCTTCTGGCTTCAATGACAGCTTCGCCAAGCTTTCCTTTAAGGAGGACTCCTCGCTCACGCCATAGTTTCGGCGCTGTTTATCATTCAGCTTGCCGCTGCCTATACCAGATTCAATTAAGATGTTTTTTCCGTGTGCTTGGAAAAGGATCGGTTCGGTCCGCAGTTCGATCTGGTTCAGCTCGTTCACCGGATACTTCCGGCTCCACAACGGTTTAGGCACAACACCGAACATTGCTCCGCCATCCATGTTCGTGACCCCGCCGTCCAGCCAGTGAAAGGCTATACCGCCAATTTCAAATACGTCCACTTCTACTCACTCCTGTCGTTTTGTTATCGACAATAAGTGTATCAAAAAAAGAAGGGGTCCGGTACTATTTGCCATCATCCGCGCTGCTGCGCCGAGTAAAAGCAAATGGTACCGGACCCCAGAAACTATAAAACATTATTTGAATTCTGCCTCGAGCCGGTAGATGCGGAAGCCTTTTTCCGAAAATTTTTCTTCATACTCGGTCATCACATTATTTTCAAAATCACTGTTATGAAGGTCGAGGCTTACGTTCTTCAATGTCATTCCGTATTTTGAAATGCTATGAAGTGAATATTCAAATAAACCTTGATTATCTGTTTTAAAATGAATTTCACCATTGCTGTTCAGCGCTCTTTCGTATTGAGAAAGAAAGAACTCGGACGTGAGGCGTCTTTTCTCGTGCTTGGATTTTGGCCATGGATCGGAGAAGTTAAGATAGATGCGGTCAAGCTCTCCTTCTTCAAAAAAGTCGCTCAGCCTTTCTGCATTTTCCCGGATAATGCGAACATTCGGCACACCTGCATCAATAATACGGTCTAGTGCTGTAACAAGGATGCTGTCATAAATCTCCATACCCATATAGTTCACTTGCGGGTTTTGAATTCCCATACCTGTAATAAACCGGCCTTTACCCGTTCCTACTTCTAAATGAATTGGGTTGCCGTTCCCAAAATATTCGCTCCACTTGCCTTTCCATTCAGAAGGATTGACAGGCGAAATGTCTGGGTGGCTCAATAATTTATCTTTAGCCCAAGGCTTAAATCGCTGACGCATAGCACTAGCTCCTTTTTAATAAACTGACTTGGTCATTTTAACATGAAGTCATGCCAAACGAAAGATGGCGGTCACACACATGTTTTTCGGCAAGGAAGGAAAAATAAAAACACCGCGTTATCACGGTGTCGGCAAATTTTAAATCAGAAAGGAAGAAAACAGATGCCACTTGACCATAATCATCAGCTGTCACTATTGCGGGACATTCTGCAGGACCATCTCACGGACTGCAACGGTTCTTCGGCAGAATGCGCCCAGCTTGAAAGGCTCGCTTCATCTCTCGGTGCCAATGTCCGTATTCACGATGACATCAGAAGTGCGATGCTTTCGATCAATGATTACAGCCATACCGGCATTTCGCATGATCAGCTTGACGAACATATTAAAAGCCACGCCCCCCACATTGAGGGCTGGCTTGATACACTAAATTCTCATCATCATGACTGAGTAAAAAGCTTATTTAAAGCATAGGTGAATGCTGGCTTAAAAGGCTGCAGAGCGACAGTTCCGTCTCTGCTGCTTTTTCTGTATCCCCTTTGGTTACATGCTGCAGGTGCATGAATACGGTCTGTGCGGTTACATACCAGTGCATTCGTTTTTCAAGATCAGGAGACAAGGTCATATTATAATCGGCAAGCCACTCTTCCCATTCCTCGCGTGGAATATAGCTGTATAGAAGCATGCCCAGATCCAAAGCAGGATCAGCGACCATCGCCCCGTCCCAATCGATCAGAAACAGCTGGCTGTCCTTGCTGAGCATCCAGTTGTTATGATTCACATCGCAATGGCATACCACTTTTTCTTCAGACTGAATCTGGCTTTTGTCTTCCATTAATCTGGCTATTGCCTCTTTTACAAGCTGAGAGCGATGCTGGATGCGCCCAGACTCTTTTTGCAGGTCGGCAATGATTAGTTCTGGCGTAAGCGGCATCTTGCCAAGCCGTTTAAGCATCTCGAGCAGTTCGTTGGAGCTGTGGATTTTCCCTAACAGCCTGGCAACATCACTGTTTTTCATTTCAACCGATTTCAGTTCACGGCCGTCCAGCCACTGCTGCGCCGAAATGACGTCACCGTTCTCAAGCCGTTTCGTCCATAGCAGCTTTGGGACAATTCCTTCAGCCGACAGTACCGCTAAAAAAGGAGAAGAATTGCGTTTTAAGAAAAGTCGCTGCTCTTCATGCTGGGCGATATATGCCTCACCTGTTGCTCCTCCAGCGGGATAAAGCCGCCATTCTTTTCCTAAAACATGTTCCAATGCCTTCACCTTCTTCCATCCCTAACCTGTACGTGTAATTGAATTCCGAATACCTCTACGAATTCACTATTTTATCATAATTCGACAAGAAAAGTATATCTAAAAAATCATGTTGGATTCACTCTTTATAAAAAATACCATAAGACAAAGGATTCAGCGTGACTTTGCTGCCCTGTAGCGTTATAGAATGTGCTGTGCCCGCAGCAATATGCCAACCGCTGCTGTTTTCTGGGAGCTGAACTTCTGCTGTTATTTCTCTTCCGTTTATAACTAAAGCAGCCTCACTCCATTCTTCAGTATTTTTCACTTCGCTGCTTTTAACGCAGTAGACAACCACCCCATTTGATCCATCCTGCAATAAGCGGCAGCGGCCGGCGATTTCTTTGTTATCCGACAATCGGAATGATGACTGGCTGCGCCTGATTTGCAGAAGGGCTGCAAGTGTTTCTGTGCTTTCATAAAAACGGTCTCTTCTACTCCAATCCAGCCAATTAATTTCATCGGGGGATGCATAACTGTTTTCAAATCCATGCTTCGTTCTAAAGAATTCCTGGCCGGCATGAATGAATGGCACACCTTGAGAAAAAACAGCAAGCACGAGGGCAAGCTCCTGTCTCCTCAGGCGCCGGCTTTCCTCTTCGTGGGGATGAAGGATGGACAGCCAGTCATACAGTGTGTGATTATCATGGCACTCAACAAAATTGATTGATTGTGATGCATCAAAAAATGGAGCATCTGGCCCGCACGATCCTAAGAGTGCACTCGACAAAGACTTAAAATTCCCGCTGATAAAACCGAATTTTTCTGAAAAAAACACACTTCCTTTAATGTTGTCCCGAAAGGTGTCATTAAAAAAGGAATACTGCGGCAGCTCTTTTGCAGCCTTTATGCTCGCTTTGTCGCCATCATCAAGCAGCGTGTTCATCTCCCAGCCTTCACCGAGCAAGAACAACGAAGGATTCACCGATAGCATCTCCTTGGCGGCTGCTTTCATCGTTTCTTTGTCGTGTATTCCCATCAGGTCGAACCGAAAACCGTCCACCTTATATTCGTCCAGCCAATAGCATAGTGAATCAATGATAAATTTGCGCATCATGTATCGTTCTGAAGCGGTATCGTTTCCGACTCCCGTTCCGTTTGAAGGGCGCCCTCCTTGATCGAAACGGAAATAATATCCAGGCACGAGCTTTTCAAACGATGAGCTTTCACGAACGTACACATGGTTGTAAACAACATCGAGTATGACACGAAGCCCGTTTTCATGAAGTGATTGGATGGCTTGCTTTAATTCGTTTACTCGAGACAGTGCGTCATCTGGCTTCGTTGCATACGATCCCTCAGGCGCGTTATAATTTTCGGGGTCATAGCCCCAGTTATAGACCGACCCTTGATCCCGTTCATCCACACTGCCAAAGTCAGCTACTGGCATGAGCTGGACATGAGTGACACCCAGCTTTTTCAGGTAATCGATGCCCGTTTCAAGCTGCTTCTGTGTCTTCGTGCCCGCCTCTGTAAAGGCGAGGTATTTTCTCTTATTTGTCATCCCAGAATCTGGGTGTGATGAGAAATCCCTCACCTGCAATTCATAGATGACAGAATCGGTTTTGCTAATCGGCAATGGGCGATTGTGTTCTCTCCAGTTATCAGGATTGGTTTTCGCTAACGAAAGAACCAGCCCTTTTTCACCGTTTGCTGTTACGCTTTTCGCATACGGATCGACAGCTTGAAAACGTTTGTGATTCACCTTTCCAGAATAGACATAGCTCGCCGAATGACAGTCACCAGACACATGTGCGCTCCAAACCCCTTTATCATCCCGTATCATGGGAATCGTCTGGGGCAATCCTGAACCATTCCTCCAAAGCAATACATTCATTTCTGTGCTGACTGGAGACCATACTTTAAATGTTGTCTCTTGTTCAGAATACAAAGCCCCCAAACTTCCGCTGTAGCTGAACCTTTTCTCAAATTCTGCCGTCCTGACCACACTTCCCAGAAGAAGAGGTACCGAAGCGAATCCGGGTCCAGCAATATAGTATTCTTTTCCCGCATCGAGCGGTTTATCAGTGGTCATATAGAAAATAAGTGTTTGCTCCACCCATTGTTCGGAAATGCGCTTGAGCGGCGTTTTATTCTGGCCATCTAGCAAATAGAACACCGCTTCTCTGGATATTTCTTCATGAAGAAGAACGGTGATCATCGTGAACGTATCCAAATAAGCGTAAGGCTCTTGCAATGATTCTTCTGTCATGTTTTCACTCCTGCCTTTCTGTTTCTCCTATATCATATTGGGACGGTTGGGAAGATGTTAAACATGGACAAAAGAAAAAGGCGGCAGCTTTCAATGCCGCCTTGTATGTATTTTCGTCACAGCTTCAATCGGGCTGCGGTTGGCTCTGCACTCACCTCAACCGGGGTCGTTCCTGCGTGCTCTCCATCCGCATGAATCATCATCGGAATATCGGATGATAATGTGAATTGCCGTCCTTTTAACAGAGTTACCCCTTTTTGATGGATATGTGATCCTGAAAATACGGTAATAAAAAGAAGGAGAAGCCTTTTCCAGGACATATCATGGACGATGCACAGTTCAAGGAGCCCGTCTGAAGGATCCGCATCCGGGCATATTTTCATGCCCCCTCCGTAGTACGGGAGATTCCCAGCCGCAACGAGCCACACATTGGAGAACACATAGTCGGCTCCATCGATCTGCATGGACACCTCTCGCGGTTTATATTTTGGAAGGACACTGAATAATGCCAGAACATAAGACAGCGTTCCTAGGTGCAGAAAGTGAAACAGCTTCTTATATGGCGCATCATCTGCCTTTTTAGAAACTTCTCCATCAAGCCCGATACCGATAGCGCTTACAAAAAAGCGAGGTTGCCCGCCTCTTCCGATCAGTTTCACTTTTCCAAGATCAAGCTTTGTTTCCCGCATTTTCCCTTTCAATCGGGAAAAATGCTGCTTCACGCTTATCCGTTTCTTATACAATCCTCGGATAATGTCGTTCCCTGATCCACCGGAAACAAACGTTAACGGAATATGACGCTTTTCACTAATGCCATTGGCCACTTCATTAATGGTTCCGTCTCCGCCTACAGCAACGATTGCTCTTATTTCATCACTGTTAATATAAGAAATCTTTTTTGCGATCTCAACAGCATGACCTTGATATTCTGTAAAGTGGCTGCGATATGGCACTTGTGCCGCATCAAGCATTTTCTTCAGTGCACGCCACGCTGTACGTGCTTTTTTGTTGTGTCTATTTATAATAAAAAAATATTTTTGCTTCATCTGTCAGCCCTGATCCTTGTATATGTATTTTTTAGACTTTATTCGACAGAATCGGCATTTATTCCTTCTTTTTCCTCTCCGTCTTCTCCATGCTGCTCTTCAACCATTTCTGGCTCTCGGTATAAAGAATTCGTAACACAGCTAGAAAGTAGTGCGGAGACAAACCTCAGCTGCTGGCTTTTAACAGGAGCACGATCTTTTTTGATGTTCTCCAGCCACTCATTGAATTCCCTTTTATCAATATATAAGACCTTCCTCCAGTCAGGCTCCACATCCATATAAGCCTCTTTTGATAGGAAGGCTTTTTTCAAGGCTAGCTGGGAAGGAGACGCTTTCAGAACAGCTGAAACCGCTTGAGTCATTCTCTGCATGGAGATGTGGGGATTGATTAACTTTTGGCCACCCTCGGTGCTAAGCCAGAACCGCTTGCTTTCTTCTGTCAATATTCCCTCTTCCTCAAGCCAGACAATAAGCCAGATGTCTGCCGGTCCAACGATTATGATGTCCAGCTCAACCGGTGCATTCATGGCTGTGACGATCGGTTTGTAAAAGACAAAATAGTTGTCAGGAACCTGCTCAATTAAATAGCGAAGTATCACGTCCTTTTCAAACGAAGGATCCAATCTAGAAACCTCTCCAACTGTCGAACTCGCCCATTTCAGCTGAAAAGAGTAAAGTTCATCGTTATGCTGCTGCCGCTTCTCCTCTGCAGTCAGCTCCAGCTTTTCCAGATTCTCCTCATTGACGAATTCAGGCAATTCTTCCTTGCCTCTCGTAAATAAGCGTCTCCATATCCCTGTTTTTTTTTCTTCCGAAGCTTCTTCTAATTCCACAGCTTCAAACCTTTCGTTCCCTTCATCTGCCAGTCTGTCTTCCCGCCTTTTTTTCTTCAGTCGGATAAAAGCTGACTGGTAGTGGTATAGGTTCTTTTCATAGCGCGATACGCAATCCTGTATTTTAACGAGATGTGCCATTTTGATTCTCCTAACTATTTTTTAACGGGTACGTTTTCATAACATGATACTTTGGTTCTTTGCCCAATACCGTCTCAAACAGAACGAAATGATTTGCCGGTGCTGCGATCACTTTTTCAGGAATCGGCCATAATTCATTCACCGTCTTCAACAGCGGCTCTGCTTCAGGATCATACGTTCTTGCCAGCGTGATGTGTGGAGAAAAGGGCCTCTCTTCTATCTGAAAACCGCTTTTTCTGCACAGCTCCGCTAGCTGTGACTGCAAGCATTCTAGTGCCGCGTTCTTTTCTATTCCCGCCCAAAGGATTCGCGGCTGCATCGGCCTGCCATAGCTTCCTAAACATTGAATTCTAAGCATGAAAGGCTTGCAAGAAACATGGTTCATAATCAGCGAAGAAAGCTTCTCCAGCTTTTTATCATCCGCTTTTCCTAAGAATACAAGAGTCAGATGATAGTCTTGCGGATGCACCCATTTACTCATAGCGATTGTACGTTTTATCCGTTCGCTTAGCTGGAAGAGCTCTTCTTTCACGTGCAGTGTCAGCGGCAATGCCAAAAATACATGTCTGTCCATTTTCACGCCTCAGCTTTCATTATCGTTATTTTAACAGAGTAATCCACAAAATGGATTCATTTCCTCGCCCATTATTCTTTGTTATACTAAAACAAACTTTTCTAAACTAAAAAGGCAGGTCCTATTATGAAAGTCGTGGAAAACATGGCCGATTTGATCGGTAACACCCCTTTCGTGAGGCTGAACAAGCTCCCCGATCCGAATGGCGCAGATGTCTATGTGAAACTAGAATATTTTAATCCGAGCCGAAGCCTGAAAGACAGGGCAGCTTACAACATGATCTTACAAGCAGAGAAAGCCGGTCTCTTGACTCCCGATTCTGTCATCATTGAACCAACTTCCGGCAACACTGGCATCGGGCTCGCCATGAACTGTGCAGCCCGCGGGTATCGATCCATTATCGTGATGCCTGATACGATGACAGAAGAGCGCATCAGTTTATTAAAAGCATACGGATCTAAGGTCGTTCTGACACCAGGCGACGAAAAAATGCCAGGTGCCATTCAAAAAGCTAAGGAACTAGCCGCAAGAATTCCAGGCAGCTTCATCCCGATGCAGTTCGAAAATCATGCGAACCCGGATGCACACCGCCATACTACAGCTGTTGAGATCAAAGAGGCGGCTAACGAGATCGGCCTTTCTTTTACTGCCTTCGTCGCTCCAGCTGGTACGGGCGGAACGATCACGGGAACGGGCGAGATGCTGAAGGATTGGTTCCCTGATTTAACTGTACATGTCGTGGAGCCTGCAGGTTCTCCTGTCCTATCCGGAGGCAAGCCTGGCAAGCATAAGCTAGTCGGCACCAGCCCCGGTTTCGTGCCTCCTATTCTCAATACGAGTGTGTATGACGAGATTCTGCGTATTGAAGATGATGACGCCTACACGATCACACGACGGCTTGCGGCCGAAGAAGGCATCCTTGTTGGCCCATCCTCTGGTGCTTCTGTTTATGCGGCATTAAAAATTGCGGCCAGAAGAAAAAAAGGAGAAGTGGTAATCTGCATCACGTGCGACTCAGGAGAACGCTATCTGTCTTCTGACCTTTTTCAGTTTTCATAACCATCAGTTGTCCGGTACGAAACCATGTAAAAACTGCCCTATTCCGAAGTTGACGGAATAGGGCAGTTTTTTACTTTGATACGATGATGGTGGAAGGTGCTGCCTTTTGCTGCGGCATTTTATGCAGCACCAAAAGGATGAGAAAACCGGCAATCGACATGATCCCAAAAAATAGATACGTAGCAAATATGGAATAAGAATCGATCAGCATGCCGCCAATGATTGTGCAGAACCATGAACCAACGCCATTTCCGATCGCTGTATAAAGAGCAACGGCTGTCGCCCTTGCTTCAGAAGGTGTATGATTCCGCAAATATTCCATCGCGGCTGGAATGAACAGTCCGACACTGAAGCCCTGTACGACCGTTGTTGCCATCACTACCGCAAGCGAGGGCTCAAAAAAGTAGAACGTCCACCTAGCCGCAGAAAGAAACGAAGCAAACATCATAATAGGCATGATGCCCCACTTCCTGAATGCGCCTCCCGCAAACTTCATGAAAGGCGCCTCGCTCCCTGCTGATAAAAGGAAGGCGATGCCTACCCCTGTTAACGTGCCGCCGATTTCCTGAATGTAGAAGCCAAAATAAAAATTATTCGCAAAAATCGGGCCGAACACTAAAAACACAGACAGCAGAAAAAGCATGAAAGGAGGCATTTTCGCAAGCTGTTTGATGCCAGAACGAAGGTTTCCTTGCAGCCGCTGATTCTCGCGCGGCATCGCTCTTACAAGAAAGAGCGTCAGCAGCAGGGCACCTGAAAATGAAAAGAAAATAGCCTGAAGGCCAGCAGCCTCTGACAGCTTGCCGACGATGAGCACACTCACCGCAAATCCAATCGCACCATACAGCCGGTAATTGCCATACTCTTTGCCTGTTCTGTGAACATAATTCAGAAGAATGCTGTCTGATACGGGTACAATGGCACTTTGAAAGAACGAAAACACGATCAACAGCAGAATAAGCCAAACATAGTCGTTCAGATACATAACGGCAAATCCTAACAACGATGTCAGCAAGAGACTGCATGCCAGAATCCCTCTCGGACGCTGGGTATAATCTGTAATCATTCCCCATAACGGCTGTGCAAAAATCATCACGACAGGACTAATCGACAGCAGTGTGCCAATCTCCGTTCCAGACAAGCCCGTATCTTTAAAATAAACACCCAGCAGCGGAAACAAACTGCCGAACGAAAAAAACACAAGCAAATAAAACAATTTCATATTCAAGGACGTTCCTCTGTTCTCCACCACGATGTCATGCCCCTTCTCTCTGTATAATGAAATGGCTATTTAGCCAATTCGTAAATCGCATGGGCATAAATAGCTGCCGCTTCAAACAAGTCCTCCACAAACATATGCTCATCCTTTTGGTGAGCGACATCTTTTCTTCCTGGGAAAAGCGCTCCAAAAGCAACTCCGGAATTAAGCGCACGAGCATACGTGCCCCCGCCTATCGCAATCAGTTCCCCCTCTTTTCCAGTCTGCTCCTTATACACCTTTTTCAGTGTCTGAATGAGAACATGACTTTCTTCTACATAATTTGGCGCTTTATTTTCTTTGACTGTCACAGCCCACCCTGCCTCTTTCACACTTTCTTCAAGCTGGTGAATGGTTTGCTCCCCTTTATGTGTTACAGGAAAACGGATATTGAGCCCGACTGTCGCTTTTTCTTTAGAGTATTCCATGATTCCTGGGTTTACCGTAAGCTTTCCGCTCGCTTCATCTTCAGCAGAAATACCAAGATGGAGACCATAGTGATCACCATTTAGACCCTCAGAAATCAATTGGAGAAATTCACCGCCCGCACCATCAAAGGAAAAACGTGAAAGGAACGCAGCAAGCATCGTTCCTGCATTCACCCCTTCTTCTGGTGTGCTGCCATGTGCAGACACGCCTTCTAACAGCAGATGGACGACGTCTCCTCTAATTTCACCTTTTCCATGCAGCTTTTCCTGTGACAGAAACGACATAAAATCATCGATTACAATCCCTGAATCTGAAACGGTAACCGAGGCTTCTGCAGCGTCAGGCACCATGTTCAAACGTCTGCCGGAGATGAAGGAGAGCAAGCCTTCTCCACCATCAGAAACGGGCTTCGTCAGCAAAACGTCAATAATGCCTTTTTCTGCGTTAATGATCGGAAAATCCGCATCCGGTGCAAATCCCATGATCGGCATCTCTTCATGCTTGAAATAATGATCTACGCATCTCCAGTCACTTTCCTCGTCTGCCCCGATGATCATCCTTACGCGCTTAGAAAGCGGAAGCTTAAGCTCCTGAATAATCTTCATTCCATAGAACGCAGCCATCGTCGGCCCTTTATCATCGATGGCTCCGCGAGCAAAAATTTTACCATCTTTTATTTCTCCGCCAAATGGATCAACTGACCATCCGTCACCCTCTGGGACAACATCTACATGGCAGAGAATGCCGATCAAGTCTTCTCCTTCACCGATTTCCAGATGCCCTGCAAATCCGTCCAAATTTTTGGCTGTCATCCCGCTCTTTTCTCCAAGATTCAGCATAAAATCGAGTGCCTCTTTCACGTTCGGTCCGAAAGGCGCACCCTCGCTTTTCTTTTCCTCGTCCAGCAAGCTTTTTATTTGAAGCAGCTTTTGCGTATCGTGCAGCAATTCTTCTTTGCGTTTTAATACCTCTTCTTTCCAGTTAACATGTTGCATGTGTAGAGCTCCTTCCTGCAAGTACAGCGAATATGTAAATTCTCTTCCTATTCTACATGAAATATCGGCTGTGCAAAACCCAATCACAACCTATAGATATATCTTGCCAAATTTCAGCCTATATAGTATACTATCCCGTAAATAGGAGGTGTGGGTATACGGGGCTAGAGTTTTTACGTACAACAGTATGCACTAAAGCTGCGTTGCCGTTTCACTTATTCCATTACAGACAGCATGAATTTTTACTCAAACAGGCCTGCGCAGCGGAGAATTCTTTAAACGAATCTTCGCTTTTTGTGTTTTCAGAAAACTTAACATTATTGTAAAATGCACTTCATACTTATTTCATATTACATGAGTAAAATGGTTAATAAGCATTGTAATTTATCAATAAGGAGTGGTTTTTTGAGTCCTTCAACTGACAGGATGCTGAATCGTGTAAAAGCAATGTATCTTTTTATTCGCAAGAATGGAACAGTCACAACACGAGAATTAGTTGAAGAATTTGGAACAACACAACGGACCATCCAGAGAGATTTGAACGTGCTTGCGTACAACAAGCTTGTCAATAGCCCGGGAAGAGGGCTTTGGGAAGCTACCGCTAAGAAAGTGAAAGTATCTTAAATCAATAATAAATAACCCAGCCTGCTGTCAGGCTGGGTTTTCTTTTAATTGGACCAAGAACGATGGCACGGTTATTGCTTTTGCATCAGCGTCTCAGGCTCAGATTGCAGCCTCCATTCCTGTGCGGCCCAGTTCGGCTTGCCATCAAGCTGAATGGTCTTCGTTCCCTCTCCCATCAACTGTTTCCAAAAGCCGCCGGTAACAATCCAACCTTCAATTTTACCACTGTTCACATTCAGGACACCATCCGTTATCTCGCCAAGATCTTTTCCATCAGGATGAATAACCTTCAGCCCTTTATAGCTTTGCCAAGACGTTCCCGATACATCAAGAGATTTTTGGCGTTCGCTGCCTTTATAGATAACGGTTTCCTCTTCCATTTTCTCAATTTCCGGCCAAGGCACATAATAGGTGTCCTTTTGCGCGGCTGAGAAATCCTGCTCGTCAATCATTCCGGCTGACGGAAGGTTGGAATCATTCATACCCGTGACCCATGTGCCTGCTTTGTTTATGAGGCCGTCATTAAGCGGTCTGCCCTTATCATTCTTCATCGTATCAACATGGTAGATAAGATAGCTGATTGAAGTGTTATCCTCCCTAAAGACGACGTCGTCTACTTTGTGTTCTGTATTTCCTAATTCTGCATGCTTAATTTTCATTCCGATAAGTTCTGATATTTTCAGCATGAGTGTGTCTCCTTTTTATTAGGAGGTTACCCTTTCCTGTTTATAGAGAAACACCGCTTGATCGAAGCATTTCAAGCTCTGCTTCTGAAAGTTCTCTATATTCTCCTGGCTGCAAAGACGGATCAAGCTCCAAGGTTCCCATCTTCATACGCTTTAGGTACTCCACTTTTTTTCCTACAGCCAGAAACATGCGTTTAACTTGATGAAATTTCCCTTCGGATATGGTGATCGTTATCTTCGATTCATTGTCACTCACTTCGAGTATGTTCAGGATGCCTGGCTTTGTCACATAACCGTCATCAAGCTCTACCCCTTCTGCAAAGGACTGTACATCCTCTTCCGTCACAGCACCGCTGATTTCAGCAAAATAGGTTTTTGGTACATGCTTTTTCGGAGAAAGCAAAGAATGAGAAAGCTGTCCGTCATTCGTCAGCAGCAGCAAACCTTCCGTATCGATATCAAGCCGCCCTACCGGAAATGGGTCAAACTGCTTATATTCTTCCGCTATCAAGTCAACGACCGTTTCATGAAAATTATCCTCTGTAGCCGAGATCACACCGTCTGGCTTGTTCATCATCAAATAAATGAATTCACGGTAAACGATTTCCTCGCCATGAACAGCCACTTTATCAGCTTGAGGGACAGCCTGTTTCTTTCCGTCTTTCACTGTTATGCCGTTGATCGTTACAGCGCCGCCTTTAATCAGCTGCTTTACTTCCTTTCTTGAGCCAAACCCTGAATTAGAAAGCCATTTATCGAGTCTCATGTCATATCTCCCCACAATGAATAATTACCTATATTTTTTCTAAAAATTTGATTTATTTCCATGTAAACGGGTATTTTAGTACTATAGGAGGAATCGCAATGAAGAAAAAGATCGGCCTGCTGGCAACTGCCCGAAAAAAATTGCCGCACCCGGCTGAAGCGAAGGACCTATACATAAGCCCGCTTTTTCAGAAATCCTTAAGCTACGCCGAGGGGAATTATGATGATTACTTTTTTTACAGCGCCAAGCACGGATTGCTAACAAAAAAACAGTTTATTGAGCCTTACAATGTAACCATTAAATCTTTTTCACCGAGTGAAAAAAGAGCGTGGGCAGCTAAAGTTGTGGAAAAGCTGCAAGAATTCGCCCCGCCGCGGACGACAGAAATCCACCTTCATGGCGGCTGGGTTTACCGAGAGTTTCTCGAGCCTGTCCTCAAAGAAGCCGGGTATGCCTATGAAGTGCCGCTTGAAGGTTACAGCATAGGGAAGCAGCTGAAATGGTATGATGATCAACATGCTGCAAACAAAAAATGAACAGAGGGTGTCTCCTGCAGCGTGCAGGAGACACCCTCTATTTCTTTCGCGCCAAATGAGGCTGAATCCTTTACTTACTCATGCTGCTTTTCTTTTTTCCCGCGCTTTCCTATAAAGGAAAACTTCTCTCCGAGAACGATGTTCATCAGGCCCGAACGATAGCTCAAGAACAAGTAAACCGCTCCTCCTGCAATGATTCCAGCCGCAAGCGTAAGCATTGTTTCTATCCTGCTGTATTCCGCTCCATAAAACGATTCGAGTCCGTTTTTGACTCCAAGCGTACTTAACGCCATAGCAATCGCAAAAATGAGCATCAATACCGTTCTTCTAAACACCCATTTATAGGAAAACCCTCCGTACTTTCTAATGATATAAAGATTGAAAATAAAAGAAACCGTAAATCCTATGTTCGTAGCGACGATGGATCCAATCCCTTCGAATAAGGCAAGCAGCGGTGCGTTCAGCAAAACCTTCACTCCAAAACCGAGCATCAGGCTGACGAAGGCAAATTTCTGTTTGTTCAATCCTTGCATGATGGCCGCTGTCACTGAAAACAGTGCGAACAAAATAGCAGTAGGTGCATACCATTCAAGAAAATATCCGCCAAACTCCATACTCTTTGTTCCAAACAGGGCTCCATAAGAAGGGACACCAAGAACAGAAAGACCGATCGCTGCAGGCATTGTCAAGAACAGCACCATTTGAAACGTCTGGGTGATTTGCTTATTGAGTGCCTCTCTATTATTTTGTACATAAGACTGTGTAATGACCGGAATGAGTGTCAGTGCGAGCGCAGTGGCCAAAGAAACGGGAATCATCACAAGCTTATGGACGATCTGTGTGATGATCGCGAAAACCGATTCAGCTTTTGCCGGGGTGTATCCCGCTTTATCAACAAGCACGTTCACAATCGTGAACTGATCCACCATCTGATAGATCGGAATAGCCAGTCCCACTGCGACGAAAGGAATCGCATAAGCGACTGTTTCTTTATACATCGCAGCAAGTGATACGTTAGAGTTCGTTTTATTCTCTGCGTACATTTTCTTTAAGTGCGGGCTGCGCTTTTTCCAATACCAGAGCAGCACGATGAGACCTGCAATCGCTCCAAGAGTGGCAGCAAAGGTAGCTAGCCCGACAGCTTGAGTGGTTGTACCATCAAGCACGTTCATGATCACCCAGGCGCCGATCAAAATAAAGACGATTCGGACAATCTGTTCGACAACCTGTGAGACAGCAGTCGGTCCCATCGATTGAAACCCTTGAAAATAGCCGCGTATCAAGCTCATCGAAGGAACGATTATGAGTGCCGTGCTGACCATTCGAATCACGAAAATAATATCTTCTAGCGAGTTGCCGTTCTCACCGTGCTTCACGATGATCTTTCCCGCTAGAAACGGCGCGCTGCTGTACAGCAGCAAGAACGCAGCGGTTCCGGTCAAGGTCATGATTAGCAGGCCGGATTTTAACAGCCTCCTCCCTGTCTCATAATCTCCCATGGCGTTATACTTCGAAACGAATTTCGAAACAGCGAGCGGAATGCCCATTGTTGAAATGCTGAGCAAAATCGTATACGGATTATACGCGTATCCATAGAGTGCGATCCCGCCTTCATGAACGAGTGCAGTAAACGGTATAATATAAATCAGGCCGATAAACTTTGAGAAAAAAGTAGCGGCAGTTAAAATCAATGTTCCTCTTAACAAACGAGACATTCTTTCATCTCCTACTTCATCCAGTTAAACAATATTAGTATTGTAACACAATCCCTCCACATCCAACCTGTTTTTTAGCCTGTTCTTATCCGCCAGGGGTGCGGACATTTTTCACCGTTTGTGCTATCGTTGTATTGCTCTTACTAAAATGAAAGTTGGGATTTTTACCATGAAGTACGATTGTATTATTATCGGCGGCGGACCTTCTGGGCTTATGGCTAGTGTGGCAGCCGCATCACAAGGAGCTAGCGTACTCTTGCTCGATAAGGGCGATCAGCTCGGACGGAAGCTGGCCATCTCTGGCGGCGGACGCTGCAATGTAACTAACCGCCTGCCCGTTGAAGAAATCATTAAGCACATTCCCGGAAACGGCCGTTTTTTATATAGCGCGTTCTCTTTATTCAATAATGAAGACATCATAACCTTCTTTGAAGAATTGGGCATACAGCTGAAGGAAGAAGATAATGGAAGAATGTTTCCTGTCTCGAATAAGGCAAAGGATGTGGTGAACGCTCTACTTGAAAAGATCAAGTCACTTGGCATCACGATCCGCACAAATGCTCCTGTTAAAACCATCCATTATCAAGACGGAGCAGTGGAAAGCGTGGAACTGAGAAGCGGTGATGTGCTCCGAACCCGTTCCATCGTGATCGCTTCAGGCGGTAAGTCCGTCCCGCATACCGGATCTACCGGTGACGGGTACGCTTGGGCAGAAAAAGCCGGCCATACGATCACAGAGCTGTATCCGACTGAAGTACCGATCGTCTCCAACGAACCGTTCGTCAAAAGCAAGGAGATGCAAGGTCTGGCACTTCGTAACATTGAGCTTTCTGTTTGGAACCCTAAAGGAAAGCTGATTAAAGCACATAAGGGAGACATGCTGTTCACCCATTTTGGAATTTCTGGCCCAGCAGTCCTTAGGTGCAGCCAGTATGTAGTAAAAGCGCTGAAAAAATTCGGAACAGACTCGATCGAGATGCGTGTTGACTGTTTCCCGGAAATGAATGAAGAAAACCTTTTTCAGCACGTTAACACACTTCTTGCAGAAGAACCCAAAAAAGCAGTAAAAAACATTTTAAGAAATCTTCTGCCGGAGCGATATCTTCTCTTCTTGCTGCAAAAGGCGGAAATCGATCCTTCTACTGCTGCGGATCAGCTCTCAAAACAGCTGATCCGATCTTTTGTAAAACAGATCAAATCGTTCTCGTTTTCGGTGTACGGCACCTTGTCGATTGAAAAAGCTTTCGTAACAGGAGGTGGAGTAACAGTAAAAGAAGTCGATCCTAAAACGATGGCATCAAAGAAGCAAGAAGGGCTTTACTTCTGCGGTGAAGTATTGGACTTGCACGGCTACACAGGGGGCTACAACATCACGGTCGCTTTTGTTACCGGCCACTTGGCAGGGACGAACGCCGCAATGTTTGCGGGAACAGCTCATTAGAAGGTAAAACAGGACCTGCTGATCAAACTTCAGCGGTCCTGTCTTTTTTTATATAAAATTAAAGCAGAGTAAGAGTAGATCGTATCCTCTTCATCACAGCAGCAGATTGATGTCTCAAATTGTATCTCTTTTATATCTAAATTAGGCTCGTCTTCCAGAAATGCATTGATCTCCGCTTCTAGATCTTGTTCATGATCCTCATCAAACAATTTCACCTTCCACATAGACAGCCCCCCTTTCACCTATTATTCTTGAGCAGGTGACTGCTTTCCTTTGACAGAAATGAGGAGGTTTTGACGAATTGTGGCCCATTCGCGTCCTCTTAGAAAATATTGAGGAAATATAAAAACAGGCTGTAACCTTGCCTTAACAGCCTGTTTGAAATAGTCTATTCGTTTAGCAGGATCCATCATCCAACCTGCTGTGGTTTTTTTGTTAGAAATTCCTGTTCAATTACGGCTGGATCCAGCGGTTTGCTAAAGAAATAACCTTGTCCTTGCTGACAGCCCTGACTCATCAGATATTCGACCTGTTCAGCAAGCTCTATGCCTTCAGCAATGACATTAAATCCTAGATTTTGTCCCATGTTAATGATCGTCCTGACAATGGCATCGCCTTTAGGGCTGGAGCCTATGTCATCTACAAACATTTTATCGATCTTAAGCGTATTAACAGGCAGATGCATTAAATAGGAAAGCGAGGAGTAGCCTGTTCCAAAATCGTCAATTGAAATGGAAACTCCCATTTCTCTCAGCTTGTTGAGTACCGGCAATGTTTCATCAATGTTCTGCATCGTGCTTTCTGTGATCTCCAACTCCAGGTTATCCGGCTTTAGTCCGTTATCGTTAAGTGCCGCTTCAATAATTCTAATAAACGCTCCGTCAATAAGCTGTTTAGCTGAAATATTTACCGCAACAAGCAGCCCTTCATAGCCTTTGTCATGCCAAACCTTTGTTTGGCGGCATGCTTCTTGAACGACCCACTCTCCGATTGGAAGAATTAATCCTGTTTCTTCTGCCACTGGAATAAACTCTACCGGTGAAATCAAGCCTTCTTTTGGGTGTTCCCATCTGAGCAGTGCTTCCGCTCCGATCACTTTCCCTGTCGAAAGCTCAAATTGCGGCTGATAGACTAGTTTAAATTCTTTATTTTCTATTGCTTTATGAAGACCGTGTTCGACTTGAAGCTTCTTTTTGACCCGTTCGTTTAAATGGTCTGAAAAAAACTGGCTATTGTTTCTCCCTCTTTCCTTTGCCAGATAAAGAGCAGAATCCGCATTTTTGAGAAGGGTTTCCACGTCTTCTCCGTGTTCAGGAAAGACACTGATCCCAATGCTCGGAGAGGAATACATCTCCTGTCCTCCAAGAAAAAAAGGTGACTTAAACGAATCGATGATCATACTTGTCGTGTTGTTGAGGATTTCGCTTTCTGTATGCTCAAGAATAATGATAAATTCGTCACCACCGCGCCTGAAAACTTCTCCTGCCTCACCGACTGCCTTCTTTAAAAGCTTTGCGACTTGCTGCAGGAGCCTGTCTCCAAAACTGTGGCCCAAGGTATCGTTCACGACCTTAAACCGGTCCAAATCCAGAAGAAGGATGTTGACGCTTTTTTTCAAGATGCGTGCCTCGATCAACTTCGCTTCAATGCGTTTCATAAAACCAGTCAAGTTAGGAAGACCCGTTAGTTCGTCAAAAAAAGCGAGCTGGTTAATCGTTTGTTCAGATTGCTTTCGGGGAGTGATATCAAAAAGAACGGAATGAAATTCGATTAAGCGGTTGTCAGCATCTAAAAACGGGATACCTCTGTCCTGAATCCAGCGGATATCTCCGTTCGGACGAATGATGCGGTATTCGCTCGTAACAATTTCACCGTTCGCGATCTTTTTAGCTCTTTCTTCAATGACAGGCGCATCATCTTCATGTATCACTTTTCGCCACAATTGAACATCGGTAAAAAATTGGTTCATCGAAATGCCATACAGCTTTTCAATTCCTGGCGAAATCATCAGCTTGTCCGTTTGAAGGTTATGTGACCAAATCGCCACATCAATGCTGTCAAAGATATTTTGCAGACGCTCTCGGTTTACCTTTAGTTCTTCATGTGTTTCTTTATGCAGCTTGATTTCATTCTTCAAACTCTCCAGTGAATCGTTCTTCTTTTTCAGCATCATGTACAGCATAACGAAAATAAGAAGCATCGTCACAAGATTCAGCAAGATTTCCGCCTGCCTGCTTATCGTAGGCAGCAGTCCGACCTCGACTGCTATATGTAAGCCGTATAGGAAGGCTATTCCTGCAAACCACTTTATTTTGTCTGGCAAATAAGCATTCATGGTAGCCTCCGAAAAATTGTTATACATTACTATCGGCAGATGTATTGACTTGTTTAATTTAGTGGATGTGCAAGGGTTACGGGGATGCAAAAGAAGGTTTGGTTGTTTAATTGGGTTCAGACTGATAATGATTTTGTCTGGTTTGCTTCTTGGCGAAGCGAGGGCGAACATGTTCTCTGTTGTCTACCTGAGGTACGGTACCGAGATGATGACCTTCGGTATCTTGGAAACCTTGATGTGTACCGGACCCCTTAGGGAAAGTCTTGCAGACACAAAAAGAAGGATCCCCGGAATGGGCATCCTTCTTTTTCCTTCAGTTAGAATCAGCTGTTATGATCTCCGTAGGCGAGCATGCCTCCTTCCATGTTTTTTACTTTATAGCCTTGGTCCAAAAGGAATAGAGAGACATTTTCACTGCGGCGTCCTGATCGGCAGATGATGATGTGCTCTTTATCCTTATTGATTTCACTAAGACGGTCTGGAATTTCACCCATCTTGATATGAACGGCTTGTGGAATCTTCCCTTCTGCCACTTCTTCGTCTTCGCGAACATCGATCAGTGAAATGTCTTTACCTTCTTTAATCAGTTGTTTCACTTCTTCTGGTGAGATGATTTGTAGTTCCATGTTTCTTCCTCCTTAGTTGGCGACGATATTGACAAGTTTTCCTGGAACAACGACTACTTTGCGAATGGTCTTTCCTTCAATACCGGCTTGGACTGTTTCTTCCTCTAAAGCCGCTTTTTCCATTTCGTCTTTTCCGAGGTCTGCTGAGATGGTGAGTTTTGTTTTAAGCTTTCCGTTTACTTGCACGACGATTTCTACCTCGTTTTGCACTAGTTTTGCTTCATCCCAAGCTGGCCATGTTTCGTAAGCGACTGTGCCGCTGTGTCCGAGCTTCTCCCATAGTTCTTCACCCATGTGAGGAGCGATTGGAGCAAGCAGCTTGACGAAGCCTTCCATCATGGATTTAGGAAGGACGTCCTGCTTGTTCGCTTCGTTCACGAACACCATCATTTGAGAGATGGCGGTGTTGAAGCGAAGGGCTTCGAAATCCTCTGTTACCTTTTTCACTGTTTGATGGTACGTGCGTTCGAAAGCTTCTGATCCTGCTGCATTTTTTATGTGGCTGTGAAGCTTTTCTTCTCCTTCTGTCACGAACAAGCGCCACACGCGGTCCAAGAAGCGGCGTGCTCCGTCAAGTCCTGTCGTGCTCCATGCAATCGACGCGTCTAGCGGTCCCATGAACATCTCATATAAACGAAGCGTATCGGCACCGTGCGAGGCGACGATTTCATCCGGGTTCACGACGTTGCCTTTGGATTTGCTCATTTTCTCGTTTCCTTCACCGAGAATCATCCCTTGGTTGAACAAGCGCTGGAACGGTTCTTTTGTAGGAACAACACCCAAATCGTAAAGCACTTTATGCCAGAAACGAGCATATAGAAGGTGAAGAACCGCATGTTCAGCACCGCCGATATAAATATCCACAGGCAGCCAATGCTTTAGTTTTTCAGGATCTGCTAACGCTTCGCTGTTTGTCGGATCGATATAACGAAGGTAATACCAGCAGCTTCCTCCCCATTGCGGCATCGTGTTTGTTTCACGGCGTCCTTTTTTCCCTGTTTCCGGATCTGTCACGTTCACCCACTCTGGCAAGTTGGCAAGCGGCGATTCGCCTGTGCCTGATGGCTTGATGTTCTTCATCGGGGGCAATACGAGCGGAAGTTCTTCTTCCTTCACTGCTGTCATCGTGCCGTCTTCCCAGTGAATGATCGGAATCGGTTCGCCCCAGTAGCGCTGGCGCGAGAACAGCCAGTCACGCAAACGGTAAGTTACTTTCTTCTCACCTTTACCATTAGACTCTAGCCACTCGTTCATCTTTTCGATCGCTTCTGTTTTACCAAGACCGTTTAAGAAGTCTGAATTCACATGTGATCCGTCGCCTGAGTATGCCGCTTCATGCACATTGCCGCCTTCCACGACTTCAACGATCGGAAGCTGGAATTTCACGGCAAATTCGTGGTCACGCTCATCGTGAGCTGGAACCGCCATGATCGCTCCTGTGCCGTAGCTCGCGAGCACATAATCAGCGATCCAGATTGGCAGCTTATCGCCCGTAACAGGGTGAATCGCATATGCACCCGTGAACACACCGCTTTTTTCCTTCGCAAGCTCAGTGCGTTCTAGGTCTGACTTCGTTTCAACCTGCTTTTGATACGCTTCAACCGCACCGCGCTGTTCTTCTGTCACGATTGCACTAACCATTGCGCTTTCTGGAGCAAGCACTAAGTATGTCGCACCATATAAAGTATCCGGACGTGTCGTGAATACGGTAACTTTTTCATTGTGACTGTCTACCTCAAACGTGACTTCAGCACCTTCAGATCGTCCAATCCAGTTGCGCTGCATGTCTTTCAAGCTTTCCGGCCAGTCAAGCTCTTCAAGATCCTCAAGCAAGCGGTCTGCGTATTCCGTAATTTTCAGCATCCATTGTTTCATCGGCTTACGCACGACCGGGTGCCCGCCGCGTTCACTTTTGCCATCGATGACTTCCTCGTTCGCGAGCACCGTGCCGAGAGCTTCACACCAGTTTACTGGCACTTCTGCCACATAAGCCAAACCTTTTTTATAAAGCTGAAGGAAGATCCACTGTGTCCATTTGTAATAATCAGGATCAGTCGTGTTCACTTCGCGGTCCCAGTCATACGAGAAGCCTAGCTCTTTGATCTGGCGGCGGAACGTGTTGATGTTCTGTTCAGTGAATTCCGCTGGATCGTTCCCCGTATCAAGCGCGTACTGCTCAGCAGGAAGTCCGAAGGCGTCCCAGCCCATTGGATGAAGGACGTTATAGCCTTGCATGCGCTTCATGCGGGACAGGATATCTGTTGCCGTATAGCCTTCCGGGTGCCCTACGTGAAGACCGGCACCAGATGGATAAGGAAACATATCCAAGGCGTAGAATTTCTTTTTACCAATCTCGTCTTCTGTTTTGAACGTTTTATGGTCTTCCCAATAGGACTGCCATTTTTTCTCGATCTTTTTGTGGTTGTAATACATGATTTTTCCTCCTTAAAATATAAAAAGCCTTCCGCCCCTAAACTAAAAATTAGGGACGAAAGGCTGTGAATAACATACACATGTTCCGCGGTACCACCCTGATTAACGCTACGTTCAGCGCTCACTCATGATAAGCCTTAACGCGGCATACGGCAGGCCTTACTGTTAGTTCACGCCCGCAACTAAAGGATGAGTTCACATACGAATTTGGGATTGGCTTGCACCTTCCGCCAACTCTCTACACCCTTTTCGCTTGCTACTGCTTCCTGATCATCGTTATTCATTAAAATTATGATGTTAATTTGTATTGTATGAAGCATTCCTACAATTGTCAAGGACACCTTGCATTTATTTTCGCCTGAAATCGTTCTACATAAACAGCGGCGAGATGATTTTGTAAAGCGTGTTAATAACAAATGGAACGCCCATATCAAAAATAGGGTAAATCACGTACTGATCAAGCGGTGTCAAGACAATCACCAAGAACAAGATGGCGCCGTAAGATTCATAGCGCATCATTTTCGTCCGGATACGGTCGGGAGCTAAATCTTCTAAAATACGGTACCCGTCAAGCGGCGGAAAAGGAAGAAGGTTAAACAAGAAGAGCACGATATTCAGCTGCAGCATTGTTCCGAGCAGTGACGAAACAAATTCAGCTCCTTTTCCAGATAAGGGAATCAAGGACGTCGCATCAAAAACAAAGAGCAGCACATAAGTAAATAAGGCGATCAGCAGGTTGCTTAGCGGACCGGCAGCCGATACAAGAATGCTGTACAAATGCGGCCTTTTGAAGTTCCTTCTGTCAACCGGGACAGGACGCGCCCATCCAAAACCGACGATTAAGATGAGTAGCGCACCGAGCGGATCAATGTGCGCAGCTGGATTAAACGTTAACCGTCCTTGGTTCTTTGCGGTATTGTCGCCGCATTTGTAGGCTGTATACGCATGCGCCCATTCGTGGACCGTAAAAGCGACGACAAGTGAAATAATAATAAATGGCAGTTCTTCTAATGAAAATCTAAAAAACCCATCCAATAGTCCGTCTCCTCTTTATTCGTAGTCTATTGTTTGATTTCACTGACAGAGATTGTCGCCTTATTTAATAGCTTGCGGTCATACTGCTGTGTGAGCACAAAAGAAATCAACAAGAACAGCATTAATACATAAAACAATACGGCAATATTGAAATGGTCGACGAGAAGACCGCCGAATAGCGGCGCGATCATCCGGCCTGCCGTCGCGGTGCTGTTGACGACTCCCTGGTAAAATCCAGCTCTTCCTGCTGGAGCAAGCTCTGCAGCAATGGAAGGTATGCCTGGCCAAACAAGCATTTCTCCAATGGTCAGTATAATCATTCCTGCCAGAAAACCAGAAAAGCTCGCTGCCTCCGCGATGACAAGAAAGGAGACAATAAAGATGGTGTAACCAACCATCATCTGAGCCTTTATCGATGGAATAAAGCGACGCAGCAACGGATTAACGATAGGCTGGCCAAGAACGATCAGCGCTCCGTTTACCGTCCAAAGCAGGCTGTAGAGCTTCACACTGATCCCCATCTCCTGTGTATGGGCAGCGATAGAGGACGGCCACTGGGCATAAGCGATCCAGGCAAAGAAATATCCTGTACACAATAACAGCAATGCTTGAAAGCCGCGCTGTTTTATCAATGAGGCAGACTCTTTTCTGATAGATTCCGCAGCAGGTGCAACAGCCCTGTCCCCGTCCATGTTTTTAAAGCTGAAAAGGACGAGCATGAAGAACGAAGCCAGCAACGCGGCGTTGCATATAAATGAAAGAGTAAAAGAATAGGAGGCGGCCATCCCACCAAGCGCAGCTCCGCCCGCCACTCCGGCATTCTGCGCGATATAAATGGCATTAAAAGCCTTTCTTCCTCCTTCTTTCCAAATCGTTCCCGCCATCGCATACATCGATGGAAATGTGATGCCTGTGCTGAAGCCAATCACGAATAATAGAATCGCATAGATGTAGAAAGAATGAAAAAAGATTAACAGGACAGAACAGACTAACGTGATGGACACACCGCCAAGAATTGTGCGGTAGCCGCCAAACCGGTCAAACATTGTGCCGCCAATCAAGTTTCCGAGTATTCCTGCCCCTGCGTTAAGCATCAGGACAACTCCCGCTGCTGTCAGTGTCTGATCAAGGTGATTGACCATAAAAATGGTGTTGACCGGCCATAAAAATGACGAGCCAGTAACATTTAAAACCATACCAATAATAAGAAGCCAAACACGAGCCGGCATTTTCATAAGCTGTTCCTCCTTGCTCCTTAAGTATTGTAGAATGTTTTGTGAAAGATTACAATTTTTGTTTACCGAGGAGAGTTTGTCAGCAAATTTCTGTACATGCTACAATGCAATATGGTGCTGTATAGCATCATTGAAAGGAGTCTTACCTATGGTTCATTTACAAGAACAGCCAGCACACTTTGGCGGCAAACCTTACTATACATGGAACGAACATTTGAAACAGCACTTTGGGGAAAAAATTATCAAAATTACACTCGATGGCGGGTTCGACTGCCCGAACCGTGACGGTAAAGCGGCATACGGCGGCTGTACGTTCTGTTCACAGAGCGGTTCAGGCGATTTTGCCGGCGACCGCCGTGACGATATCATCACCCAGTTTGAAACTGTTAAGAAACGCATGAACCGAAAATGGAAAAAAGGGAAATATATCGGGTATTTCCAAGCGTTTTCCAATACCTATGCACCGGTCGAAAAATTAAAAGAACTGTATGAGACCGTTCTTGAACAAGAGGATGTGGTGGGGCTTTCCATCGCCACCAGACCTGACTGCCTGCCGGACGACGTGGTCGAGTATTTAGCAGAATTGAATAAACGTACGTACTTATGGGTGGAGCTCGGCCTGCAAACCGTCCATGAACGGACGGCACAGCTCATTAACCGGGCACATGATTATGAGGTGTATGTGCAAGGTGTGAAGAAGCTCCGAAAGCATGGCATTTCTGTATGTGCTCATATCATAAACGGCCTTCCGCTTGAAACACCCGAGATGATGATGGAGACGGCGAAAGAAGTTTCTAAACTTGATGTGCAGGGCATCAAGATCCACCTGCTGCACCTGCTCAAGAAAACGCCGATGGTCAAGCAATATGAACAAGGTCTTGTAGAGTTCCTCGATTTTGATTCATATATTAAAATCGTTTGCGACCAGCTTGAGATCCTTCCACCTCAGATGATGATTCATAGACTCACAGGTGACGGACCGCAGGATTTATTGATTGGACCAATGTGGAGCAGCAATAAATGGAGCGTGCTGAATGCAATCGAAGACGAACTGAAGCGGCGCAGCAGCTTTCAAGGCAAGTACTTCTGCGCAGAAAAGGATAAGGTGAGGTAAATGAACGTATCCGGTATCCTGCCATTCGCTCGAGAACTTTTGGCCAAAGCGGCGGGAGATGGCGACATAATCATAGACGCGACTTGCGGAAACGGCCATGACACGTTGTTTCTTTCCAACCTTGTCGGTGCAAAAGGGCATGTATATGCTTTTGACGTTCAGGCTAAGGCGATAGAGAACGCTGCGCGACGACTTGCTGAACACGGAACACATGAGAATGTTACTTTTTTTCATTGCAGCCACAGTGAGCTTGGGAACCGAATTCCTTCTGACCTCACTGGGCAATTGGCTGGAGCGGTGTTTAATCTCGGTTATCTGCCCGGAGGGGATAAAGAGATCACAACCGCGGGACACTCGACCATTGAAGCAATCACGCAGCTGCTCGCCCTCATGAGAAATGGCGGCATAATTGTACTCGTCATCTATCATGGACATGAGGAAGGAAAGGTCGAAAAAGAAGAGGTGATGTCTTTCGTATCTTCTCTAGATCAAAAGCAAGCACACGTGCTGCAGTACCAATTCATCAATCAAAAAAACTCACCGCCGTTTATTGTCGCGATTGAAAAGAGATAAACACTTGATGTTTCATAGGAACAACAAAAGCTGTCTAATGCGTTTGTCAAAACGCCCTAGTCAGCTTTTGTTATTTTATAAAGAACTTCTCGAATTAAGCAACAATATTTACGAAAACAGCTATTTATTATCCTTCTCATTCATCTTAAATGAGCTGATGATAGTCTCCAAATCGATTGCCATGTTGGAAAGCTGGCTGACCGATTGTTGGATTTCTTGCATAGAAGCGACCTGTTCTTCGGCAGAGACCGCTGTTTTCAACGTATATTCTGATGAATTCCGTGCAACGTCTGCCATATCCTGTACAGATGCAGCCACTTCTTCTGAGCCTGCAGAAATTTCTTGGCTTGTGGCTGAAATTTCTTCTATCTGAGCTGCCATTCTGTCCATGGAGTCTACTATATCTGTAAACTTTGCTTTTGAACGGTCGGTGATTTCCATTCCGCTAATCACGTTTTGGCGTACTTCGTTCATTGCCGTCACAGATCGTTCGGTTCCGTCTTGAACCTCTTTTACAATGGCACCAATTTTCTGGGCCGACTGATTTGTTTCATCAGCGAGCTTTCTGACTTCGTCGGCTACGACTGCAAACCCTTTACCCGATTCTCCCGCTCGCGCAGCTTCAATTGCTGCGTTTAATGCAAGCAGATTCGTCTGGCCTGCAATATCAGAAATGATATTTACAATATCATCGATTTCTTTAGATAAATTATTTAAAATGCGAATGCGTTCATCTGTCACATCAACCGATTGTTTTATCTCGTCCATTTGGTTTGCTGTTTTTTCAACAAACACAGCACCTTCTTCTGCCTTCGCAACAGTATCAGAAGTCATTTCCGAGAGAGATGCCGAGCTTTCCGCAATACGTGCAATGCCGATTGATGTTTCCTCTACAGCTTGTGCACTTTCTATAGACATTTGCATTTGATTATCCGATCCGGCAGCCATTTCTTTCATAGACTTGCTCATTTCCTGACTTGCTGCAATTGTCTGGTCCGCACTCGCCGAGAGCTGCTGAGAGCTTGATGCTACTTGCTCAGAGCTCATGGCCAAGGTTCGGATCACATGCTTTAGATTGCCTGCCATTTCAATAAACGCTTCGTTTAACTGGCCAACCTCGTCCTTCTGTTCAATAGAAGCGATCTTAACCGTCAGGTCACCCTTGGCAATTCGGCTGGCGTTTTCCGCCAGCTTTTTAATTGGAACTGTAATTCTTGCCGTATATCTTCGAGTGATGATTCCTGTAACCAATAGCAGAGAAAGGCTGCCGATCAGCGCTGCATAAATAACAAAAGAAATCTGCTCTTTAATATGCGCTGTTTTCTGCTCATGCTGCTGGTTGGCTTCTTTTCTTAATAGATACATATCATTTAGCATACCTTTTGTCCGCAATGACTGTACCTTTGCTTCATTTGTATTTTTTTCAGCCAAAGCTTTCTTACTCGCATTTTCCAATGAATTGAATTTCTTGGAAATGACCGTAAGTTTTTTCTGATATGATTTTCCTGACAAACTTTTCTGCAGCATAGACAATTTGCCGCTCGTCTGCTTTAAGCCTCCCTTTACCACTTCACCGTTCGCCTCTGAAGGTAAAAAAGAGTAAATTCCTAATGCTTGCTGAGTATACGTGATATCTGAATTCAGGCTCTCGATTTTTAATAAATTGCTTACGTCATTTTCGCTGGCTGACTGGACTTTCATCATTTGCACGATGATAAAACCAATCATTAAAACAGCCAATACGAGTGGAATAAGTGCATTTAACAACAGTTTTTTTCTGAGGTTCATGGTCATACTTCCTTTACTAGTAATCGGTCGGAACGTTTATTTTTCCTGATTCGATGCTTTTTTTCATTTCTTCTAGCTTAGATTTTTCTTCTTCTGACAGTGAGATGATACGAATATCAGCCATGCCGACTCCATTTTCCTTTAAGCCCAGTTCAGCTCGTTTCGTAAGCTTGCCTTTCTGCAAGTCTTGAATACTGCTGTATATGGAGTGGTCGATTTTTTTCACCATAGAAGAAACAACAGATTTTTCAGCGAGAAAGTATTGATCAGAGTCAACCCCGAATGAGTACACTTGCTTTTCCTGAGCTGTGTTTAATACACCTAGACCTGTCAGTCCTGCCGCTGGATAAAGATAATCTGCACCTTGATCAATCATGTCTGCTGCGAGTTTAGCACCTATTTCCGGCTTTCCAAAGTCACCCGCATACTGAATGATAACCTTGGTATTTGGATCGGCAGCTTTAGCCCCTTCCAAGAATCCGGCAGCAAATTTCCGAATCAATGGAACGTCCATTCCGCCGATAAAACCGATCGTATCCGTACTGGACTTCATAGCAGCAAGGTACCCAACCAAGTAGCTTCCTTGTTCTTCTTTAAAATTAATCGTGTATACATTCTCCAGCTTTGATTGAGAATCGATCAGAAGAAATTTCTGTTTCGGAAATTCCTTAGCCACTTTTTCCATCGGTTCCTGGACCATGAAGCCAAGTCCTATTACGATATCGTTTCCTTCCTTAGCCAGCTGCCTTAAACCATTTTCATAGGATTTTGTTTCGCTAAGCTCTTTATAATCAAATAAGATGCCCAGTTCGTCCCTCGCTTTCTCAAGTCCAGCAAAGCCAGCATCACTGAATGACTGGTCACCTAAACCAACGTCAGACAGCATGATGCCTACCTTCATTGGTTTCTTTCCTTTTTCTGTTTCTCCTGAACAGCCCGCAATGGCGGACATAACTAAAATAAAGATGAACGCGGTAAATAGTTTCTTCATTTATGTTCCTCCTAGATGAAAGAATAATCTATTGAATAACATAGACTCTTATTACTATCGTGTGGTGGAAAATAAAATGAAGTGAGATCGGACAGATTATTAAAATAACACAATTTAGAAAAATCAGACCTTATGTTTTTCACAAATTCCCCTATGACCAAAAGCCTTACCCAATAACAAAAAAGAGGGGTTCCATTTGAATGGGAACTCCTCTTTTTTATTAACCTCTATTGATGAAGCACGACATTTAATAAGAAGGCTTCAATTTCTGATATATGCGGCGGTTCATGTAAAAAAATAAGGAAACCGTCCCTCCTAGCCGCACTAGCTTGGACGCGGCCTTTTTGACAGCTGGGCACTCCTTTACCTTTTGGTCAGACAGATAGATTCCGAGCAGACCGCGGTGGATGAGCCGGTGGAATCGTGAATGAGGGAGAACAGCAAGGCTTTTATCTGCCTGTGTGATAAAGTAAGTTAGCCTTTCAAGCATCTCTTCTTTAGAGCTATAGTAGGAGCAAAAGTTCAAATCTCCTTCTATCCTGTCCTCATCCTGATCAATAAAATAATCCAAAAGGATATGCAGCCCTTGCACCCAAGGAAAATAGCCAGTCTTGATCTGGGAAGCGTGTTTTTCTGTAAAGCCTTCACAAAAAGCATAGCTCACTAGAGAGAAGATACCGAGCGTCGAACCGGCACAGGCGGAAAACTCATACCAGCTCATCTGAGGCAATCCGGCTTTATGTGCATCAAACCATTTTTTCAGGCGCGTTTCCCGTTCTTGTTTGATCACGTGCTTATGTATTTGCAAATCGCAATAAATGGAAGCGAGTTCAAGCAAGCTGCCGGCTATTTTCTCATAACCGCAAAGATTCTGCAGGACACCTTGGCAGCATGACACAAGCTTGTGCAAATACCCGCCATCCTCCTGCTCATCTCGAAAACGGTAATAATTTCGTGCAGGCGCCCCTGGTGTGAGGGCATCCTCCATGGATTCATGAAGAGCAGAGAAGTCTTTGTCATCGAGTGATGTGCTGCGGTCGCAAAGGTTGTCCAAATAATCGCTGATTGTCTGATAGGCGACAATAAATTGAATCGCTTGATCTTGAAACCTGCCGGCAGGAAGAGCCAGTATGGCTCCTCCTTCGCAATGAAAGGTTTTGGAACAGATACTTGCGAGCGCCTGCCTGCGCAGCTCTGGATCGGGTATACATTCCGCTTTTCTCTGCCATTCGTTCAAACAAGAATGAACGGCAGGAAAGATCCGTTTATACACGGTATACATTAACGCAATCGGGTGGGTCGGGACAGAAATCATGCAGCATGCTCCTCTGCTTGTTGTTTACTTCTTTACCTTCCCCCTTGTTCCGTTAACTATGCAAATGCAGGAACTTCTCTAAATACGTGTACACATGCTCACGCTCGGGCTCGTTCAGCACCTCATGATAAAGATCTGGAAACTCTTTGAAGCTTCTTTCGCCAAGATCTATCGCACTGAACCACTGTCTAACCGAATCTTTATCGACGATCAAATCGTTGCCCGCCTGCAGGACAAGGAGCGGCACGTCAGGAAATCTCTTGTATCCTTCCATCGCTGCTTTCATCGCTAAAGTCAATTCACGGTACCACCGGACAGATACTTTCTTGACAAGCAGCATATCGCCTTCATCACGCATGCGCATCTCTTCGTTTCTTGTCCCGCTGCCTGGCGGAAGATTCGTCGAAAATTTAACAGAAGGCGCAATTTTATTCAGCACAAGGGAAAGTGCTTCTTTGCCTTTAGATGGCGGGTTCACGAGCCCAAGACAAGGAGACGATAGAACAACCGCTGTGACGGGCATTTCTTTTTCCATCAAAGAACGGATGACGGCAAGCCCTCCCATGCTGTGACCGAAAAGGAAGACAGGAAGGCCAAATCCTGCAGCCGTGTGAACCCATCCTTCAATTTCTTGGATATAATCATTAAAAGAGTTAATATGACCGCGTCTTCTTGTCGTCGTACCTTGGCCGGGTAGGTCTCCCATCACACAATGGTAGCCTGATTCATTCAGCCTTCTGATCACCCATTCATATCGCCTGTGATATTCTCCCGCTCCGTGAACGAGCACAACCGTTCCTTTACTATGTTCTTTGCTTGATTTCCAAGTCCACATGTTATAACCCCCTTCTCTTACCTCTAACCGTTTGCTACACTTTTAACGTACTTAATCCTTTTAACGATAGGAAGTGCCTGTATGATTTATCCTTATCATGATAAAAAACCTGTCATTTCAAGCAGCGCATTCATCGCCGATTATGCGACAATCACAGGAGATGTTACGATTGGAGATAACAGCTCCATCTGGTTCAACACAGTAATACGCGGTGACGTGTCACCTACCATCATCGGTGCCAGAGTCAACGTCCAAGATAACTCTGTCCTCCACCAAAGCCCGAACCGGCCGCTTATCCTAGAAGATGGCGTTACGGTAGGCCATTCAGTTATCCTGCACAGCTGCACGGTAAAAAAGAACGCGTTGATCGGCATGGGCTCTCTTATACTTGACGGAGCTGAAGTGGGGGAAGGGGCATTCATCGGCGCAGGAAGCCTCGTTCCTCCTGGTAAAGTGATTCCGCCGGATACCCTAGCTTTCGGCAGACCGGCTAAAGTCATACGAACCCTGACCGATGCTGACAGAGCGGATATGGCGAGGATACGCCGCGAATATGAAGAAAAAGGCCAATATTATAAGTCTATCCAGAAGCCGGAGCGTTAAATTCAATCAAGTTGCCGTCCGGATCACTGACGAACACTTGATGCCAGGGTGTTTTATTGCGGGGGGTGTCTTTATACACAGCCCCTCCTTTTTCAAGCCTGAGGATAAGCTCGGACATATTCTTCACCCTGACAGCAAAATGGCCGTCACGGCTGTCAATGGCTGTGGAATTCCTGCGTGCTGATCCTGTTTCATGCACGATTAAATGAAGCTGAGTACTTCCGATCCTATACCATTCGCCAGGAAAGTTAAATTCCGGCCGCTCTGATGACACGTTGAACCCCAGTACATCCTCATAAAAGACTTTCGCTGCCGTCAAATCCCGGACAAGCAGAGACACATGGTGAATGCCTTCGTACATATCTATTCCCCCTGCGGCTAACTTTTAGTGTATATCATTCTATCACAATGCGTTCTTGTATGAGAAAGCTGACCTTCATAAAAGTCATACAATTCCTTAAAACTGCCATAACACAAACTTCGTATCATGAACATAACGTCATGAACAGGGGGTCTTTCAATGATCAAGATGATGGGCTGGATCTATGAAAAAGAATGTGTATTCTTCAGACTGATCAATGACAGGATGCAGCACAGGATGTTTGATGCTTATTTCCGACGCATCACCCATGCAGGTGGGGCTACATTTTCCATCCTATCCGTGATCCTTCTCGCTCTCTTTATGCCTCATGATCAAAAGCCAGCAGCGTATGCATGCATGTTTTCTTTGCTGGTAAGCCATCTTCCTGTCGCTGTCGCCAAAAAATGCTATCCGCGCAAACGTCCTTATCTCGCATTGCCTGGCACACGCACAACAGAAAATCCGCTAAAGGACCACTCGTTTCCGTCCGGACATACGACGGCTGTTTTCTCCGTCGTTACACCGCTGGCTCTGCTATTTCCCATAACATGTATTTTCTTGCTTCCGCTTGCTGTCTCTGTTGGTTTATCTCGCATGTACCTCGGCCTGCATTACCCGACTGATGTCCTCGCAGGCTTCGTGTTAGGCACAAGCTCAGGTTTCTTTTCACTGTTTTTAATGAAAGTGTATGCTGTTCCATACTTTTTATAAAACAGGAGGCTGAACGAATGAAGCTGGCTTTATTTACAGACACGTACGAACCGCAAGTTAATGGTGTCGCAAAAACCCTTTCAAGACTAACTTCCTTTCTGCAGTCACAGCACGTTGACGTTATGCTTATTTCTCCTGTACTTTCCCAGGACGGCCATTCGATGCAGACATGCGCATTGCCGAGCATGCCCTTTTTTCTCTACCCGGAATGCCGTATCGCCGTTCCCAACAAGTCAGCTCTTGAAAAAGCTCTTCATTCATTTCAGCCCGATCTACTTCATGTGGCTACACCGTTCAACACTGGATGGTGCGGTCTGCATTATGGCAAGAAATCCGGCACTCCAATGGTCGCTTCTTATCATACCCACTTTGATAAGTACTTGGCCTATTACCGTTTAGATTTTTTCTCTCCCCTGCTTTGGAAGTACATGAGATGGTTTCATGAGCCATTTCAACGAATCTTCGTCCCTTCGGCTGAAACCCAATCAGCCCTTTCTTCACACGGTTTTTCAAATATTCATATTTGGTCCCGCGGAGTGGATTGCACACAATACTCCCCCTCTAAACACAACGCAAGCATAAGAGAAAAATACGACATTGAGGAGAAGTATCTCTTCATGTTCGCTGGCAGGCTCGCTCCAGAAAAGGACCTGGATACATTAACAGAAATCATCACTTCGCTTCCTCCTCCCCTGCAAGAAGAGGTTCACTGGATCATCGTCGGCGACGGTCCTTGCTTCAAGGAGATGAAACAGCGCCTTCGAAGCTCTAAAGCAACCTTCACCGGTTATTTATCAGGGGAAGAGCTCGCTAGTACATACGCGTCTTCTGACTTGTTTGTTTTTCCGTCCTCCACCGAAACGTTCGGTAATGTTGTCCTTGAGGCAATGGCTTCTGGAACACCTGCACTTGTTGCAGATAAAGGCGGGGTAACAGGAATTGTCACTCATGGTGAAACCGGTATGATCTGCGAGAGCCGCAACGCCCAGTCTTTTGTTGAATCCATCCAAACAGTATGTGCACACAAAGCCTTTCTGGAAAAAATGAGCACAAACGCCCGCAAGTATGCTCTGTCTCAGTCGTGGTCTACCATTTTAGGCGGACTGCTGATACAATACGAAGAAGTCCTTTTTGAGAAACGAAAAAGCTATACCGCATAAGGAGGGTGAAGCGTATGAAAGCAGGGATAATTGGTGCAGGTTATGTTGGGCTCGTGACGGCTGCTTGTTTTGCATCAAGAGGATTGGACATCATGGTCCACGACACCTCAAAAGAAAAAATTGCCACATTAAATGCTGGAGGCTTGCCGATCTTTGAACCCGGCCTTGAAAAACTCCTTACTGGACATACCATCTCTTTCACCAATTGTGTGAAAGAGCTCGTAGAAACATGCCGATATATTTTCCTATGCGTCGGAACACCTCAAGGAGCAGATGGCGAAGCGGATTTAAGCTATTTACAGAGCGCGGTAGAAGCGATTTGTCATTATACAGAAGCAGACAAGTACATTATTATTAAGAGCACCGTCCCTCCAGGCACAGCTCGAAGAATGGAAGAGCTCTCCCGATCACTGAACAAAAACTGTAAGCTGACCTTCATCAGCAATCCTGAATTTCTGCGTCAAGGAAGTGCGGTCCATGACTTTCTATATCCAGACCGGATCATCGTCGGATCAGATAAGCCACTATCGGGTGAAGAAGTGCTTTCTCTTTATGAAAAGTGGGATTGCCCAAAACTGCTGATGAGCCGAGAAAGTGCAGAACTGGCCAAATATGCAGCCAACTCGTTCCTTGCCATGAAAATCTCCTACAGTAACATGATCGCCTCTCTTGCTGACCGGGCAGGTGCATCCATCGATGACATTCAGGCTGCCATCGGATCGGACAGCCGTATCGGAAAAGACTTCTTAAAAGCAGGCGCAGGCTTCGGCGGCTCGTGCTTTCCTAAAGATCTGAATGCCATGCTTCACATCGGGAGAAAGCATGGAACGGAACTGCCGCTCATTGAAAACACCCTTGCCCTTAACGAAAATCAGCCAGCAGCCGTTGTTAGCAAAATAAAAGCAGCATTGAAAGAATTAACAGATAAACGAATAGCTATTCTAGGGCTTTCTTTTAAGCCGATGACTGATGATGTGCGCTGTTCTCCTGCGGTCTCTGTCGCTGAACACCTTCTGAATGAAGGGGCTAAAGTGATTCTTTACGACCCGCTCGTCCGGCATAATCCTGTTCATCGTGCGGCAAAAGGAGCGAGTTTGAAAGAAAGTTTAAAGCAATCCGACGCAGCCGTCATCATGACAGATTGGCCGGAATTCAGACAGCTTCTGCAGCCTGACATGTTAAATACACTTAAAAGAAAAATCATTATAGACGGACGCAATATGTTTAGGATCGAAGAAATTGAAATGCTCAGCAAAGAAGTATCTATGTATTATGCCTCAATCGGAAGACCCTTGCATGACTCACTGACTGCTAAAAGTGTGTGAAAGCCAATGGGTGGATCTCCGCTCCAGGGTTGTGCCTGTAACGGAGATCCACCACTTCTTAGAATTCTAACAAGAAGGATGAGAGCCAGTTCACCTTGCATTCACGCCGAGTGAATTTTTTGGAAGGAATTAAACAGGTCACACCTCCCCTCCCGACGGCTTTTGCGCCATTTTTCTGATTTGAAATATCTTAAAATTTACCGCGTGTGTTTTTATTCCGATCGTAAACATACGCGCCGCTTTTAACAGCTTGCGCGCCAATTTTAAAGCATCATGACTATAAAAAAAGCCACGTGATTTAAAAAATCGCGTGGCTTTTTCATATGAGTATTAAGCGTTCGCTTGTTCTTTAAGCGCTGCTGCTTTGTCTGTCTGCTCCCAAGGAAGCTCGATGTCTGTACGTCCGAAGTGGCCGTAGGCAGCTGTCTGCTTGTAGATCGGGCGGCGAAGGTCTAGCATCTTGATGATGCCTGCAGGACGAAGGTCAAAGTTGTTGCGTACAAGCTCAACCAAAACTTCTTCATCCACTTTGCCTGTTTCAAATGTGTTAACAGCGATAGATACTGGCTGAGCCACGCCGATCGCGTAAGCTAGCTGAACTTCAACTTTGTCAGCAAGGCCTGATGCGACGATGTTCTTCGCAACATAACGTGCCGCGTATGCCGCAGAACGGTCAACCTTTGTTGCATCCTTACCAGAGAATGCACCGCCGCCATGGCGAGCGTATCCGCCGTAAGTGTCAACGATGATCTTGCGGCCAGTCAAGCCTGCATCACCTTGAGGTCCGCCGATTACGAAGCGGCCAGTTGGGTTGATGAAGTATTTTGTGTTCTCGTCGATCAATTCAGCTGGAACCACTGGCTTGATTACTTTTTCTTTAACATCCGCTTGAATTTCTTCAAGTGTGTTTTCAGGGTGGTGCTGTGTAGAGATAACGATCGTGTCGATGCGCACTGGCTTGTCGTTCTCATCGTATTCAACCGTTACCTGCGTTTTCCCATCAGGACGAAGGTATGGAATCTCTTCGCTCTTGCGCACTTCTGTCAAACGGCGTGAAAGCTTGTGAGCAAGTGAGATCGGAAGCGGCATAAGCTCAGGTGTTTCGTTGCAAGCATATCCGAACATGAGACCTTGGTCGCCTGCTCCGATCGCTTCGATTTCCTCATCCGTCATGGAACCTTCACGCGCTTCAAGTGCCTGGTCAACACCCATCGCGATGTCAGCAGACTGCTCGTCGATAGAAGTCAGAACAGCACATGTTTCAGAGTCAAATCCGTATTTCGCACGGTCGTAACCGATTTCTTTCACCGTTTCACGGACAACTTTAGGAATATCAACATACGTAGACGTTGTAATTTCACCTGCAACAAGAACAAGTCCTGTTGTTACAGACGTTTCACACGCAACACGCGCATTAGGATCATGAGTTAAAATCTCATCAAGAATAGCATCTGAGATCTGGTCACAAATTTTATCCGGATGTCCTTCTGTAACAGACTCGGATGTGAATAAACGGCGGCTTACTTTTTTAGACACTTGAGGTCCTCCCTTAAATTGAAAAAGATAGATACGGTACTTTATTCCTCTATATAACTAACATATATATTCCGCTGACTGATTTAGGGCATAAAAAAAACCTTTCCCTGTTTAAGAAGCGAGGGAAAAGGATTCCATTCCATGCCTTCACCTCTTATTCTCAAGGTATTCACCTTGCAGGTTAGCACCTTCTCACTCAGAAGTTCTGAGTGCAGGTTGCTGGGTTTCATAGGGCCTGTCCCTCCACCTACTCGGAATAAGAGTAGCCGTTCGGAGATTATAATAGCGCAGTTGACCACTAGTGTCAACAGCTGCGATCTGGTAAATTCAGTCGCGTTCCTTTCTATAGCAGGCTCTTCAAAACAGAGCGGTCTTTCCTTTTAGGTGTTTCTTTCAATTAACAGAACCTTTTAATAATAACTTGCCTATTTTAAGAACTTTTTACGATAAAAACGATAAAATAGTATACATTATTTAAATCAATGTGTTATACTAATTAAGATAAAAACTTAGGATAAAGGATGGTATCGCCTTATATGAATACTGTAGAATCCACGAATTCTTTGAATGAATTGGTAAACAGCCCGCAAACACATATGAACCTGCCAGTACCTGTTCTTGTAGAAAAAGCTTTGCTCCGTAAAGAAGGATTATTAACTTCCACAGGAGCGCTTCGTGCGACTACCGGGAAATATACAGGCCGTTCTCCAGAAGATAAATTCATTGTGGAAGAAACATCCAGCAAAGCAAAGATCGATTGGGGAAAAACGAACAAACCTTTTTCTTCCGAAAAATTTGAAAGCCTTTACAAAAAGGTGCTCGCTTATCTTGGAAATAAGGAAGAGCTCTTCCTTTTCAGAGGCTACGCTGGTGCAGACCATGCTTACCGCCTTCCTATCCAGGTAATTAACGAGTACGCATGGCATAACTTATTCGCGCACCAGATGTTCGTAAGACCGAACAACTTGGAAGAAGCAAAAGCCATCGATCCGGGCTTTACGGTCATTTCGGCTCCTGGATTCTTTGCAAATCCAGCTGAAGATGGCACAAACTCTGAAACTTTCATCATTATATCATTTGAGAAGCGGATTATCCTAATTGGCGGTACAGAATATGCCGGAGAAATAAAAAAATCCGTGTTTTCTGTCATGAACTACCTTCTTCCGGAAGAAGGCATCCTTTCTATGCACTGTTCAGCAAACGTCGGGACTGAAGGCGATGTTGCCCTTTTCTTCGGCCTTTCAGGGACAGGTAAAACAACACTCTCAGCAGATCCTAACCGCCGTCTGATCGGTGACGATGAGCACGGCTGGGCGAATACTGGCGTGTTTAACATCGAAGGCGGATGCTATGCAAAATGTATCAACTTGTCCAAAGAAAAAGAGCCGCAAATCTGGAACGCCATCCGATATGGCAGTGTTTTAGAAAACGTGGTTGTGGACAGCGATACACGCTTGAGCGATTACGACGACTCTTCACTGACAGAAAATACACGGGCGGCTTACCCTGTTGACGCGATTCCTAATGTCATGATTCCTGGAGTAGCCGGCCATCCCAACACGATTATCTTTTTAACAGCAGACGCGTTTGGTGTTCTTCCCCCAATCAGCAAACTGACAAAAGAGCAGGCCATGTATCATTTCCTTTCTGGATACACGAGCAAGCTTGCTGGAACAGAGCGAGGCGTCACGTCTCCTCAGGCGACGTTCTCCACATGTTTCGGAGCTCCGTTCTTGCCGATGGAAGCAACGGTTTATGCCGAGATGCTCGGGAATAAGATCGATCAGCATGAAGTGAACGTATACTTAGTGAACACAGGCTGGAGCGGCGGAGAGTATGGCGTCGGCAGCCGGATGAACTTGGCTTATACACGCGCGATGGTGCAGGCGGCGCTGATTGGTGAGCTTCAAACGGTCGAAACAGTGGTGGATCCAATTTTCGGCCTTCACATTCCGGTCCACTGCCCTGGTGTTCCTGACCAAGTGCTTCAGCCTTCCAAGACATGGGCGGACCAAGCAGAATATGAAAAGAAAGCAAAAGAGCTCGCCGCAAAATTCAAAGCCAATTTTGAAAAGTTTTCAAACGTATCACAAGCCATCAAAAATGCAGGACCAATCGCATAAGAGCCAAAACAAGCTGCCGGAGTTTCCGGCAGCTTGTTTTAATCATTTTACAAAAGCATCTATTTCTTATTCCAATGTGCAGGATGCTTCAGCTGCTCTGGAAGTTTCGTAGATGCGTCTCCTTTTGCTGCATTAACCTGCGCTTGGGTAAGAAATAGGCTTCCTGTCAAGTCTGCTCCTCTAATGTCAGCATCACGCAAATCTGCCTCAATCAAGTCACAGAACCTCAGATCTGCGTTTCTTAGATTAGCGGCAATGAAGTATGCCCCCCGTAGATCCGTGCCTTTAAATTGGCGTGCTTAAGATTGGCACCCATCAAATCAGCATGCCTGCCCACCTTGTGCTTTCTTTTCCCGACTTGACTGCTTTTTATCCGATAAGGAGACCTTACCTTTTCGCTCGTCTTTAGAAGCCCTTCATTGACATTTATCCGGAGTAAATGGACATCCTGCTGCAGCAATTCTTCCGCACTGAGCATCGTCATTCGTTCTATAGTTTGATAGTGGCTCTCGAGCTCTTTGTATAGCGACGAAGCTTCAGGTCTCGTCAGCGATTCTGCCAAATACCAGAGCATCTCGTGAAGCTGGTGCATGACAGGCAGCACACGGAACATAAGCTGTGCCGTTTCCTTGTTAAGGCGCCAGTCGTGTCCCGAAAACGTCTGCTGCGATACCTTCTGTCCGGCACCAAAACAGTCAAAGACCGAACAGCCTTTGTAGCCGCTCGTTCTAAGATGGCTGTGAATCGAACAGCTGTTATCACCAAGAAGATTGCGGCAAGGCTCACCTCCATTCTTATTAACGGGAAAATCAGCAGACGCCGCAAAGGGCAGTGCCACACAGCAAAGGCCAAAACAGTTTTCACAGTCCGGTCTTAAATCATCCGCTAATGAAAAATCTCGATTAGTATCCAGAGTAGTCACCATAGAAATACCTCTTTTTCCATTTTAAGTTAAGGATATCAAAGAATTTCATTTTTTCGTTAATTTACCAATAAAAGGTTGTTAACGACATCAATGTCATTTATAATAATGACATTGATGTCGATTTTATTTTACTGAAGGAGGGAACATGTATGAGCAGCACCAAGCCGTTATTGTCACTTGCGCCTTACCGTTATTTAATTTCTGCACAGCTCATTTCCAATCTTGGAGACTGGCTGTCCATCATGGCAATTTTCACAATGGCCGGGCTTAAATGGAACGCTACACCGCTCGAGATGTCTCTTATTCTGTTGTCACTCGCTGTCCCGATGACCGTTCTCGGACCGGTTGCGGGAGTATTAGCAGACCGCACAGAACGGAAAGTGCTGATGATCGGATCAGATCTTGCCAGGGTTTTCGTCATGTTATTATTCATTTCCGCTTCAGAAGTTTGGCATGTTTATATTCTGATGTTCTTACTCGGTGTTTTCTCGGCGCTTTTTAATCCCGCTAAAAACGGGAAGCTGAAGGAAATCGTACCTGATGAACATATGCAGCAAGCTAACTCAATCAGCTCAATCATTGAGAACGGAACAAAGATCGTAGGTCCTGCTGCAGGCGGCGCGCTCATGACGTTCATAGGCACTGATGTGATTTACATGATCGATGCCGCAACTTTCTTGCTGTCAGCACTGCTGCTTATGAAGCTTCCTGTACGAAAACATAGCAGGAAGCAGATTGATAAAGATAAAGTGAAGACGGCATTCTGGAGCGAGCTGTCAGAGAGCCTGACGTTTATAAAAGGTGTTCCCTTCATCTTTTACGGGCTGTTTTTAACGTTTGTCGCGATGTTCGTGATCCAACTTGCCGATTCTCAGTTTGTCACGCTTTTTCGCGAATTAAAAGAAGTGTCGCCCAGTCTTCTTGGCGCAGTGATGACTTCCTCAGGAGCAGGCTTTCTTGTTTCCGGGCTTCTTTTAAGCAAGCTTGAAATAAAAAAGCCAGCGGCCGCCATGGCTGCGGGCATCATCGTCTTGGGCGCGGGGTTTGGTCTTGTCGGATACCTGACCTACCTGCAGGCACCTTCCCCTTATTTCTGGGCATCGGCGGTTGTGTTTGCCACAACATTCGGAGCAGGCTTCATGTTTATCCCGTTTCAGACAGGCGTTCAGCAAAAAACACCTGTAGAGATGAGCGGCCGTGTGTTTGGCACGGTTGGAAGCGTGACGATGTTTGCAGCGATCATTGGTCCGCTCGCAAGCGGCATCATCGGCAACATGACAGGTGTTCTTCCACTCTTTTTGACTTCAGGTTTTGGCCTCGTCTTCATTGGTATGGTAGCATTAATATTAAGACGGCATTTGGAAAAGGATGAAGAACATGGCACCGAAAGTATCCGAAGAGCACAAGGAACAACGACGACTTAGCATTTTAGACGCGGCAAAAGAGATTTTTACTGTGAAAGGATATAACGCTTTTGTCATGCAGGACGTAATTGAGGCGACAGGTATGAGCAGAGGCGGCGTCTATCAATATTTTTCAAATAAAGAGGAGCTATTTCTGGCTGTTCTGGAACTGTCACAAGAACGTTCAAAAAAAGAGATTAACGACATCATCGAAAGTTCCAAGCCAATATGGGAAGAATTGAAGGAGATGGCAGAAGAGTTCAACGATATACAAGAAGGCGATTACAGCTTTGGAGCAGCTCAAATAGAATTTAATCTGGCAGATCGTCATTTGCCTCACAAGCAAGAATTTATGAAAAAAAGGATGAAATGGGCGATGACTCTCTACACAGACCTGTTTAACGAAGGAGTCAGCCGCGGTGAGTTCTCTCCTAAAGTGCCTCTTGAGCACATCGCCAGTTATCACATTACCTTTTTAGATGGATTAAGTATCGAAAGAATCTTCCTGAAAGCACAAGAGCTCTCCATTAATGAACAGATTACGTTGTTTCTCTCTCACTTAAAGACGATGTTAGGTGTAAAGGAAGCTTAATAAAAATAACTAAGGAGCCCATTAAAAACGGAGCTCCTTTATTTATTATGACTCTTCATCCACTCACATAGCGCACGTGTGATTTTCCGGTTCTCAAGCGGCGGGAACGCATGGTGAAACTGCGGGTATATCCATGCTTCGTGAGGTTTGTCGAGTTCAGTCAAGCACCTCTTCAGTGTGAGTGTATGCTCGACAGATACATTGTCGTCCCGCATCCCATGAATCATAAGCAATGGAACGTTCAACTTCTCACAATCATAGACTGGGGATCTCCATCTATACCTTTCCTGAAATTTTTCTGGCGTCCCGCCGATGACCCGCTTCATCATCCGCCTCATGTCTTCTCTTTCTTCATACGTTAACGCCATATCGGTCACCCCGCCCCACGTTACGGCAGATTTTATTTCGGGGTATTTTATCGCTGTGAACAGCGCCATCGGTCCGCCTCTCGAAAAGCCGAACACATGCATGTCCTCTGAATCGACGTTCGGCAATTGCTTCAGCAGCTCTAAAGCTGAAAACGCATCTTCACGGTCATCACCAGCAAAATCCTCGTTTCCCTCGCCACCTTCATTTCCACGGTAATAAGGCGCCATAACAGCAAATCCTTGAGAAGCAAACTGGACGATTCGAGGAATGCGCACCATCCCGACTTTCTTAATGCCGCCTCTTAAATAGATCAGTCCGGGAAATGGGCCGCTGCCGTTCGGCAATGCGAGTAAGCCTTTCACCTTCAGTCCGCTGCTCATGTAGGTCACTCTGTACAACCTTATACGAGGATTGGGCGAGGGAAAACGCTGCTTCTCGATTATCGTGCCGTTTTTCATGGAACCCTCCTTAGAAGTAGGCAAACACACATTTCAATCTTGTTACATAATGTATCGCATAAGGCTGTTATCAGCTTACCTTTATGTACGAGGAGGATCTGTATGAAGCGGAATAGGTTGAAAAAATGGTTCGTGTTCCTCAGCATCGCCGCGATGTTCTCATCCTTGCTGCTCGGCTGCAACAATGACAGTGATTCGCTCAAGAAAGTGCGCGTGGCTGAGGTAACACGGTCTATCTTTTATGCTCCCCAATATGTAGCGATTGAAAAAGGCTTTTTTAAAGAAGAAGGCCTTGATGTTGAGCTTACCACGACTTGGGGTGGAGATAAAACGATGACGGCTCTTCTTTCCGGTGGAGCGGACGTCGCACTTGTCGGATCGGAAACTTCGATTTATGTATACGCCCAAGGCACGAAGGATCCCGTCATCAACTTCGCTCAGCTTACACAAACAGACGGCACCTTTCTTGTAGCAAGAAAGAAGCCGGAATTCTTCTCTTGGGACCAGCTGAAAGGCTCGACATTCCTCGGCCAGCGCAAAGGAGGAATGCCGCAGATGGCTGGAGAGTTCGGCTTAAAGAAGCATGGCATTGATCCGGCAACTGATTTAACGATGATCCAGAACATTGATTTTGCCAATATCGCGAACGCGTTTGCATCTGGCACGGGTGATTACGTCCAGCTGTTTGAACCCACAGCATCTCTCTTTGAACAGAAAGGCATCGGCTATGTGGTCGCATCATTTGGTGCGGAATCAGGTAAAATTCCTTATACCACATTTATGAGCAAGGAAAGCTATTTAAATGAAAACAAAGAAACGATGGAAAAGTTTACGAGAGCGATTTATAAAGCCCAGCTTTGGGTCGAGAACCATTCTGCAGAAGAAACGGCTAAAGTGATCGCGCCCTATTTTGAGGATACCCCGGTTGAGCTGATCGAAACCGTAGTAGACCGGTATAAGAGCCAGCACAGCTATGCGCTGAATCCGATTTTGGACGAAGAGGAATGGAATAACCTACAGGACATCATGGATGAGGCGGGCGAACTTCCTAAACAAGTAAAGCATGATGTTCTCGTAGATACGAAGCTTGCGGAAAAAGCTGTCAAATAGACAAAAGTAAGGAGGTAACAACGTGGCCTTCCTGCAAATCAAATCGGCCGGGCAGATCTATTTCACGAAGCATTCGGCCACTCCTGCACTTGAAGACATCTCGCTGTTGGTGAAAGAGGGCGAGTTCGTCTCCCTTCTCGGCCCGAGCGGATGCGGCAAATCCACATTGCTCTCCATCATCGCTGGGCTGCTGCAGCCAACAAGCGGAAGCGTGCTATTAAAAGGAGAAAAAGTAACAGGGCCTCACCCTAAAATCGGCTACATGCTGCAGCAGGATTATTTGTTTCCATGGAGGACGATTGAGGAAAACATTCTGCTCGGCTTAAAACTGAAAAAGGAATTAACACTCGATAAAAAAAGTGATGTGTTTGAGCTTTTAAAACAAACGGGACTTTCCCATACTCGCAGCTTATATCCGTCTCAGCTTTCGGGCGGCATGCGGCAAAGAATTGCCCTTGTAAGAACGCTCGCCACAAAGCCTCAGCTCCTTTTGCTTGATGAGCCGTTCTCCGCTCTTGATTACCAGACAAAGTTAAAACTTGAAGACTTAGTATCTGATACGCTAAAGAAGCATCAGAAAACAGCTGTGCTCGTCACACATGACATCGGTGAAGCCATAGCGATGAGTGATACGATCGTCCTTCTCTCAACAAACCCTGGAAGGCTGTTCCGAACGTTTCATGTACCTGCCTCATTACGAAGGCTTACTCCTTTTGACGCGAGGCAGCATGCGGACTTCCCTCTTCTATTTCAGCAAATTTGGGAGGAGCTGGAACAAATTGAACAAAATGACCATGAGTAGTGCACATGCCGAGTTTTTAAAACAGGCAAAAAAAGAAACCCGTGTCATCCGGATTGTCCAGCTGGCGATTTTCATCGGATTTTTCAGTCTATGGGAGCTTTCGTCTAGGACGGGAGCCATTGATCCGCTCCTCTTTAGCTCCCCCACTCGTATTTTCAACCTCTTTCTTACGAAGTCAGCGGACGGATCACTCTTCGTGAATACAGGCATCACACTGTTCGAAACGGTTCTTGGATTTATACTCGGGACACTGTTCGGAACCCTCCTAGCCGCCCTGTTCTGGTGGTCGCCATTCGTCTCAAAGGTCATGGATCCGTATCTTGTTATATTAAATGCCATGCCTAAGGTCGCCCTTGGCCCCATTTTGATTGTCGCACTCGGACCGAATATGAGCTCCATTATCGCGATGGGAATCCTCATCTCTGTGATTATTACAACCATTGTTGTATTCACAGCATTCCGGAACGTCGACCAAAATTATTTAAAAGTCATTCAATCGTTTGGCGGATCAAAAAAACAGGCGTTTTTGGAGGTTGTTCTTCCTGCATGCTTTCCTACGATCGTTTCCACTTTAAAGGTTAACGTGGGGCTTTCGTGGGTAGGTGTCATCGTGGGTGAGTTTCTCGTTTCCAAACAAGGGCTAGGATACATGATCATCTATGGCTTTCAAGTATTCAACTTCACCTTGGTGCTGCTCAGTCTAGTCGTGATCGCCTTTTTGGCCACGATCATGTACCAGTTAGTCGAGCAAATTGAAAAAAAACTGATCCGAAGCCGCTAATTAAACCATGCAACAGCAGTCAGACCAGTTCTTTCTCTTTTAAATAGTGTAAACTTTCGAGGAGGACCTGGTCTTTCATCATAAAGCTGAACTTCTTGTCCGTCTGCAAAGCATCCGGAAGCGCTTCAAACAATACAGGTCCATTTGTTTCATAATAACGCTGCTTGATCAGCAGTTTGTCTACGATAGCAAAATAAATATTTTTGACGATGATTCCGCCTTTGCCGTCAACATGATATTGCCCAATGTAACGCAGTTGTGCTACGTGTCCTCCTGTTTCCTCAAACACTTCTCTCACCGCAGCGTCATCCGCTGTCTCACCAGGCTCAACTTTTCCGCCCGGAAACTCAATTCCGCGTCTTGGGTGTTCAGTCAGAAGCCACTGATCCTTAAAACGGCACAGCACCCATACATGCCTAGGGTCTCGTGAAAAAGGATGATCGGTGAACGACAGCTGTACTTGGTTGTCATAATAATCTTTGAAAGTGATAATCTCCATTTTCCTGCTCCATCTGAATCATTTCCTCTATTTTAATTAAGCTACGTCATAAAGTCCAATTTAAGATAGCGTCTGTTACCAATAGTATGGCTCGATTCAGAGCAAAACACACACCTTAATGCACATTTAAGAAAGTGATCTTCCATTGGTTATTTATTCGCTCTGCCCCAGCGGTAATTTCATAGGAACCATACAGGTCATTGTTTACTTTCTGTGACATGTGGTAGGAATCTTCATTGATCTTGGACATTTCAAATTCCTTGCCTTGTTCAAACCATGGTGGAAGTTCAGTCGGTATAACATACAGACTGCCGCCTTTTTCCTGATACAATCCGTTCACATAATACTCAGCTACTTTCTTGCTAGAGATTTCGCTCAGTTCATTCACGAGTTCAGATTTGCGATTATATTTCAGCACCTTATAGTTTTCATCCGTTTCCTGCTTCAGCCTGTTCATAAATTCAGCCGTTATCGCCTCAGGATTAAGTTCAGCCCTTTGGGGAGTATCTTCTGCTATCGCTGTTTTTTCTTGGATTCCGAGTGTATGTGATACATTGGACGAGTCATGAATAATGTTAGGTGACATAACGAACAGAAAAGCGATAATAGCCAAAATCGCAACTAGCTTTTTCAATGAAGTCCACCGCCTTATCATCGTTTTATTACTATAATGTATTCCTTGTCCCACAAGTTCTAAACCCTTTTTTCAAGAAAAAACAGATCATTTCTTAAAATCCAGGAGACTTTCCGCTCTTTCTGCCTGCTTTTCCAACTTCGTAAAGACCTGTTGCAGCAAGTCCTGCAATTGCACCAGACCATATTCTCATTTCCGCTCCCATATTAGCAAAAGGAAAACCAAGCAAACCTGCTGAAATACCTGTAAAAAAGCTGAATAAGGGTATATATTTCTTACGGATCGTAATCGTTCGCTTAGCGAGCTCCACCAAACCCGTTACGAACGGAGCAAGAAACGATGCAAACAGCAGAACGTCCTTCATAGCCTGACCTCCTATTCCAATAAAATGAAAAGTAATGTTTTAGTATGTATTCCCCTTTGAAAATAGGTTTCCTTCTCTTTCATGCAAAGACTTTTAGCCCTCACACGACGAATTTCGACGCATACACTATATTTGTTGGAAATAGTGTTATTCCTTTTGCATTGGAACATACTATGGAAAAAGAATGGAAGACTGGAGTGAATAACATGGGCGAAAAAGATGATTTATATCTTATACAGCTGGAGTCCAATAAAGTCTCTTGGTGGGAATACGCCAGAAAAGTGGCACCACCTAAAAGACCAAACGAATACTTAACCTACTGGTCCTTTCTGAGAAACAAAGGAAAGCTTCCAAGGAGAATTGTTAAAGAAGCAGAATGGCGAATGGAAGCAAGGCGCAAAGGCTTGCTCGATTCTTAAAGAATAACGTTAATTTTAAAAAAATCCCCGCTATCCTTTGGATACGGGGTTTATCGTTTTTAAAGACGGCTGTTATGTAGCTTTTTGTACAGTTTATACAAGTTCTTCGCCTTCTCTTCGTCCATAGAGGTGTTTCCGTTCTCAAGGTCTGTCAGTTCTGCATCCACGATCTCTAACGCGTACCTTTGATTGACCACTGCTTCCACGAGCCACTCTTTTTCCTGTTCTGTTAACCGCAAGCTTTCCATTGCTTTCACCCCTCTAAGCTTTCTTCCTTCATTATACAAGGCAAGCTTCAGAAGTTCTTTACGAAAATTCTGGTAACTTTTAAAAAGTGGTGTTTGTCAGTTGTTGACGAAACAACCATACTTTATCACTACTTGCTTAGAAAATGAGTCCTTCATCCTAACAGATCCTCATCCACGCTGTTGTTTTTTCTCCATTCATTCTCAAGTTCAGACAACGTCCAGTCCTGCAGGTGGCGATGATCTTCCATCCCCATCATCCCTTTATGCAGAAGCTGTTGTATGAGAAAAGCCTTACGTCCTTCAACCGCTTTTCTGAGTGCGCCTTTTTCAAATTCCATGTGCAGTTCACTCCGTGTTTTTTTCTTCAGTATGAACACTATACGAACACGGCATACCTGAATGTTGATGATTCGTCCACATGATGTATTGTCACCATGAAAAAGGCCCCGCCACAAGAGGACAGGGCCAGACGAACAACATTCACGAGACAGATTTTTTCCATTGTTCATATACAGATGACGGAGCGTTCCAGCAAAGCCATGAAACCATTGTCTTGATTCCTTGCTGACTGACATGCCAATATTCATAACGCCTTTTTGACAGATTATCATATATGCCTGATGCGTTTACCCAGCCGTCCATCTAAACCCCTCCTCAAATGATATGAAATACTAATTCTTCCTGTACAATATGCTTCCCTTTTTTTCTTGTTTGCTAACTTGCGACAAAAGGTAACAATAATACAGGAGCTCGTGTTTAATGTGTGTCATTTTAACCAAATTATTCCGAAAGGAGGGGGATTCTTGAATTCATTTTTTTCACAGCCAACTTTACAACTTGCCCAATCACTTATCGGCATGGAGCTTGTCCATGAAAGCAAAGAGGGGATTACTTCTGGCATCATCGTTGAAACCGAAGCCTATATGGGTCCAGAAGACCGTGCTGCTCACTCATATGGAGGAAGGCGGACAAAACGCACCGAGGTGATGTTTGACCAGCCTGGATCCATTTATATGTACTTTATTTACGGCATGCATGTTTGCTTCAACATTGTCTCTGGACCGCCTGGGAAGCCCGAGGCGGTGCTGATCAGAGCACTCGAACCAGTGTCTGGCATAGCGTTGATGGAGAAACGAAGATATTCCAGTTGGAAACGTTCACCTGCTCAAGCAAGAAAGATTATGCATTTAACAAGCGGTCCCGGCAAGCTTTGCCAGGCAATGGGACTTGGCTTGGAATTATACGGCTCCAAAATGAATAAAGGCCCCGTGTTTTTAAAAGAAAATAAAAAAATCCCCGCCAGCATGATTGAGGCAGGGCCGAGGATAAATGTTCATTATGCAGGTGAGGCAGCCGAATACCCATGGAGATTCTGGCTGAGAGGCAGTCCTTATGTCTCAAAAAGCTGACTGCTGCGGCTCGAATAAGTATTCGCTCCTTGTATGTCATCATAAGAAACAGAGTGGGGACGGCTCTCTTGTATAGACTTTAACGTTTCATTTACAGAATAGATCATGGCGATTACCTGGTGCTGTTTGTTTTTTTGCCTGTATTCGAATATCAAATACCAAACAGCTGTATAAAGAGCTGTTTTCAGAAAAAATTCTGCATTTAAAGAGCCATTATGCGCCCATTCGGTTGCATAAGTTAAAAGTACACCTGATAGAAAGGCAGCACTTATCGTAGATAGAAAGGAAGAGCTGAGTGTTCTTCTGCGAGCTTTTAAATACAGAAGAACATCGTTCAGTTCTTCTTGATTAAAACGAAGCAAACGGCTTTTTGCCGCTTTTGCATTATCTATGATTCCTTTTGACGTTTCAAGATCCCATACGTGTGAAAGGAACAGTTTATATTCCGCTGTATTGGAAGAAGGGACGAGCATTTTCTTATGTACAAAATTATGAAGCGAATAGAATTCTACCGCTCTTTCAGCAATGCGCAATAGAAGGAAGAAAACGAGGATGGCTGCTGCAAAACGAAAGGCAAAATATCCTGATAGATGTTCCCCCAATTTATATATGGGATAGAGCACGTCCAATGCTTTAACAGAAAGAAGCTTTAATGTAATTTCGAGAAGTTCAGTCAAACGATCCAAGAAATCAACCCCTGTAATATTCTTCATTAATACTACCATGAACAGCTACCTTTATGGGATAAATTTACTCAGATTTTTACTGTTAGCTCATCTTAATGTATCAACATTTTTATTAACCTGTTCTTTTACACAAGCAAAATAGTTGTCATTTAACGTGAGTTTAAATAAAACCTGGCTGGCTTCAAGCCTTTAACATGGCAGTGTCGAACTCCTTTGCAGTTAAAAAGTTATGCTTTTAAAAGTAAAAATAAATAAAAGCCGCAGAAATCGCTGCGGCTTTTCATTTCATATTATTCATTCATGGCGGATTTAATCTTAGGTGTCTCAATGACGCCATGTTTCTCTTCTGTCTTCGCGACAATTACAGCACACGCTGCGTCACCGGTAATATTAACAGCCGTTCTCATCATATCAAGAAGTCTGTCAACACCGAGAATAAGAGCGATTCCCTCTACAGGTAGCCCAACAGAGTTTAATACCATAGCAAGCATAATTAGGCCGACTCCAGGCACACCTGCCGTACCGATACTAGCTAGGACAGCCGTTAATACGACTGTCAGAAGCTGAACCATTGTCAGGTTCTGATCATAAACCTGTGCGATAAAGATAGTCGCTACACCCTGCATAATCGCTGTTCCGTCCATATTGACGGTGGCACCTAATGGCTGTACGAATCCACTGATAGGTTCAGGTACATCCAGGTTATCCTGAGCCGTTTTCATCGAAACAGGCAAAGTGGCGTTTGAGCTTGACGTACTGAATGCTACCGACATCGCAGGTGCGAATCCTTTAAAGAACCAAATAGGGCTCTTTCGTGCAAATAATGCGATGGAACCGCCATAAGTGACAATACTATGAATCACTAATGCTGCAATGACAATCCCCATATAAAGCCCCATTGCCTTCAGTGCGGGGATTCCTTGTCCTCCGACGGCTGATGCGATAAGCGCGAAAGCTCCATATGGCGCGAAACGCATAACAAGATTAACAAGGAACATCATGATATCGTTCCCTTGCTCCACAAGATCCAAAATTCCTTTCGTTTTGCTGCCAAGCATCGTTAAGGCGAAGCCCACAAAAATCGAGAAAACAATGATTTGCAGCATGTTGCCTTCCGTCATTGCCTGAACCGGGTTAACTGGAATCATGTTCAGCAATGTTTCAGAAACAGGAGGAGCTTCCTCCGCTTTAAATTCTGCACCCGAAGTATCAAACGTTCCCACATCACCTGGTTTAAACGTAAGTGCAAGTGCGATACCAATAATAATGGCTAGCGTAGTTGTTCCTAAAAAGTAGCCGATAGTTTTTGCCCCGATGCGTCCAAGCTTTTTGGGATCTCCCAGACCCGCAGTACCTAGAACAATGGAGAAAAAGACGATCGGCACAACGAGCATTTTAATCAGGTTAAGGAAAATGGTGCCGACAGGTTTCAAGAAAAATTTATCGACTTCCGGAAAAATGCTTGGAGCGGCAAGGTTTAGTATGAGACCTGCTGCGACACCAAGAGCGAGCGCGATTAAGATTTTAGACGATAATTTCATATACATAACCCCTTTCGTATTTTTATACAAATCTGCGAAATTGAGAGGCATAGTGCGCTAAATAAAAACCCCCGAAAATTGAGAGACTTTTCGCGGGTTCACAAGCACATTTAAGGCTTAATCCTTCTCTCGAGAACGCTTACGAGGTTAGCTGTCGGATTAGGAAATGAGAATATCCCCTTTGCAAAAAGCAAATTCATCCCAGGCTTTTAAAGCCGTATTGATTGGTTCCCCCGTTCAAAAATTTGAATAATCATTCAAACTTGACTCAGCGATTGCAGTATGACGTATGTGCTGTCATTTTACCGTTTTTGTCGAATTTTTGTCAAGAATGCTTTTATGTAAACTATTCCCACATCCGCGCGCGTCGCATAGGAAACACTTTCCTATAGGTCTATATACCTTATTACCCCTATAACGAAACATCTATATCGAAAACTGTTAAGAGTATGTGTTTATTAACCGGAGGAGGAAAACATACATGAAAATTGTATTTTACGAAAAAGGCGATCTTAGCATCATAGTAGGTGCATCCCGTCTTAAAGGTGAATTGACTATAGAACAAATTAAAACGGAAAGCGAAAAAAAGGCCAAAGAGCTCGGCAGTCTGTTGGGCCGTGAGATCGGATTTATGATCGATATGAACGGAAAGCTTGAAACCCCGATGGGCAAATAAAAAGAACGGAAAAAGCGGCCATGTCAGCACTTTCTGACATGGCCGCTTTTTTTAAGGAGACCAATGCTTCGCGACCCATGTTCCCATTTTCTCATACCCTCTTGTATTGGGATGGATCGAATCCGAAAAGTATAAAGGCTTCGATATGTTCACGAAAAGCTTTTCTGTCGGAATGTATAGAGATAACGCTGTTTTATCCGCCACCTTTTTGATGGTTTCATTCCATGATTGAATGATGGGTCCATTTTTCGTATCATATCCATCCCCGAAATAGGGATTATACAGCCCCAATATATATAGTTTGGCAGATGGATTTTGTTTGCGGATGATGGCCGTGATATCTGTCAAATTTTCTTCCAGTTTTTTCTCGCCCTCACCCATTTTGTTCAACGGAAGCTTTTTAAAGTTCCACTTGGCGGTTTGCCTGTAGTCGTTCGTACCAATAAAGACAAATACCGTGTCTGCTCTCTGGATCGAGCGGAGAACGGCTCCGCTGCCCAGCTGGTGAAGAAGCTGATCGGACCTCTGACCGCTGATCCCGAAATTATTTAGCGAAACTGGTCTCCCTGTTCTTCTCTCCATCGCATCGGTCACGAATCCAATGTATCCTTTTCTTGAAGGGTCACCCACTCCGTAGGTGAGGGAATCACCTAGTGCGGTAACCCGGATTGGCTCGTCCTTTTTTTCTTTATATTGGCTAAAATATAAACTTCCGAAAAAAAGAGCAGCTAATATTCCTCCGGCAAGCATCCATCTTTGCAATTTGGTCAATTGATACTCTCCAATCGTGCAATTTTTATTGTCTAAATTAAAGCAACAAAATGGAGAAATATCAAGCAAGTATGCTCTTAAAGCCTGTAATCCTCCGGGGATCCTTCATAGTTTTCCCAAAGGTTGGCTTCGTCATAGTCAAACGTGTCTTTTTTTACAAAAATCTGCAGCAAAGCGACCACTCCTCCGCATAACAAAAATGCCGGCAGCAAAGAAATCATAAACAGTCCCATTCAATCCCCCCTTGTCTAACCATATATATTGATGTTCTCCGCCAATTATGAATCACGACTTGAATTAACGGATACATAGCCATTTTGGCTGGCCGGCTGCCGTTTATCTGAATTTTTTAATGTTTAGGAAATGTATACTTAAAACGAATGAAACCAAAGGATTAGGGTATAAAAGGAATGTAGGATTAAAGGGGGAGAACGATGGGCTTTTTATTTATTTTTCTCTATTTCATCATCATAGCGGCCGTTATTGAAATCAACGTCATCATATTCAGACTGACTGGACTTGAAAAAGAAGTCTCTCGCTTCCAAGTGATTTCCATGCTGACTGGAACAGGCTTCACCACAGGAGAATCTGAACTCATCCTCGGACATCCAGTAAGGCGCAGGTTAAGCATGTTTCTCATCTTATTCGGAGCCTTTTCACTGGCCGTTATCATTTCCTCCATTTCGAATATACTCGCCGACGAGTTTCGTTCGCTGGAACTCGCCTTCATTGCAGCCGGTCTGTTCATCATCATCCTTTTTCTGCTCATACCTGCTGTTAAGAAGAAGCTGGAACGGCTATTAAACCAAACGATGGAAGAAAAGTTCGATTTAATTGATTTACCTATACGGGATGTACTTTTAAAAGAAGATAACGATCATTTAACAGAGGTTTACATACATGATGGCTCTCCTTATATCGGAAAGAGCATTTGCGATGTGGAAGAGGAAGGAGATCATTTATCCATTCTTTTTGTGACACGAGGAGATCTGATTATAAAGAAAAAAAAGGAGGCTTCAAAACTTCAGGAAGGCGACAAATTACTAATCTTCGGTGATAGAAAAACGATTGAGGATTTATTTAAAGAGAAGAACGATGAGAAGGACAGTGCGCATTAAGCCGGCTGTCCTTCTTTTTCCACACTATGTTTTATAAAACTGCTGCCTTTTATTTTTTTCGCAGCCGCTTTTTGCTCGGCAGCGATAGCGGACAGTTTCGTCATGGACACTGTACAATCAGAAACATTTAAAAGAACAAGAGAGATGGATGGAACGAAGGGCAACTCTTCTAAGTCCAGCTTTGTTAAGATCTCTTCTGTGAATGGCAGCAGCATTTTATTAAATTCCTCTAGTAAAGCAAGGCAGATTTCATCTGAGCGATGGTTCATCGTGATCATGATAAAATCATCTCCGCCGATATGGCCAGAAAAATCAGATGACGTGCCTGTCGAGTACATGACCTCCTCAATGATACAACCTACTTTTTTAATTAATTCATCGCCTAACGAAAAACCGTAGCAGTCATTAAATTTCTTAAATTCATCTAAATCGGCGTAAATGAGTGTGAATGGCTTTCCTGCCTGCAGTTTGCCATTAAGCTGATTTTTAATTTCTTTATTGCCTGGCATGCCTGTCAGCGGACTCGCATCCTTCAATTTTTCATTATTTAGCGATGTTAAATGGTCAAGGATCATCTGGATTGAAACGGTTCCGATATACCCGTTCATATCATTAACGATAATATAATCATACATTTGTTCCGTATCTCGAGTCACAGCCTTTTGTGCTACTTCTTCAATGGATTCGTCCGTCATGACAACAAGGAACTCTTTATCCATTAATTTAGAGACCGGCTTATCCCAGAACAACGACATGCCATAAGGTTTGGCTAGCTGGCGGTTCAGCTTATCGCGCATCACAAGGCCGACAGGAAAATTTTTTTCCGTTATCACCGCTCCTGCTTCCCCCGATACCGTATCAAGAATGGTGGAAACATGCTTTACCCGTTCATCTGGCCGAAAATCCTGGGAGGTTTGAGCGAGGCTGCCGATGGTCCAATCATTTCGTTTACGAACATCCCCTTTCTCTTTTTTCTTCAAAATCAATTTCTCTGCCTTCTCATCCACTTTCTTAGGAGGAAAAGACGGTTTAGCCAGAAAGAACCCTTGGCCATATTCCACGCCCAAATCGCAAATCATCTTCAGCTCTGCGCTGTTCTCAATTCCTTCAGCAATGACTTTACTGTTCATTCTTTTGGCAAAGGAAACAAACGTCTCCATCATATTTTTCTTAACGATGTTGTTATGTATATCCTGAACGAGTGACCGATCAATTTTGATATAATGCGGCCGCAGCTCGGAAATAGCCTGCAGAGAAGAATACCCTGCCCCTGCATCATCAATCGCAATTTCAAATCCTTTTCTCTTAAATTGATCCAGCGCTTTTTTAACGACAGAAAAATCATGTATTGCTGTTCTTTCTGTAATTTCAAAAACGATGTTTGCATTGTTGAGTCCACATGACTGTACAAAATCCCTCATCGTATCAGGCTGGAAGGCAGGATCAAAGATGACCGGTGCAGAAACGTTTATGAACAATTTCTGTTTCGGCAGCAAAAACAGCTTCCCTCGATGAAGGGCCAGCTCTCTGCATGTTTTCTCCAGTACATATAGAAGGCCTTCATTTTCAGCGTATGAAAACAAATTTAGAGGCTGAGCAAAGTGCGTATCTCTTTGCCCCCTGCTTAACGCTTCATAGCCATATGCTTCTGATGTAGTCAGCGAAACAATCGGCTGAAAATGAGTTTGAATTCGATTGTGGATGATCAAATCCTGAAACGCCTCTTTTAGCTGTCCATTTTCTACTTCCAGCGAATTCAGCTTTGCCTGTCTTAGCAAGAACTTAATTGAAATATAAACTGCTCGTTCTAAAGTGGTCATTCCTTCAGTGAGCAGGATCGTATAGCTTTGATGAAACTTGATCGTGATGCCAGTATGTGAATAATAGTACGCAATCTGTTCGTGAAGGAAAAGGTTAATCTTGCCTACAATGTCCTTAAGCCTTTCGTTCATGTTCAGCCGCTTATCCAATTTCACATAAATGAAAAAATCATCCCCTACAATCCGATGGATGTAAAAGATTTCTGGATGCTTTTGTTTTAATAAACTAAAGGCATGCTCTAAGAGCTGAAGAATATCTCCAGCCTTTTTCAGGCCGTGTTTCCTCTCAATTTCTGTAAACTTAATAATATCCAGATAAATTATGCCAATTTCGTTCTCTTTTACATGTTCAGATAAATGCTTTACCATTTCATTCTGTACTAAGTACTCCATACTAAAGCCCCCTTTTGGATGCTCCTTTCATAGTATCAAAGTACTATTTCCCTTATTGTCTATTATTGTAATTTTTATGTAAAAATAAAGGCTTCTTAAAGTGAAAAAACCTCCTGATGGAGGTTTTCATTAGTGTATGTGTTTGATATGCGGAGGAACAAAAGTCAGTAGCAGAGAGATGATCTTATTGTACTGTTCCGGTGATACATCAATTCCGTCGTTTTCAAGTATTTCTTCTTTCAGCTGAATAATGAAATCGGCACGCTCTGGCTCATATTCATAAGCACAATACTCAATCGTATTCAATAGTTGCAAAAGCTGGTCGTTCCTATTCGTTATATAATATGTAGGTTTCAACCGAAACACCCCCTGGTATTAATTATTAGGGATATATGGTCATTTTCCTACAAAAACAATTCGTCAAATGCCGACATATCTTACTTTTACTGGATAATCAAGCCTTAAAGCCTATTGCAAATGTAAAAACGTGTCGAAAAATAGGTTTAAAAGAGTGTTTTTGTCTATTTATGTGCGTACTAAAAGTTTTAAATGCGTACAAAAATACCACTAATATTTTAGTTGAATAATTTCGATAGAGCAGCAAAGGGGGATGGTGTCTGGTCACTCTCTGGTTTGCTTTGGTAAACGAGCTTCTCTGGCTCAAACATTTTAGATTCCAAATAAGAGGTTGGATTTTTCATCAAGGTAATCTGCTGGAAGATCGTTTTAAAAATTTTAACGGTGTTAATGGCATCATCAAGTGCACGGTGTTTATTCCCATCCTGTGCAGCCCCAATTTTCTCGAGAGCTCTTGATAAACCATAGCGAAAGCCCTTTTCACTTTCATGCAGCATGCTGAAACTGAACTGCAAATCGTTATGATTGACGATCCATTCTGTATTGGTTTGGTGGAACGTTGAATCTGTAATCAAAGCCCACTTATCCTCCGGTCCCCACGAGCATAAATAATAATCATCTGATCCAATCCATCGCCGGAACATCTTTACCGCTTCCTCAAATGACGGAGCGTTTGCCAAGTCTTTGTTCGTGATGCCCGTTAAGCTCGTAATCCGGCTGCTCAGCTGGTCCGCTTTTGGACGGATAAATGTTTGGAACTGTTCCTTCTCCTGAAGCCCGTTCTCCGTCTCCACAACCTTAACGGCTCCAATTTCAATAATTTCTGACAGCCTGTTTGTCATTTCCAAGTCATAAATGATATATTCCACGATTCCACCGCTTTCTCTGCCCGTAACATCTTTACATGTCATATTTTAGTAGAAAAAAGCTGATTAGAGAAGAGGCTAAACGTATTCTCTCTAAAGAATATGTAGCTTAGCGCTGTATATTGCCTGTCATTGCAAAAAGGAGAACCCTTTTCCAGGTTCTCCTTTACAGCCGGTTCGTTGTCTTGCCATGAAAAGAATGTGTATGTCCGCTCACTTCAGTCAGCTGTGCTGATACTAAATGATAATGGCCGCCGCCTCTTAATGGGATTGGCGAACTTGTGTATCCTTTAAATGTGTGGCAATGTCCGTCTTTCCCTTTACATTCTCCTTCAAAATAGTGAATGTGATCATCCATTCCTCCGACCATTGGAGAAGTGCTGATGGCCAGTTCATGAGTATGGTCACTGCCGCCAGATGTTATTGATTGAAATTTATGGATATGAGGTGCCTGCTGCTGCCAATACAATCTTCTTTCCAGCCTTTTATCCAAGAAACTCCCCCCTTTCTAACACATTATTCGGGATGTTGAAACTTCGCTACTGCATTCTTTTCCATTGAGGATTACGGCTATTGCTTGTAAGATAAATAAATAGCACGAGAAAAAATGAAGGATAAGAGGGATTAACATGTTGAATAAGCTCCTAATGCTAGCCCTGTTTGCTATGCTTCTGTCAGCTTGTGAGGATAAGACAGAATCGGCTGCTATAAAGTCTCCCGAGAAGAATGTCAGTCAATCAGAGTCTGAAGCAGGCCGTAAACCTGATTCTGACAAAAAAACAGATGCGCCGTCAGATGAGACCACGGTTGTAGACGAAGAAGATGAAGAACAAACGAAGGTGAACCATGCCCCGCTCTCCAGTGATTACATTATTGCAGCAAGCCAGCTGGCGGGCTTAAATATGCCGGCTGCTGAAGCGTTACTTGGAAAGCCGGAAAGAGAAGAAACCATCCAATTCCGCTATGCAGGAACGAACGACTTTGTGCCTGCGGTAACAAAGCACTATATGAATGGACAGGCAGCGGTTACCTTTGTTGAGAAAACGGCTGCGCGTATCGTGTTCACCCCGAGCGGCCCGATCCCATTTGATGACGAGCTTAGTAAAGCCCTTGAACAGGCAGGCATTCCAGGAGATGCTGAACCTAAAGAAGAAACCGGCACAGCCTCCGTTTTTGAGAATGTAGGCGGTGTTTACTCGGTCACAGCATTTAAAAAAGCCGAATTGGTAGATTACTTGTATATCATCTTAGAAGAAAAATACAAATAGACTCCTTAATTCGTATATAGCGGGCACAGCAGGACAGTGATGCATTACTGTCCTGCACAGAAGAAATTCAGCAAACTATCTATTCTCAGGACAAATAAACTCCTGCTTTGTGTGCTGAAATCCGCACTTGTCCCCGTTTCTCCCATTTTGCTCTTCGCATATAGTATAGGGAGGAGAAAGAAGGCTTCTCACTAGCAATAGGAGAGTGAAATAAGTGGGCAAGTATTATTCTAAGAATTTTACTTTGTACGTTGTGCTGTTCATCCTGCTTGTGATTGTAGGAGCCGTTACTTGTGGCGGCGGCTGCAACTATGGCGGAGTCGTCTGCTATCCAGCGTACGGATATATGAGCGCTTACCCAGGCTACTGGACGTAAGCAGCACACAAAAAGCTCCGTGAAACGTTCAAAAGGTTTCACGAAGCTTTTTTCTTTTTTAGTTTAATTGGCATCTCATTATGAGGTGTACGGTAATAAGAAATTCTGTCAAGAAATTAATGTGCATATAGTGCAGCCGGCTTCCCTCACAATCTCGTGTTTCCTTCTTCTTTCAAACCGAGTGCAGGATAGTCGGCGATGATGGTTACGTTCGGGTGGGTTATTAATGCGGTGGCAGGAACCTTCTCATCCGCTTTGCCTTCAAGCAATATGTTGACCGCAAGCCTTTTACTCTCGCCTGAAGCGAGCAGGAGGATCTCCCTGCTCTTCAAAATGGTTCCGATACCCATCGTGATGGCATGTGTTGGCTGTTTCACGTTCAAAAAATAGCTGGCGTTGGCAGTTAATGTTGACGCGGTAAGCTCTACAACATGTGTTTTGGAAGAGAACGGCGTCATCGGTTCGTTAAACCCGATATGTCCGTTCTGCCCGATGCCAAGCACTTGCAGCTCCACTTCACCAAGCTGCTCAATAACCTTTTCATACCGTTCACATTCCAGCACCAAATCCTCTGCTTCACCATCTGGAAGATGACAGTTTTCCGGCAATATTCCAAGCGGTTCAAAGACATGCTTCTTCATATAAGAATGATAGCTTTCGGGATGCTCTGCTGAAATGCCAACATACTCATCAAGATTTACCGTTCGGACCATTCGGAAAGACAAATGTCTTTCTTTCGCGTTTGCCACCAGCTGCTTATACGTACCAATAGGAGTCCCTCCTGTCGCAAATCCTAGCACAGCATTAGGAACGCTCTGAACTTTGGATTGAATGATTTCTGCTGCCAGACGGCTCATCTCTTCGTAATCTTCAACCGCAATCACTTTCATCTTTCATTCGCCTCCTATTTCATATGCCTTCTTTCCGCAACAATATGTCGCCAGCACGGCTCCATCACTTCGTATGATGGTGAGATCAGCATCTTTTCCTTTGGCAAGGCTTCCTTTTCTATCAAAGATTTGGAGCTCCTTCGCTGGATTCTCACTCGTCATCTTAGCGATTTCTTCAAACGAACAGCCTGTGAACGTGATGACATTTTGAACCGCATCATTCATGGATAATACACTTCCTGCTAATGTCCCATCTGAGAGCATGGCTTTCCCGTCTTCAACCTTAACTGCCTGCCCGCCAAGCGTATACATACCATCACCGAGACATTTCGCACGCATTGCGTCTGTAACGAGGACAAGCTTGCTCGATCCTTTCAGCTTGTATGCCATTTTCACCATCTCTTTGTCACAATGAACCCCATCAGCAATGATTTCAGCCATTATCTCGTCAAGGAGCAGAACGCCGCCTGCGGTCCCGGGGTCACGATGATGGATCCCTCTCATCCCGTTGTATAAATGAGTACCATGTGTCACACCTGCTTCCACACTCTTTACCACCTCGTGATAGTCCGCATCAGAGTGCCCGATCGACGCGATAATCCCCTTACTTTGTAGATAAGAGGCAAGCTCATAGCCGCCTGGTTCTTCCGGTGCGAGCGTAACGAGCTTGACGTGATTTTCAGCCGCTTCATTATAGCGCCGAAACGTATCGACATTCGGAGCAATTATAAAATCCTTCGGCTGCGCACCAGCACGTTTTGGAGAAATAAACGGACCTTCGAGATGAATGCCAAGCAGTTCTGCTTGTCCAGTTGGCTGATTTTTCATATACGCAGCTGTTTTCGAAAGGGCATTCGTGATCACGTCCTCTCGTTCGGTCATCGTTGTCGCAAGAAATGATGTTGTTCCTTCTTTCGGTAGCGCCCGGCTTATTTTATGCAGTGCTTCTTCTGTTCCGTCCATCACATCAGCACCAGCCGCCCCGTGTATATGAAGGTCAATCATTCCAGGCAGCAAAACCGATCCATCAGGTAGATCAACGGCAGCGGTTAGTGGATCAATCGTGTCTGGCTTTTCTTTTCCTACATAGGAAATCGTGGAACCCTCAACTAAAAGCCAGCCTCGTTGCACTCCTCCCTCCATCATCATATCCCCTGAAAATAGAATAGCTTTCGTCATACTCACACTCCCTCTATAAATATTGATTTATCAACGGTTTGAGCCGTTGGTGGGGTGTCTAATAAATATTTTTCGACACCTACGCTAACAGTATTTTTTAAATATGTGATTCAATGACAGGTAGTGGGTACGCTCCGCGGTCACTACTGGATATTTATGGTTGTAGTGTTCATGAGATATGTGATGCACAATGGATCTCTGCGTAGCTTATGATGACGTACCCTCCCATGTCTCTTGGCATCTAAAGTGCCTACATTCCTTCGTTCGGTCTAGTCATAAGGCAGAGGCTGGCTAAGCTCCTTTAGGGACTCGCAGTCGAAAGTGTGTATAATGCCGGCTTCTCCGTGTCATCCTGTTGTCTAATCAAACGAAAATGTTGCCTCAGAAAGCCTCTTCGAGTCTCGAGATGTCCTTCATCATTCGCTCCGCATCAAAAGCCATGTGCTTCGTGCTCATCGCGTGTAAGATTTTCAATAGCTTGCCACATAGAACTACAATGGATTGTTTCTTTCTCAACGGATTGTTACTTCGGTTTGTGTAATAGTCATGCAAGGCCTTAAACGCTTTATTATGGCGAATCATTGGCATCATGACACGGAATAAAACGGCACGCAGCCGCCTTCTTCCACGCTTGGAAATTCGTTTTTGTCCTCTGTGCTGCCCGGAAGAGTTTTCTCTCAGCGTTAATCCCGCAAGTTTAATAAGTTGGCGTGGATTCTCGTAATGTGAGAAGCTTCCGATTTCAGAGAGCAGGTCAATGATGGTAGTATCACCTAGACCAGGCACCGTTTTAAGTCTTTCGTATTCTACAGAAGTTTGTACTAGATCTGTGAGCTCTTGAGTAAGAGCCTCAATCTCTTCTTCGAGCTGGCGATACCGGCGGACCAATGTGGCAATTTCCATACGGGCCATCTTTTGTCCTTCCGTTACGCCGATTGATGAAGAAGCGAGTTCAAATTAATTTGATGGCTTTCGGCCGTTGAGGCGACTTTAAGCCTTCGCTGGTTCGGTAAAGGTCCATAAGTTCCTCTGCTTGCTTTCCTAACACATCATGCGGAAAAGGTGTGTGTTCAAGTGGAGCCAATGCCATTTTTCCGAAAGACGGAAAGACCTGGACAAATTCCGGAAAATACCGGTCTAGCCAACGAATGAGCCGATTGGTGACAGCTCCCTGTTCTTCAACCAAATGAGATCGAAGCGTCGCTCCGACCCGCAGGTCGGCTTCCATGCCTTTAAGGATGCGAGGATAGCTGTAACGCCCGTCCTTTAGAAGACGAGCGATAACTAGGGCATATTTGGCATCATGTTTGGTCGGGAGATTGTCGTCGAGCTCTTTTGATCGCTTTACATGCATGGGATTTGCCATGACTAGGGGAATACCTCTTTCATCAAGGTAGTAAGCCAAGTTCAGCCAATAATGACCGGTAGGCTCTATCCCTACGAGTACTTCTGTCTTGTCATAATCCTTTAAAGCTTGGAGAATTTCCTGGTAGAAGTATTCGAAGCCGTTCATTGTTTGAAAGAAGGGAAAAGACTTCTTAAGCATTCTCCCTCTGTCGTCTACAAAACAGGCATAGTGCTTGCGTTTTGCAATGTCGATTCCAACAACGAGAGTTTGTTCAGTGACTTGATTTATTTTGTGATTTTGAGTAAAATTCACGGTAGTCCTCCTTGGTTCTAAGTTAGGGGTCAATTCGTGCAGATTTGACACCCCATATCATACCAAGAGGGCTTTTTTTTTGTTCAAGTCCCCGAAAATCCTTCTAACAGGAATGCTCCTTTCCCTTAAATTAATGTTTATTAAAACGCATCTTCGTTTTACGTGTCCTCTTCATTCATCCTTTTTCGACAATTATTCACCATTTCTCATCGCATTTCTCGATGTATTTCCCGGGCAATCGCCATCTGTTTCGATGAATCACTTTAGTCCTCTGTAACACCATACCCGTTTTCGCTTCAAACCTGTCATGAGAATAGGTGATCCTGCATTTAAAAAAACGCTTGCAACCTTATGAAGACTTGGTATATACTTTTCCTTGTCAGTACATAAGCTATTTGGGCCCTTAGCTCAGCTGGGAGAGCGCCACGCTGGCAGCGTGGAGGTCGTCGGTTCGATCCCGATAGGGTCCACCAATACATAACATTTACCTCCTTGAGAAATCAAGGAGATTTTTTGCTTTATATTGGCATACTCAACAAAACAATCGCCTCCTAAAGGCCGCAGATGAAGAATTTCAACCTACAATATAAAACTTCATCTTGTATTAATCCAAAAAGACCAAACGCCTGACTAGCCATTTGGTCCACACATGTTTTATTTAAATTATTTTCCAGGATACAGCACTGAAATGGCTTCAGCCTGTCCTGTGCCGTTTTTATTCAGAATCGCCCAAAAGGCTCCGTGAGGTTTAGATAATGCCTGTCCTACATTGTTTTTATCGTACAAATCTTGGCATACGATCAGTTCCCATGGATCATCGAAATCCTGCAAATCCCATCCAGAATGGTGTTCCTGCCATTTCCCACCAGAAAAGCCCCATGCGTCTTTTCCATCAGGATGCTGCTGTGGCATGAATCCAAGCGGTGTAAACAATATCACTTGCACTTTTGCTACTCTTTCCGCCTCTTTTATGAGCATTTTTCCTTCCTCTTTCTTTAGATGTTCAATTACATCGGTGAAAATGACGGTATCTACAGATTGAGCTGGAAAATGCTTGATGATATCCCACGTCGAGTTGATCAATACAAACTCTCGATCCTTTGGCGCATGCTGCTTTAAATGCTGAAGATATTCTGCATAAGGTTCACAGCATATATGAAGTTTCGGCTTGATGTACGGTGTCGGCTTAATGCCGCATCCGATGTCCAAAATAATATTGGTCTGTTTAATTCGAGACGCAGCACAAGTAAAAATCTCACTGCTGCTCACATATTTAATGGAAGGCAATATGATCACATCCTTTTGATAGTGTACTCAACATCTAGCAATCTTGTTCTTGGTCTCCACAAAATTCAGCGTATCCACTATAAGTAAAACGTTACATTTGACTAAATTTTCTAATAACCTACAATGAACGTATACCTATTTATTTGGGGAGGAAAAAAAGATGGGAAAGACAGCAGCAAAGCGATTGCAGCGGCATGAAGTACCTGTTGATCGAACGTGGAAGATAGAAGATTTATTTGTTTCCGAAGAAAAGTGGAAAGCGGAGTTAACCGTGATTGAAGAAGAAGCGAAACATGTGGCAGCGTTTAAAGGCACCTTGCATAAAGGGGCTAATACATTGCTGAACTGTCTCGTCGCTCAAGAAAACCTAACGATGAGGCTCGTTAAGGCGGGAACCTACGCGAGCCTTCAGCAGTCAACTGACGGAACCAACCCTGTCAACCAAGCGAATTCATCTTTGTTTTCGGCTTTACATACAAAAATTTCTGCGAATCTCTCCTTCATCCATTCCGAAATATTGGAGCTCGACGATGATGCTGTTATGGACTATATAAAGCAGGAACCAAAACTTGAGAGCTTCAAAAAAGGATTGCATGAATTGCTGGAAACGAAAAAACACCGCCTTTCTTCTGAAACAGAAGAAGTGCTTGCAGCACTCGGCGAGGTTTACGGCAGCCCTTACAAAGTCTATCAAAGTGCAAAAATCGCTGATATGTCCTTTGAAAATGTACAAGTTTCTTCAGGCAATGAACATCCTGTTTCATTTGCTCTTTTTGAAAGCGAGTATGAATTTTCTCCGGACACGGAAATCCGCAGAAAAACATATGACTCCTTTATTCGCACATTGAAACAGTATAAGAATACAATGGCAGCAGCCTATAGCACAGAAGTAAAAAAGCAGGTCACGCTATCACGTCTGCGAGGCTATGAATCTGTGACGCACATGCTCCTTGAACCGCACAAAGTGACGCTCGATATGTACAACAATCAAATTGATACCATTTATAAAGAGCTGGCCCCGCATATGCGACGGTTTGCTCTTCTGAAGAAGCGTGTACTAGGGTTGGACCGTATGCTTTTCTGTGATTTAAAAGCTCCGCTAGATCCAGAATTCAATCCGAAAACAACTTATGAAGAAGCGAGCCGAATCATTCTTGAATCGCTAAAGGTGATGGGTCCTGAATATAGCGCAATAATGGAAAAAGGCTTCAAGGAACGCTGGGTCGATCTTGCTGATAACGTAGGAAAATCGACCGGTGCTTTCTGCGCGAGCCCTTATGGGTCTCATCCTTATATCCTGATGACTTGGGCAGACAATATGCGTGGAGCATTTACGCTTGCACACGAGTTCGGACATGCCGGACATTTTTACCTTGCCAATAAAAATCAGCGCATCATGAACGTCCGCCCGTCCATGTACTTTGTGGAAGCACCGTCCACGATGAACGAAATGCTTCTCGGACAATATTTACTGAACAAGCATGAAGACAAACAGATGCGCCGCTGGGTTGTCCTGCAGCTGCTCGGAACCTATTACCATAACTTTGTGACACATCTTCTCGAAGCAGAATATCAGCGCAGAGTATATGCGCTTGCTGAGAATGGCGCTGCCCTCACAGCCAAAGTTTTGACTGATCTAACAGGAGCTGTGCTTTCAGAATTCTGGGAAGAGGCAGTGGAAATTGATGAAGGGGCAAAACTCACATGGATGCGCCAGCCGCATTATTATATGGGGTTGTATCCTTACACGTATTCAGCAGGTTTGACGGCTTCTACTGCTGTGGTTCAACTGATCGCTGATGAAGGCCAGCCGGCTGTAGACCGCTGGCTCGATGTGCTTCGTGCAGGAGGAACGATGTCTCCGCTAGAATTAATGAAGCATGCCGGTGTAGATATGTCCACACCGGAACCGGTGAAGATGGCCGTCTCCTATGTGGGTTCACTTATTGATGAACTGGAATCATCATTTTAAGGCATGATATCATGCAAAGAGGGAGTTCAGCAGAACTCCCTCTTTCTTTTACTATTTTTTTGATGCAGCAGTCTGTATCATTCCTTCATACCATTCTCTTTCTGCTTTTGCACTCTTGTCCATTAAGCTCACCGCGATAAAAACGATGGCTGAGAGAGGAAGGGCGTAAAATAACGGATCCACATGCGTCCACGGAAAAGGCAGCAGCGCTGTTTTTGCGAACAAAGCTTGCGAAAGGCCAATCGCAGCTGACTCTTTTACGTGCAGAAAAAGAAAACCAAAAATACTGGCAGCAAAGCCTGTGATGATACTCGCAGCGGCACCTTTTCTTGTAGCGTTCTTCCAATATAATGCACCAATGAGTGCAGGCAAAAAGCCAGCGGCACAAATTCCGAACCAGAATGCGGTTGCTTGAGCGATTATTCCGGGTGGCAAAAGATAAGCTAAAATGACGGCTGCGGACATTCCAATGATTACACCGATGCGGGAAGGATTAAGCTTAGAACCGAACAAGGAATGGACTCCGAGCGTTTTTAATATATCCTGGCCAAATGCAGAAGCCTGCACATGAATCAAGGAGGAAATGGTTGATATAGCTGCGGACAGCAGTGTCATCGTAAATAGATAAATAAACCAATCAGGCATCATTTTTGTAATAAGAATTGGGATCACAAGATCAACGTTTCCTTTTGCCACACTGATGGCAATCTCCCCTGTCGTATTATAAAAGTAGACGTTACTCAACGGTCCGATCACAAATGCTGCGCCCGTCATAAAAAAGATAAAGATACCGCCGACAAGGACAGAGCGGTATAACGCTTTATCGTCCTTGACGGTCATGCAGCGCATTGCAAGCTGCGGCTGAGCCAGGACGCCGATACCCACACCCATAATAATGGTGCTGACCATCGTCCACCATAATGGCGAGCCGGCGGCCGGCATGCTCGTCCACCCTTGATGCCCTTGATCCACTAGCGCTTGCGGGACGAGATCCTTCATTGCGGTGAGTGCTTTATGTCCATCTATCACACCACCTACCGCATCGTAGGCAGCGAACAGGAAGATGGCCATTCCGATCAGCATGACGACAGCGGCAAACGCATCCGTATACATGACCGCTTTAATTCCACCTGTCATGACATAAACGGCGATGACCGCGGCAAGAATGATTAATGCAAGGTTAAAGTTTAAGGATAAGGATTCTTGGAGAAACCTCCCTCCTCCGATTAAAACGATGCTTGTATAAGCCGGCATAAGAAGAAAAATCATAGCGCCTGATAATACGGTGATCATTTTAGATTGGTAGCGCTCTCCCAGCAACGTTGGAAACGTGGTGGCATTTAACTTGACCGAGAGCTTTCTAATCCTTGTTCCAAAAACGGCAAAGGCAACAAAGATGCCCAGTACAATGTTCAAGAACGTAAGCCACAGCAGCCCCATTCCCATTGTTGCGGCAACGCCTCCAAAGCCGACGATAGCCGAGGTGCTGATAAATGTGGCACCATACGAAAGGGCCATTACGGCAGGATGAATATTGCGGCCTCCAACAAGATAATCTGATTCTGTTGTCGTTTTCTTGTAGCCGTAATAAGCCAGCCAAGACATGATTCCCATATAGACGAGGCAAACCGTAAGTAAAATGGTTACGTTCATGGCGATTCATCCCCTCCCTTGTTCCACATCAGAATGCCGAAGATAATACACCCGATCATAGACAAAACAGTCGCAATCCATACAAACGCGATGGTTCCATCCTCCATTCCAAGCATTTCCATCCTCCTCTTCAACCATTTTGTAAGCGCATACAAAATAAATCATTCTGTTACATATCTCATTTTCCGCCATTACGGTATATGTTCTTTTTTTTGTTATATTTTCCTTTATTTGAAGAAGATCAAATGAAAAAAACAGTACTGCAGACCCAGGATTTCACATATTTTTTAATAAGGTTAAAAATTCAACTATGAAGGAGGCTAGTTCATGTCACCATCACGTGTAATGAAGTGGGTAACAGGAGGACTAGAAGCTTTGCTTGGCATACCCGTTCTTGGGGGCACGATTGTCATCAGCCTTGCGTGGACACCGCTTGTTGTCATGTTCGTGCTACATATCATTACCCTTGTTCTGACGAAAAAGGTTAATGGCGCGTCCACTGGAAGCATTCTTGGCATCATTACATCTTGTGTAGGCTGGATTCCATTTGTCGGTATGATCATGCACATTCTCTCCGCTATTTTCTTAATGCTTGATGCGTCTAAGGCTGATAAACCGGTTGAACTAACAGAAACTCTATAGTGTGCGCGAAAGGACGGAAGCCTCTATCAGCTTCCGTCCTTTCATTAATGTGCTGCAGTTTGCTTTTTTTCTTGATATTCTTTATGCGTTCTTCCTTTGAACAGGAATACAACGAGCGAAAGAGAGGCGAACAAAGCAAAATAAAGTGCTATAACTCCCATATTCGCCGCTGCTCCGCTGAAGTCATTGAGTGTTAGAACGGAACGGAATCCTAAGATGCTGTACGTAAACGGCAATACTTCACTTAAATCTCGCAGGTTTTCCGGCAGCATCTCGACAGGCAGGTTCGCTCCAGTAGTGGAAAGCTGAAGCACCGCAAGAGCTAGCGCTGCTAACCGTCCGACATTCCCCCCGAAAGAGGCTAGGAACAGTACAATGGCCGCAAACGTAAGACTTGCTGTTATAGTAAATAAGATAAGCGCTGCCGGATTTGTTACTTGAACTCCAAGTATGACGAAAGCTACAATCAGCATCATGACAGCTTGAACGATGGAGAGCGCTCCCAGCTGCAAAAATTTCACAACAAACCAGTTTGTGCGTGTAACAAAAGGCGGTTTATCAAACTTTAAGAAAAGAGACAAGATCAGGATACCCGCAAAAAGGCCTATCGTCAGTACGTATGGAGCTGTGGAGTCCCGATAATGTTCATACCCGTTTATCTTTTTGCCTTCGAGTTCAACAGGAGAGGCAAACATTTGAACATTCTCTTTCCCGGCATGAACACCTTCCATTTTTTCTGCTCCATTTTTAAGACCATCCGATAGCTTCTCGCTTCCTTCATTCACTTTTCCGGCACCATCGTTTAGCTTCGACGTTCCATCAGCCAGCTTTTTCCACCCTTCATTCACACTGGATGTTCCGCTGCTCACTTTGCCCATCCCGTCATCAATTTTAGTTGCACCAGAGGAGAGCTTTTTCCACCCTTCATCTACTGCTTCATTACCATTTGAGATTTTCGCTGCACCGGCATCTAGCTTTGTAACACCAGAAATAAGAGAGGTCCATCCTGAGTTCACTTTATCATTTCCTGCAGCAAGCTGTGCCGCTCCGAGATCAACCTTTTCCTGCCCTGCAGCAAGCTGGCTGATCCCGTCATGCAGGGCAGCAGTGCCAGGCTGAAGCGTATTTTCTGCTCCATCCGCCACTTTGATAGCGCCTTCATTTAATGCTACCGATTTTGCAGACATACTGCTTAGTCCCGAAGAAATTTCTTTTGCACCGTCAACGATTTGCTGATAATACGGTCCCACGTTTACTGTAGGATTAGCTTTTCGGTATTCTTCTAGGCCAGCTACAAGGCGTGCTGCTCCATCTGCAAGCTTTGCTGATCCTTCCTTCAATTTCCCCGTTCCATCGGCCACTTTCCGGCTGCCCGGCACGAGCCGGTCTCTGACTCCGTCACTCAGGCTCTTGCTTCCCGCCTCTGCTTTCTGAAGTCCTGCAAGCACTTGCCCCGTCCCGTCTTTCAGCTTTTTTGATCCTTTTGCAAGCTTCTCGATGTCAGCTGCGCTGTTATTCAAATTATCAAGAAGAACACCCGTCCCGTTTTTCAGCTGTTTCGTTCCTTCTGCAAGTTTCGTAATATCTCCTTGCTTTGCCGCAAGTGTTTCGGCGAGCTGCCCTGTTCCAGCTTTTAATTGCCCGGCACCATCGGCAAGCTTTGCAATGTCTCCTGATTTTCCAGATACCGATTCGTTAAGTTTCTCCGTTCCCTCATGCAGCTGTGATGTACCGTCAGCCAGTTTCGCCGAGCCATCAGAAGCTTTCTTTATCCCGCCTGCTGCGTCCTCAAGCCCCGAAAAAACTGTCGCCGTATATTGTTCAGTAATGGTATTTGCAAGCTGTTCGCGAATACGTTCTGCAGCTGTTTTTGTGACTTGCGATGCAAGAAAGTTAAGCCCTTCATTTTGTATGTATTCCAGCTTCAGCTTTTGTGGGTTGGGCTCCATCACAGTCGTCACTTTTTCTGAAAAGTCTTTTGGAATACGGATGACCATATAATATTCATTATTCTCAAGGCCCCTCATCGCCTGCCCGGAGTCGACAAACCGCCAGCCAACCGCCTCTCCTTCTCTTAACTTATTGACAAGCTCTTCCCCAACATGGACAGCATTGCCGTTCAATACCGCTCCTTGGTCATCATTCACGACCGCGACAGGAAGATTGGACAGGTTATCATACGGCCCCCAAGTGGCAGACAGCAGGATGCCGCCATAAACAACTGGCACGAGCATCGCGGCAATGACCGATAACAGTATCCCCTTATTCGCCGTCAACTTGGAAAATTCTGTCGAAAGCAAGCTAAGCCATTTCATACAAACACCTCCGAAAAGTGATTTAAATGAATGAACCGCCATTCACATTATTTTCATAATATTCTAACAAAATAAAAAAATCTAGCATACCAGAGAAAATACCCTTTCTGCACTAGTGCTTCCCTATATAAAAAGTATTATCAAATAATATTTTATACGTATTGCTATAGTGCATTTCCATTGTATGGTAAAATACGAATATGAGAGATTAAAAGATTAAGTGTTAAAGATGGGAGAAAAAGATGAAAAAGCTACTTATTACGGGGATTTTATTAGCTGGCACTGCTTCTGCTTTTGCCCTGCCTGCCCACACTTCTGCATTAGACGTTTCATGGTCTTCAAAATGTTCTTCATACGGTGAACTAAAGGTGGGAGTAAATCCAAGCAGGCAGCATGTAAACTGCCTATTAACAGCTGCTGCTCTGGCTAACAGCATACCGCCTGAAGTGTTGAAGTCAGTTGCGGTACAGGAGAATGAAAATTGGGTGCAATATAACAGTGACGGCAGCCCATTCGTCTCGACAGACAATGGCATCGGTTTGATGCAACTGACGAACCAGCCGCAATTTGAAACATCTAAGCTTGAGAATGACCTGACTTACAACATCCAGGCAGGAGCAGAGCATTTGAACAGCATGTATCACGAAAGAACAGATCTGCCAAAAACAACCATCGCCGATCAAAAATTTGTGATTGAAAATTGGTATTTTCCGATCATGGCCTATAACGGAATAAAGCCCGTAAACAGCCCGATTGTTAAAAGCCCCAATTCCCCTGATTATGGGAAGATTAATAGAAAGGCTTATCAGGAAGAAGTGTCCTTAAAAATAGTCAAAAATGAGTACATGGAAAGTATTTCATTAGCTCAGTATCCGTTCACACTCTCCGATTTTGAGTATGATCCAAACAGCGAGCGAAACATCCAATTTACTAAAAAGTTGTATGTTCTCAGCGGAGAATTACATGAGTCCAATTATACGTTTTCTGCAGGGAGCCGAGTGAAGGTAACCGATAACGTGAATGTACGGCAAAAACCCGATACACAAAGCACCTTAATTAAAACATTGACCACAGGAACTGAACTTGTTGTCACTGGTCCTTTCGCGTTCACAGAAAAGATGTCCAATAAGAACCAGTTCGTCTGGTATCCTGTCAAAACTACGGACAACAAGATCAGCGGCTATGTCTCTTCTGCCTATTTAAAGAAAATGCTGATCCGGCCCGTCATCCATGATGTGGATGACAATGATACGTCCATTTCAGGCAGTACCCTGCCAAACTCTGAGGTGACGATACAATTTGGCGCCTCTAAAAAGGTCATCTACACTGACAGTAAGGGAATCTTTAAAACGACCGTGCAGCCGCTCAGAGCAGATACTATTATAACAGCATTCTATAAAGACTCTTTAAACAGACTCAGTCCCTTGGCAGAAACAAGAGTCTTCGATAAAACACCGCCATCCAAACCCATTGTGAATCCGATAAGCTCTATTTCCGTCAAAGTGACAGGAAAAGCAGAAGCTTATTCTACAATTGAGATTAAGTCGGGAAAAACAACCATTGGTAAAGCGAAGACTGATGCATCCGGTAAATTTTCAGCCAGCATCAAAAATCAAGCCGCCGGTTTGACACTTCGTGTGTTTGCAGCAGATGCTTCGGGCAACATCAGCGAAAAAACAGAAAAAGTGATAGCGGATAAAACACCGCCTGTCCGTCCTGTCATCAGCACCACGATAACCACCAAAACGACCACAGTATCGGGTACCGCTGAAAAGAATTCGATCGTGACCCTTAAAGCGGGAAAACATGTTATCGGCACAAAGAAAGCCGATGCTTATGGCAAGTTCAAGATCATTATTAAACCTCAAAAATCAAGAACGGTTATTTTTGGCACAGCGAAAGACGCGGCAGGCAATGTAAGCAGCCCTTACAAAGTAACTGTAAAATAATGAAGAAAGCAGCCTGTTCAACAAAGGCTGCTTTCTTTCATTTACTCTCTCACGATCAGTACGTCACACACCGCGTTACGGGAGATATACTCTGATACGCTTCCAATGAATATCCGCTGCAGGGTGTTCGTTCCCGTTGCACCGCATATGATAAGGTCCGTGCTGTTGAAGGGGGCGATTCCTTTTATGATTTCGACCTTTGGATTTCCCATCGCGATTCGTGTGCGTACATCCTTCACACCGCTCTCGATTGCTCTTATTTTAAAGTCATTTAACAGCTGATCGGCCCACGCTTCTGATTTTTCAATAGACTGCGTCCGCAGCCCGCCTGAATATTCTCTCGGAATGTTAACGCTGCTCTCAATAACATGCGCCAGCATAAGGCTTGCTTCGTTTCTCAGCGCTACAGCCACCGCCCGGTTAAACGCTGTTTCAGCCCCGCTGGATGCATCGACAGCCACGAGAATATTTTTATACACGTTCATTTGAATGTCCTCCTCTCATCAGTTTTCCGGTATCTATAAAGATTATTTTACCCTCGTGCCAACTTCAGCAAACAGACTGTTCAACGTTCAATCAAATATAAACAGCCGGTTGACTGGATGTTCCCATATCAACCGGCTGTTTTTTTGTTAACGCTATGGTTTGACAATCCATTTAGGTCCAAGGACAGTTTGAATACGATAATAGCTGCCATACGAAGCATTCGCTGTATACGTGCCTGGATACAGGCTTGCTGCAGCCATTTTATGACGCGAATCCGGTCTGTCGTACAGCGGGACTTTTACGGAAACAGCTACTGCTTTTTTCAGTGGCGTCAAACGCTTCTCCCACCGCCTGTCGCCTTCCGCAGCCATGTAGAGACCCGCTTTTTTATTACGCATCCATTCTTCGCCAAAAATGGAAACCGGCGGGTTTGTCTCGCCAGGATAAGGAGCAAGCTCGAAAGTGAATCCAGGTCTTTTATAAGCCTGGATGAACCAGTCCTTGTATCCTCCACCGCTTGATAACGATTGATCAGGGGGAATGAGTCGGTAGCCTGTCATTTTAGCAAGGGTGTCCCCCATCAGTTTATCACCGCCATACGTGCCAGCACCGTAATTAAAGTGGTAGAAAAGGATTCGTCCTGCTGTATGATAGGAAGCCGTCACTTCAGGGCTGACCAGGCTCGTCAAGTTGTACGCCGCCTTTGTTTCCGAGGTTTGCAGAGGAGCCGTTCCTTTGTAATCTTTGTAGTATGGAGACTTGGCGTTATTCTGAATCTGCTCCCATCTAGCAGGATACTGGCGGTTCAAGTCGATGCCTTGAGCGTTTGATTTCCATCGCTTAAAGTTGGTGCTGCCCCCATTCATCTTAATCAGGCCGGCATGTGCTGAAGCTGGAAATGCCGCTAATCCTCTCTGCTGAAGTGTCACACCGTCTGGGTTGGTCATAGGGATAAACCAAATGGACGTATTATTAAGTACGTTTGCCACGTTATAGCCGTCCATCACAGCCTTAGCCGTATACTTTTCACTATACTGATCGATCATTTCCATCACTATGTTAGTCGTCAGCCATTCTCTCCCGTGATGCGATGCATTGTACAGCACAGTCGCATCGCCGCGCCCCAGCTTAACAGCCCAGATATCTCGGCCGTATGGTGATTTCCCTAATGAACGGTATTGAACAAGTCCAGGATATTTCTGAGCAAGGGTCTTAATGTTGCTCGTCATCGTTTCATATGTATACGTCTGGTTCGGGTTCACATAGCTTGCCGCACTTGCATTGGCCGAAAAACCCGCGAAACCCGCGGCTGCCGTTATAACAGCCGCCAGTAATTTCCTTCTCATTTTCTCTCTCCCTTACGAACCTACTAATATTTAAATATAGTTAAATTATAGGGGTAATTGATTGAGAGAGCGCATGAGAAAAGTAACCTTTATTATATCAATTGCATTACTTAAAATAGTAGGATACTCACAGACGGCGCTGCTTTCTTATAGTGACATAAAGAAATTCGGCTGAGGTTAGGTCACCCTTAGTTGGGCTTATACTTTTTCCTAACCTTATTTCAAAAAGCAACAAAGATTGTGAAAACATCCAAGTAAAAAAAGAATGACCACTTCGGACATCCTTTTTCCAACATCTTCTCTTTATAGATTTATGCTTTCAATCGCTTTTTTTACGTTGGCATGTACAATGATCGTGGAAAAATCGATCCCCGCTTCAACCACTCTTGCTGCCAGTTCTGTTCGAATCCCTGTTACGACGACCTCAATACCCAGCAGCCTCAGCACATTATAGACATTAAAGATATGGCCAGCGACTTCTGTATCAATGGTAATAATTCCAGAAAAATCAATGATTAAGTATTTTATTTTTAGAGCTGGAATCTTAGGAACAACCTTATTAAGCAGATGTTCTGTCCGATGTGAATCGATTGCTCCTATTAAGGGCAAAACTGCAATCGCATCTTGTATAGGTACGATTGGAGTAGAGAGTTCATTAATTTCCTTCTGGGCGTTCTTAATCAATTCTTCTGTTTTCCGTTCAAATGCAAACACTGTTTCATTGATGCTGAGGTCAAGCATATGGTTTACCTTTTTCAGGATGGTGACTACTTCTATTGTTTCAAGATGAAATTCATTTCCAAGCTGCATGATAAAGTCTGAGAAAACAAGCCGAGTATCAGGATAGCGAATGAAAATCTCAGAAATTCTTCCAGAAGAAGAAGCGGCGCGTTCTCCGTTTACCTTGCTCCATTCTATCAGCTCAGCAGGTGCCGATTCACTTGTCTGATAAATGGAATCTCCCAGAAAACGCAAAAAATCCACATACATATCTTTGGCTAGATTCACCTCGTGCTTAGGAACTTCAAAGCCAAATTTCATAATAATAAGATCAACGAGCTCAGCAGCAAGGTGCTCGGCGTTGTCATTTAAATAGGCGGCAACAGTTTGCATGGAATTCGTGCTTTTCACTCTTCGTTTCCTCCATTTTCTCCATATGCCTGTCTTGATATGGTATCTTCTTACTACATTAACATATGGGCATTTTAAAAGACATTGATTTTCTGCAATATCAATTTATAAAGGAGGATGCCGTGTCTCGCCCAAGCTCGATTCAACAACAGCCTGCTATCCTTACCGCTTCCAACCATAGATTCCGAGTGAGCTCCCCCGCCAGGACTGGCTGGCAAAGTGAATAACCTTGCCCTGCCCACATCGACGTCATTTCTGGCTGATGCTGCAAGGCACCCGTTTTACGAATATCCACTGTTAAATAGTGCTGAACCGGATACGGCAGGATATCAGACATCTCATCCAGTTCATCCATTAAAGATGTTTGGATGCCTCTAGCATACTTGCCAGAAAAGCTTTTCGTCAGCTTAGTCGGTGCATCGCCCTTGAGAAGCATCTGTTTATGAACAGCAGAAGCACCACTCTCCTCAGCGGTTAAATAAGCTGTACCAAGTATGACTCCCGCCGCACCTTGCGCCATCGCATCAGCTACTCCTCTTCCGTCCATGATGCCTCCCGCTGCAGCTACAGGAATGGAAACTCGTGATGTTATATGAGAAACAAGCTCAGCCATGCCGGTCAGCTCTGTAAGAGGGTATCCTATAAATGTACCGCGGTGTCCGCCCGCTTCACTGCCCTGAGCGGCTATTGCATCCACGCCCGCTTTTTCAAGCAAAACCGCCTCGTTAAGGCTAGTAGCTGTAGCCATAACGGTGGCTCCCTGCTTCCTGAGCTCATTCATAATGGACGGTGAAGGAGCTCCGAACGTAAAGCTGAAATGCTTACATCCAGCATTCAGAGCCGCATACACTTGATCTTCAAAGGTGAATTCAGGAAGTGATAGTATCGTGTTTTCTCTTAACCCCATCCGCCTTCTTAGTTGATTCAGCTTATTGATCATGGTGGTGTACGATTCCTCACTAAACGGAACCTTTTCTTCAGGAAGAAATAAGTTAACCGCAAACGGTTTACTGGTTTGCTGCTGAACAACCTGAATTAATTCTACGATTCCGGCTGGTTCACTGTAGCCAGCACCAATCGTCCCGAGACCTCCTGCTTCGCTCACAGCAGCTGCAAGCTCGGCCCCAGCTGGGCCTCCTGCCATTCCCGCCTGAATAATAGGGATGCTGATGCCGTACAATTCTTGAATGCGATGATCCACTGACACTCACCACCAAATTGTTTTATAACTAACGTACGATAACTGCCGGCCATTTACCAGCCTAACGATGCGTTGAATGGGACATCCTTCTTCTGAATAGATTGACTATATACGAAATGGAAAAGGAAGGGGGAGTATCGTTTGAAGGTTCGTAAAGCTATTATTCCGGCAGCAGGGCTCGGCACTCGGTTTCTTCCTGCCACTAAAGCACAGCCAAAGGAAATGCTGCCCATTGTGGACACGCCGGCAATCCAATATATCGTAGAAGAGGCCGTTGCGTCAGGAATTGAAGATATTATGATTATTACCGGACGCGGAAAACGGGCGATCGAGGACCATTTTGATGTATCGTATGAATTAGAAGAAACCCTGAAGCAACGAAAAAAAAACGCGATGTTAGACAATATCAAGCGCGTTTCTTCCATGGCTCAAATCCACTATATCAGGCAGAAAGAACCAAAAGGACTTGGCCACGCAATAAGCTGTGCGCAAGCATTTATCGGAAACGAGCCTTTTGCCGTTTTGCTCGGTGATGACATTGTGAAATCAGACGTTCCATGCTTAAAACAGCTTCTGAATGTATATGAACGGTATAACACTTCCGTTGTCGCCGTTCAGCAAGTATCCCCTCAGCACGTATCAAAATATGGGATTATCGCTCCTAAAGGCAGCCCGGTAGACGAGCAGCTGACCTATATTGAGAGGATGGTAGAAAAGCCTTCGCTTCATGAGGCACCGTCAAATCTTGGCATTATCGGCAGGTACATCCTCCGCCCTGATATTTTCCCTATACTGGGAACACTCGAAGCTGATAAGAGCGGTGAAATTCAGCTGACTCAAGCGCTGAACAGCTTAAACATACTGCAGGCTGTGCTAGCTTGTGAAATCTCAGGAACCCGTTTTGACGTTGGCGATCCAGAAGGCTTTATCAAAGCTACCTTGCACTTTGCATTAGAGCGGGAAGACCTTTCTTCAGAATTAGTGCAGCTTATGGAGCAGCTGCTCACTATCCGAAAAATAGCCGTACCGTAGTTGTCTCCACGGTACGGCTAACACTTCCACTCAAACCATCTAGAAACTGGCAACGACCCTCTTAGGCTGAATTCTTTTTAAAAGTGCTTTCTTTTGCTTCTAACCCTGTATTTCATATACTCATGCCGCTTTAGTGTTTGCGGCTCTAACAGGTTATCCTCAATTAAAAATTTGGGCCTCCGTTTCACTTCTTTAAAAATCTTTCCAATATATTCCCCGATCAAACCGAGGCTTAAGAGCTGGACACCTCCTATAAACCAGATAGAAGCCATGATGGACGTCCAACCTGGCACCGTATTACCTGCTGCCTTTTGGATCAATGGATACGCTCCAGCCCCTGCACCAAGAATGAGAACGATGGCCCCGCCTGCCGTAATGAGCCTGATCGGTTTAACTGTAAAAGAGGTTAAGCCATCCAATGCAAACGAGATCATCTTTTTAAGAGGATACTTGCTTTCTCCTGCAAGCCTTTCCTTTCTTTCATATGTCACAGTGGCCGTTTTAAAGCCGACTAAAGGAACAATCCCTCTTAAAAACATGTTCGTCTCTGTATATTTAAGCAGATGAAGCACCGCTCTTTTACTCATCAGCCTAAAGTCTGCATGGTTGAACACCAGCTCGATTCCGAATCCATTCATCAGCTTATAATAAGATTCCGCGCTGACTCGCTTAAACCAGGTATCCTTATCCCGCTTGCTTCTAACACCATAGACCACTTCATTGCCTTCATGAAACTTATGAATGAACTGTGCGATCACGTTCACATCGTCCTGCAGATCGGCATCAATTGAGATGATGCAATCTGAGCATTCGGCTGCTGCTTCCAAACCTGCTAATAAGGCGTTCTGGTGTCCAACATTCTTAGCAAGCTTGACGCCTTTTACTTTATTGTCTTTTTTCGCCTTTGTTTCAATAATCGCCCATGTATGGTCAGTGCTGCCGTCATCTACGAATAATAAACGGCTATCCTTTGATATGGCCTTTTCTAAAACGAGACGATCCATAACCTTCAGCAGCTCTGACATTGTGTTCAAAAGCACGTCTTCTTCGTTATAACAAGGCACGACGATGGTCAAAATCGGTTTCATGAAGCACCTCCAGCATGGCTTACTTCTGTTCGATATAAATAGATTTTCCACGGAGAGGACGGGCTATGAAATATTTTTTCAAGCACAAGATGATTCTTTTGGGCACTTTGAATTTCTACAGCGGATACTAGATACTCTCCTCCTAGTTCTGCAAACGCATTAGCATCAAAAGAAAGGTCTTGGATTGAGACACCTGAATCCTTCGTGAGCAAGTAGTTTTTCCCCAATTCTTTTGAGAACACATAGCATCGGCCGCCCCACTGGTCAAAATACTTTCTAAGCAAGGGGCTTTTTTCTAGCTCTCCTTTAATCACCCGGCGAAAGGAATGCTTATATTCCAAAGGATAAAAGTTGTTGTACGTATCAAGTGTGTAAAACCCATTGTACTGGGCAATCGCGGGATGAAGGCCTACACTGGCCATACGATAATCTGCTTTTGGCTTTTCTATGTATTCTTCTATTTCGTTAAACAATTCGACGCTATAAAATTCTTTGAAGGAAGGCTGCTTCCATATTCTGTACACTATTTCATCGTTAAAGGCGAAGAGGACAAGCAGCTGCAGAAAAAGGCATTGATAAACAAATCCGCTCCAAATGCCTTTTCGCTTGAGCAATATAGAGAGGGCTACTGCGAAAAGAACATAAATCACAAGCGGCCTCAGAAAATGAAATCGTGCAAAATTAAACGTGTTCAATAGTGCTATTTCATTCTTTAGAGGCTGCCATCCTTTAAAGAACCAGAAAGCATACCATGCCGATAATAATGCATTCAGCGTCATCAGCCATATAAACAGGCTTCTAAATCTATTGTAGCCGGTCCCGCCTGCCCTCCCTCTTTTCCATAGGAAGAATGCGGCATACCCCCATACTGGCAGGATGACTAATGTATGCAGCGTCATGACATGATTATGCCCTACTAGAAAATTCTTCAAAAAGAGCCGGATCGTTCTTGGGAAGCTAAGCTTTGAAGCCAGAAATTCATTCCGGCTTGAAGGTGCTTCTGTTAGAACCAATGACAGCAAAAGACGGTACTCGATCAAGGCGAACAAACATGTCATAAGAAGTATCGCGGTCAAGAGCTTTAAGTTCGTTCTTTTGAACCGGAGCAAGTCATACAGCCATAAGCAGCCTGCTCCACATAAAAAGAAGAACATGCCAAGTACAAAGCTCGAATAAAAAGGGACAAGCAGAATCACGGACCACTCTTTCAAAGTGGATCTTCCTTCCCTAATATTCAAAAATGCCCACAGCACAATGGGCTGTCCCAGCGTGCTAAGCATCCCTGATGGCCAAAACGGTGTCAATGCAAAGCAGAGTGATGTTCCAATCGTGATAAGAGAGCCCTTCTTCTCTTTCAGCACATGATGCTTCAGCAGCAAATACATGCCAGCAAAAGCGACCAAACGCACGATAGCTTGGCTGATCGCATAGGCAGTCATGGACGGAAGAAAGTAATGAAGCCACACAAGCAAGTTAAATTCATTTCCAAAGGTGTTGCGGGGCAGGCCATTAATCACTTGGGGAATAACCGCATCAATCGGCCCTAGAATCTGCCCGCTCTCTTTTAATACTTTATACCAAGCCACATTCGAGTCTAAGTTGTCGTGAATCCGGACGTGAGCGTTTTCGCCTAACAAAAATAAAGGAGATAAATAAAGAACGAGAAGAAAACATGCGGCATACAGCGCTACATTTTCATGATGTATCCACTTTCTCATAAGTTCCGCCACTCCTCCGTCTCCTGTTCTTTTTAATGGTTAAGATGGCTGATTTAGAGCTCGCTTAAACACGTCTGAACATTTTGAATCATTTTACTTTAATGTTTGTTAGTAATCGCTTACAACCGCTTGCCTATGCATCTGAACAGAATTTTACAGTCCATCGTGTCATCAGGCTTTCACTTGAACGAAATTTCTGTTTTTGGTAGGTTAGTTAACCATAGCGACGTGCGGCTGTTTTACACACATAAAAATTATGAAAATCAGAAAAACTAACGTGTGTCATTTTTTATGATTTGTTAGACAAAAGGAGAGATTAGGTGCAATTAGAAGTTATCATTTCACTTACTGTTTATATGATCGGCATGCTGCTGATCGGATATTGGGCTTATAAGAAAACAACAGATTTGTCAGATTACATGCTTGGCGGACGCGGTCTCGGCCCTGCCGTAACCGCTTTGTCGGCTGGTGCATCCGATATGAGCGGATGGATGCTGATGGGGCTGCCTGGCGCCATGTATGTCGACGGTTTCTCAAGCATCTGGATAGCTGTCGGCCTCACTATTGGAGCTTATTTAAACTATATCTTAGTCGCTCCAAGGCTTAGAACGTATACAGAGGTGGCTGATGATTCCATCACCATCCCAGATTTCCTTGAAAATCGATTTAAAGACCGGACAAAAATTCTTCGCATGATATCTGGTCTTGTAATCATCGTGTTCTTCACGTTCTACGCTGCTGCCGGACTCGTTTCGGGCGGACGTCTGTTTGAAAGTTCGTTTGGTGTAGATTATACAACCGGCATGCTTATCACCGGCGGTGTTGTCGTCGCATACACACTTTTCGGTGGTTTTCTAGCCGTCAGCTGGACAGACTTTGTGCAAGGGTGCATCATGTTCATCGCGCTCGTGCTTGTTCCGATTGTCGCATTCACGGATGTTGGTGGTGTGCAGTCCACTTTGGATGAAGTTCGAAAAGTTGATCCTTCTTTATTGGAATTCTTTAAAGGAACGTCCGCGATCGGCTTGATCTCCATGCTTGCATGGGGACTCGGGTATTTCGGCCAGCCGCATATTATCGTCCGTTTCATGGCGATTACCAGCATTAAGGATTTAAAAACAGCACGTCGTATTGGGATGAGCTGGATGATCATTTCTATTGCAGGAGCTCTGCTGACAGGACTCGCGGGTATTGCGTGGTTCTCACAGAAAAATAAAGAGCTCGCAGATCCAGAAACCGTCTTTATCGAGTTTTCAAATATCCTGTTCCACCCGCTCATTACAGGCTTCTTGCTAGCCGCTATTCTAGCCGCGATCATGAGCACGATTTCTTCACAGCTTCTCGTCACATCGAGTGCTGTAACAGAAGATTTTTACAAGCAGTTCTTCCGCCGTAATGCGAGCGATAAAGAACTTGTGCTGACTGGAAGACTTTCCGTTTTGACAATCGCTGTCATCGCAACGCTCATGTCTCTTAACCCGAGCGAAACAATTCTGACACTCGTAGGATATGCTTGGGCAGGATTTGGCTCTGCATTTGGCCCTGCTATTCTTCTAAGCCTATTTTGGAAACGAATGACGAAATGGGGTGCTCTCGCCGGCATTATTGTTGGTGCACTGACAGTTATTATCTGGGTTCAGTTCCCAGACCTCAAAGCGGATATTTATGAGATGATTCCAGGCTTCTTCTTCAGCCTTATCGCCGTCATCATCGTCAGCTTAATGACGAAAGAGCCGTCTGATAAAGTGACGGACACATTTGAAAATATGCAGGATACGTTAACAGAAGAAACGAAATAAGTATAAAGCTGTCCATAATCTGGGCAGCTTTTTTGTGCTCGTTCATTGTAAAATCCGTTTATCATTCGACAATTTTTCCGTAATTGTGCGTTTACTGGTTTAGAAAACAACGACAAGGGAATAGGCTAAATAGTTATTCTAAATAAACAGTTGGAACTATTTCACACGAAACACATAGGTCTTTAGATAGAAAAAACAAAAAAGGGGCTACTGCAATGGGAGAAAAACAGCTTTATTTGAGCAGGCTGGGTCTTTGGATGGAGAATCACAACCTTCAGTCTGACTGGCTTGCGTATCAATCCGGCGTGAAAAAATCAACCATTGATATGCTGGCGCGCACCGGATATAAGAAACCGAACATGCTTGTTATGAGAAAAATATACAGTGAACTAAAAAAAATCGATCATACGATTAAATTAAGTGACTTTTGGGACGTTCAAACAATCAAATAACATTTTCCGAATATTCAAAAGGTTTTCTGTTCCTATTTGTCGAATTAGAACGTATTGCAATGAAAGGAGCAGGACAATGAAGATTAAATCCAATTTTATACCAAAGGCAAAAGTTAACTATGTAACAAGCAGCATGCCAATCAGCGAAGCGCGGCAAGCACTCATACAATCAGGATACCGCTGCATTCCCGTACTGGATGACAACGAACAGCGTTTTGAAGGTTTGATATATAAGGAGACCATCTCTGATTATATAATTGAAGAGAAAGGCTCTTTGAATGATGCCGTTCTGACCCTTGCCAAAGATAAAGAAGCATCTGTTTCAGAAGAAGCCTCTTTTCATAAAGTACTGTTCTCGATCCGACGGCTTCCTTTCCTAGCCGTAACCGACGAAAAGGGCAATTTTTCAGGAATTGTCACGCACGCCAAGGTGATGGACATTCTTGAAGATTCCTATGGCCTGAAAGTAGGAGGCTATTCCATAACGGTTTCAACGACAGAAGGTAAAGGATCTCTTATGAAGCTGTTTTCCGCAATCAGTGATGAATATAACATTGAAGGTGTCTTTACACAGGATACAGGCAGACAGTTTTTAAGAAGAATCGTCATTACGTTTAATAGAACCGTTACCCTCCAGCAAATTGAAGAACTTGTCCCTAAAATAGAGGGCAACGGGTTTAAGGTTGCTGAGATAGAAGATTTAAGGTCATTAGCTTCTGTAAAATAATCGATAGAAAAGTCCCTTATCTAGGGGCTTTTTTCATTTTGGAGGTTTTTTGTGAAAGGAAAACGGCTTGATTCCACTTTTAGCGCTGAGAGCCCTGCGCCAGCCTGTTTCTGCAGACCATTAACCTAACTTCATTAAACTGCCCAAACTTTAGGTTTGCTCTACAGCTTATCGGGAAAACTAGCAGAAGAAAGCGTGGTGCAGACCTTGAAAAATAAAGATAACCCTCAGCGTCAATATTACTTTCCCGCACAAATCGTAGAATCCTTTATTAGAGAAGGAAAAGAATCGCTGCAGACTTCAGGGCTCGCACAGCTGATTCTTTCCATCATGGCAGGAGCATTTATCGCCTTTGGTGCCCTTGCGTCTGTTCTTCTCTCACTTGATGTGAAAAGCACCGGCATGTTCAACCTCTTGTCAGGCATCGGCTTTGCGATCGGATATGCGATGATATTTTTGTCAGGGTCCATTCTCTTTACTGAAATTAATGTGCTTTTGCCAAGTTATATACTTCAGTCTAAATATTGGATCAGCAAAAAGGTTCTCCAGTTTTGGGCAGTCTGCTATATCGGGAATTTTATCGGTGCGTTATTTGTCGGTTTTTTACTCAATCTCTCTGGTTCCCTTTCTCCCGATTTCTATGATGGACTCCTTAAATTTATGGAAAAGAAAATGCAGTTTACAGACCGCGGTGCCTGGGGCATCGCGCAAGTATTTTTTTCTGCTATCCTTGCCAACTGGCTTATCGGGATCGCCGCTGTTCTGGCCACCGCCGCACGTGATGTCGTAGGAAAAATACTTGGAATCGCCCTTCCTGTTATCATATTTGAGGCAGGCAACTTTCAGCATGCTGTAGCGAACATGGGGTATTTCAGCATAACGGTGTTGGAGGGCTTTGAATACAGCTGGTGGGAGTTTATCTTGCTGAACCTTTTTCCTGCAACCCTTGGCAACCTGTTAGGCGGCGGATTGCTCGTTTCCTTGTTGCTCTCTTTTGCTTTTAAGGAAGACATCGACACGGAAATGATTCAGGAAGAAGAAGACGCAGCCGAACATTCTCTTGATAACAAATGACCGTTTTATTTGCGAGTGCCAACCCACATCTTTATTATGGAGACGAATACAGCAGAAGGAGTGATAATGAGTGAACGACCTGCATAATGAACAAATCGTGCTTTCGGCAAGACCTAACGGAATGCCGAATTCTGAACATTTCAGAACAGAATCTATACCTGTAAAAGACCCTGAGAACGGGGAAGTCTTGCTGAAAACCTTGTATATTTCCGTGGACCCCTATATGAGAGGGCGCATGAACGACAGAAAATCCTATGTTCCGCCCTTCGCCTTGAACGAACCGCTCTCTGGCGGAATCGTTGCACAGGTTATCTCTTCTCGATCCACTGAGCTAACGGAGGGAGACATCGTGATTGGAAACCTCCCTTGGCAAAAATTCATCACTGCACCTGACGCTTCCTTAAGGAAGCTTGATCCTGACTTGGCACCCATCTCTGCTTCTCTCGGTATACTCGGCATGCCCGGTCTTACTGCGTATTTTGGATTACTGGATATTGGTGACCCTAAGCCTGGAGAGACGGTCGTTGTGTCAGGGGCAGCAGGTGCTGTTGGAACAGTCGTCGGGCAGCTTGCGAGGATTAAAGGCGCTAGAGTTGTCGGCATTGCTGGATCTGACGATAAGCTTCACTACCTGAAGAATGAACTGCAATTTGATGAAGTGATCAATTATAAAACGGAGAATGTGCGGGATTCTTTAAGTAACACTTGTCCCGATGGTGTTGACGTATATTTTGATAATGTAGGAGGTGACATTTCAGACGCTGTGTTGTCCCTGATCAATAAAGGAGCAAGAATCGCTCTTTGCGGGCAAATATCCCTATACAACCTGGAAAAGCAGGATCATGGTCCTCGCATGCAAGGACAGCTGTTAATCAATTCTGCCTTAATGAAAGGTTTCATCGTGAGTGATTATGCACAACATTTTGAACAAGGAGCCATGGAGCTGGCGAAGTGGCTGAAGGAAGGAAAATTAACGTACAAAGAAACCATCGTTGAAGGCTTTGATCAAACGCTGCGTGCGTTCACAGGCCTTTTTACGGGAGATAATATTGGCAAGCAGCTTGTTAAAGTCGCTGATCCTGATTAATGAAAAATGAAACCTGTGGAGTTCCGCAGGTTTTTTTCTTTATGCGTTGCAGGCTCGATTACGGTACAATTTAATCAAGACAACTTTAGGAAGGTACCTATGACTATCAGGAGAGCGTATGCGGCCATTATAAGCAGTGCCATTCTTTGGGGAACGATTGGATGGTATGTCCATTATTTAAGAGAGGCTGGATTTACAAGTCTGCAGATTGTATGGCTGCGAGCAGCAGCAGCGGCACTCTTCTTCTTTTTGTATGCCATCATTCAATTCAAAGCTGTGCTGCGTATTCAAATTCGCGACATGAAATATTTTTTCGCCACTGGCATTTTGAGCATTACATTTTTTAATTGGTGCTACTTTACAGCCATCCATGAAACATCGGTCGCGGTTGCTGCGGTTCTTCTTTATACAGCACCGGTCTTTGTTATTCTGTTATCGCGCATTGTCTTCAAAAGCCCGATCACTAAACGAACACTTGCGGCTCTTCTTGTGACGGCTGCTGGCTGCTTGTTCGTTTCAGGTGTGATGGAGAGCTCATCCTCCGTCACGATATTTGGTATCTTCACTGGTCTTGGTGCGGGATTAGGCTACGCCTTGTATTCCATTTTTGGAAAAGCTGCCTCTGTGCATCATTCACCCCTCACTATCAGCTTTTATACATTTTTAGTAGCTGCAGCCGGTCTGCTTCCGTTCGTCCAGGCTAATGACATGGTTCCACTGCTTCTGAACATAAAAACATGGTTTGTTATTGCAGGACTTGGGTTATTCCCGACCGTGCTAGCTTACTATTTATATACGAGCGGCTTGAAGCATGCCGACCCTGGCGCTGCTTCGATCCTGTCAACGGTTGAACCAGCTGTCGCTGCGATGATGGGAATCTTCCTATTTAAAGAACAGCTTTCGTGGCTGCAATATTCGGGTATTGTATTCATCCTGATTGCCGTCATCCTGTTAAGTGACAGAAAGAAAAAGCATTCAATAGACGCAGCAGCGTGAAAATTCCTTTAGTGTAGAGAAAAAGGATCATCTGACGGCCTGCAGGCCGTCAGATGATCCTAAGGAAATAATTTTGTTGGAAGAAGGATGGTCACCTCTGTGCCCATTCCTTTCTTACTAGAAAATGTAATGCTGCCGTGATGGTTCTCAATAATCTTTAACGAGACCATCAAACCGAGTCCGATACCTTTTTCCTTGTTGGAATAAAACGGTTCACCTAACCTCGCAAGGCGTTCCTCACTAATCCCTATTCCTTCGTCTATAACTTTTATATAGACGAACCCTTTACGTGTCTCACCTGTCTCTACCTTGATTTTCCCTCCGCACATCATGGATTCAATCGCATTCTTCAACACGTTGATCAGCACTTGTTTAATCTGGTTACCTTCACATAAAATATCAGGCACTTCATTCAGATGGCTTTCAAATTGCACATTATTTAAATTGGCTTCAGAATCAAGAAGCAAAATGGTCTGTTTAATAAATTCATTGACGTTTTTATAATGAAAAAGCGTGTTCTGATGCGGCTTGGCCAAGATGAGAAACTCATTAATAATAGATTCTATCCTGCTTAGCTCGGTCAGGATGATATCACTGTGAAAAGGGTCCATATCAGAACGAAGAAGCTGAATGAATCCTTTAATGCTTGTCAGAGGGTTGCGAATTTCGTGGGCAATGCCAGCGGCCAACTCTCCCACAACAGTGAGCTTGTCAGACTTTCGCAGCAGTTCTTCTTTTTCCTTAAGCTCCGTTATATCTTCGGCAATTCCTGCTACACGATACACTCTTCCATCTTCATCATAAATCGGAAACGCCCGGCAGCGGATCCAGCGAATGGATTCATCATGTCTTACAATCCGATATTCAGCCATGCTCTCACCCTCGGCCATCTGCAGAAGCCACTCATTTACAGAGGCTTCATCCTCTGAATGGATATGGCTGAAAACAGATAAGAAATCACTCTGCGCTTCGATTCCCCAAATTTTGTTGAACGCTGGATTCATATAAATGGGCGTATGGTCAGGATAATGATTCATCCAAAATACGTCTTTCGCGTTATCCGAGAACTGCCTGAATCGTTCTTCGCTCTCGAGCAATCCTTCAGCCATCTTTTTTTGCTCTGTTATGTCTCTGGAAACACCAACAATACCCGTCAGGTGTTCTTTAGAATTCTTAAGAGGAGAAAGCATGGCTTGGTAGTATTTTTTTCCGAATCTGTCTTCTTTAGACCACTCGTATATTTGCGATTGACCGGTAAGAGCCTTGTAGCATGCTTCTTCGTGTCCTTGAGCTAGCTCCGTTCCATAAACTTCTCTTAAGCTTCTCCCAATAAAATATCCTGGATCTACTCCATTTTTCTGCATCCACTTTCCATAAACTCCTGTATGGCGTAAATCCATATCCAATGTGAACACGGTGTCATCCATCGAATCAACGAGGGTACGGAATCGATGCTCAGAGATTTTCAAAGCTTCTTCCGTCTTTTTTCTTGCCGTAATATCAACAAGTGTGATGACTACCTGCTTTACAACGCCGCCTGGACAATAAATGGGCTTCGTGCTGATCAGCAACCAGAAAACATGCTCACCAGAACCCATCCTTTCCATTCCCAATTCCAAACCCTCTATACATTCCCCCGTAGATAGAGTCCTTTGGGATGGCATCTGTTCAAAGGCTACCGCTTTTCCTTCACTGTCTATCATGTTGTAACAGAAGTGGCTGTGACATTTTCCGATCACCTCTTCTTTTTTATACCCAAACATTCTGCACACCGCATCGTTGGCGTGTGTAATAAGATTATCTCGGTTGATCACGATCACTCCACTTGCAACCGCCTCGTATAATAAATCCATAAAATCCTGTTTTTTTGTCAAATCTGTGTTTTGCACCAACTTCAACATCCTGTCTTTATGTCCATTTTTTTCAATTTTACCACATTTGGAAACCGCATTTGTTTCGATGAAAGATTTTTCTGCTTTCCTTTTTCCTTAAAAAGGGTATAGATTCGTACAAGCTCTGAATAGAGTAGTGAAAAGGAGGTTTCGTCTATGCTGATCTTACTCGCAGGGATATCTTTCATAGCGGTTTATTATATGTCACGATCACTTAAACCTACTCTTCGCTGGAGCATATGGGGTGCAGCTATGCTCATTTCCGTCGTCTTCCTCTCCATTCTTTATGTGAAAAGCGGAACCAGCGGATATATCTTTTGGGCTCAGATGAATTTTCTTTTATTCGGTACAGTTTCCTTGGCTGGAACCTTGTACTTCATATGGTTTTATTACCAAAATATGACCCTTCCATTAAAAATAACGCTCATCGTTGCAGCCGCCCTTTTATTCTCTTCCGCTATTGTGATCACCCATGCTGCCATCCCGATATTCCTGTATACTCCTTCGCAGCAGTAAGTTTTAAAAAATAGAGCTGATGCGTTTCAAGTCAGCCTGCGTTGCGGTTTTCTAACCCTTTTGACTAGGACGAGAATTCTCACAGTCTATAAAAAAACTGTATGAAAGGATAATGATCCCCTTCATACAGTTTATTTTTTGTCTTCCATCGTAAGCAGTTCAATTACTTCTTTCACGATGGCTGAAACCTTCTTATTGATTAATTCGCTGCCGTGCTTGACTTTGGCCTTTTGTATCAATGCCACTAATTCTTCATCATATTCGATAAGATCGGCATCTTCTTCCGCATCATTGTATAAGTCAATCATTGCATCCAGCCCCTCTTGCATCCTATCAATAGCATCGCTGTATGTTTTTCGATCTTTCTCACTATATTTCAAATCGCATCACCCATTATCAGCTTATCCAAATTACGGCTCATCAAACAAAATCATGACTATATAACCTGTCCTAATTGTTTAGGTTGATTTATAATAATTTGGTTAATATTTTCTTTAGAATAATATTTTTACATATTAAATTGTCAACAAGGAGGATCAAACCATGACTTCGCTTCAGCGGACACGATCAGATGGCTGCGAGAGCTACCCGGATGCAGCAGAGACTGCTCACAGCATCAACCAGGCTCGCACCAAGAAATCCGCTGCTTTCCAGCATATTACCGATGAAATCTATCACCTGAAAAGAAAACTTATGGAATGCGGCATCACATATGAAATGCTTGTTCGCAAATCACCCGTTAAGCGTGAAAAAATTGAAAAAGCGGCCAACATTGCAGCCTCTCTCGCTCATGCAGACGAAGATTGTGAACGATTTCTGCAGCAAGGGGTCTATAATGGTCCACTATTCATGAAAAGGTTTGTTTCCCGATATAGGCCGTACATAATCGCACTCATTTTCATTCAAAAAGATGGATGCAATCATTTATTGGAGTATCTTCCAAAGCAGGAGGGCATTTTCTCGTGAGTAAAGCAATTATAGTAGAATTGAATAAACATCACGCTATCGTGCTAGCCGAAGGCGGATCATTTATTAAGGTCAAGCGAAAAAGTGATTATTGGACAGTGGGACAGGAGATTGATTCGGAAAGCCTGGTTACTGCCAGCCGCCCTATACTTCCGCTGTTTAGCTGGAAAGCCGGATTTGCTGGGGCTGCAGCGGTCCTTCTTTTATTTTTCCAGTTTTTCTACCCGTTCACAGGAGAGCAGGTATACGCTTCCGTTTCCATGGATATGGAACCTAGTATCGAATTAGAAATTAATAAGGATCTGCAGGTAATAAATATGATTGCCTATAATACACAAGGTGAGGAAGTCCTGCGTTCTTTGAAAAATTGGGAAGATAAGAAAATCGCTTATGTAACGAAGGAGATTTTCGAAATAAGCAGTAAATCCGGATTTGTTAAACCACATCAAGAAGTGTTGATTACAACGACCATCACGGAAGACATCAGCTATACAGAAGAAAAGAAATTAAAAAACCATGTGAACAGCCTGATGCAGCAGGAGGCGAAGAAACAAAATCTTGAAATGACTTCCATTGTGCTGTCTAAAAAGGAGAAAATGAAAGCGGAGAAATATGGCATCTCTCCTGGTCAATATGCTATTTTGAAAGCTGCAGAAGAAAAAGGACAGAAGATGAACACAAAGGATGTTCAAAATCAGTCACTTGAAAAAATCGCCCAAAAAGTTGGTCCAGTGAATGAGCTGTTTGATGATCAAGCACCTATGCGGAAAAACAAGCAAAACACCGGCCAAAATAATAAGATAGAGCATAAAAACGGCATACCTGAAAAAGAAGCCCAAGTTTCTGGTCATGCATCGAATGATCAACGTGAGAAGCAAGCTGTTACAAACGAAAAAGAAATTCCTGCAGATAAACCGAAACAAAAAGACAGCAAGGATAATGATTCTAGCAAAGGAAAAACAGTCGAAAAGCCTGAAGAAAAAAACAGCGAACTTCTGATTGAAAAGCAGCCTGCCGTAGAAAAAACAGAAGAAAACGTGCCGCAAAAGGAGATGCCTTCTGAGCGGATTGAAGAAAAAGAACAACGGTCTGAAGCAGGATCAGCAGTTGTGCCTGTTGTTTCCGTAGAAGAGGTATCCTCTTATGCCTCTGTAAATAATGAGGTGGATGCTAATGAAATGATGAACCTTCCTTATAATAAAGCCTCTTAAAATAAACCGCCTGGGTTTCCCCAGGCGTTTTTATTTTAGTTGCTAAAAGAAAATGGCTGCCAACGTGCCTTACGCGTCAGCTTTAGCTGAGCGTATCCTTCATTACGATACTTTTTGACTGCGTCGATGATCATCTAAAAAAAGTGATGCTTTCTTATAATGCTAAAAATACGAACGTCTAACCATCATTGAACTTGGAAATAGTGAAGGATAGGGAGGGGATAAAAGTGCGGAAACTATATACTAGTTACTTGCGGCTCCCTATGCTGTCCAGGCTGCTAGCCATCATTATTGTGATTATTTCACTCGGTGCTTGGATAGCAAGAATCGCTGAACCGCAGACATTCCCTACTTACTTTGAAGCGTTCTATTGGACTGTTATCACAGTTGGTACGGTAGGATATGGTGATTATGCTCCGAGGACGACAGCAGTCAGAATCACGGCCATGATTCTTGTCTTTTGGGGAGGCGCTTTTTTAGCTTTTTTCACCGTTCATCTCGCATCTTCAGTAGTGAAGAAACAGCAAGGACTATTGGAGGGGAAAATGGCATTCATGGAGAAAAACCATTGCATTATTGTAGGCTGGAACGAGCGGACGAAGGAAACAATCATGGCTTACAGAACGAACCAAACAAACGTTAAAAGCATGGTGCTGGTGGATTCCAGTTTAACGGAGAATCCGCTGTATCATGAGGGAATTCATTTTGTAAAAGGCTCACCTGTCATCGACAGCACTTGGATTCAAGCGGGTATTGACCAGGCGAAGCTGATTCTCATTACAGCCGATCAAAGCTTGTCAGAATCTGATGCAGATATGCAGACTATTTTAAGCATACTTGCTGCAAGAGGGCTCAATCCCACTATTGAAATAGCAGCCGAAATCTTGACGCCAGAACAAGAAGCGAACAGCAGACGTGCAGGTGCGGATATTCTTATCCAAACGTCTCGAATCACTTCACAGGCGATGACAGCCGTTCTGGGGTCCGGTACAGTTGACCGTAGAACATAGGAGTAGTGTGCTTGCTACTGCTCCTAGTACCGGACCCCATAATAACACCATAATGACAAAGTTATGTCAGCAATTTATTTTCAGCTTGCAGGAGAAGGTCTTTTGCGATTTTTACCCATTTATGGTCGATCGATGCATCTGGATCCTGTGGTTCAGAAAACTGATTGAAGCTTCCTGAAAGATTTCCTGTAGATGCATGGTCATCCAGTCCGACTTGATATTTATGTGCCAGCAAGAATGGCTGGTCGAATTGTACCGTTGTATTTTTTTGTTCAAGCTCTCCGTCCACTACATGAAATGGAAGTCGCAGGAAAGTATACCCTACTTCATCATCAAGCTTATAATCGAAGTATCCGTGATCATACTCCCACCCTCCGCCATATGAAAACCCTAGACTTTTCAGTGCTTCTTCTGCTTCGTTCAACGCAAACCATTCATTTTCTATTCTGCTATTTAACGGCTTCACTATGCTCACTCCCTATTTTAATTGCACTCCCTTATATCCTAACCAAATAAAAAGAGCCTTACGCACGAATGCATAAAGCTCTGAGGTCTACTATTTAAGAATTCAAACGTTTTTCAAGCTCTTCTTTTTCTTTCTCATATCCCGGTTTGCCTAGAAGCGCGAACATGTTCGCTTTATACGCTTCTACGCCAGGCTGATCAAACGGATTCACACCAAGCAAGTACCCAGAGATCGCACATGCTTTTTCAAAGAAATAAACCATATAACCGAAATGATATGGTGTCATTTCTGGAATATTGACGATCAAGTTCGGTACACCGCCATCAGTATGAGCAAGAAGTGTTCCTTCAAACGCTTTGTTATTGACGAAATCCATGGACTTTCCTGCAAGGAAGTTTAAGCTGTCAAGGTTTGCGTCGTCTTCTTCGATTAAGATCTCCTCACGTCCTTGCCCAACAAGGAGAACCGTTTCAAACAGGTCACGACGCCCTTCTTGTACATACTGACCCATTGAATGGAGGTCGGTTGTGAAGTCAACTGCAGCCGGGAATATACCCTTCAAGTCCTTCCCTTCACTTTCACCATAAAGCTGTTTCCACCACTCTGATACAAAATGAAGACCAGGCTCGTAGTTCACCATCAGTTCAATCGTCTTGCCTTTATTGTACAAGGCGTTTCGAACAGCCGCATATTGGTAAGCCGCGTTCTCAGAAAGCTCCGGCTTGCTGAAGTCTTCCGCTGCCTCTGCAGCACCTTTCATCATCGATTCAATATTTACACCGCTCACAGCGATTGGGAGAAGCCCCACGGGTGTAAGAACAGAATAACGTCCGCCGACATCGTCAGGAATAACAAACGTTTCATATCCTTCTTTATCTGCAAGCGTTTTTAATGCCCCACGAGCTTGATCGGTTGTCGCATAAATGCGGCGGCGAGCTTCCTCTGCCCCGTATTTTTCTTCTAAGAACTTGCGGAAAATGCGGAAAGCAATAGCTGGTTCCGTTGTTGTTCCTGATTTGGAAATGACGTTAACCGAGACATCTTTACCTTCTAGCACATCAAACAGTTCTTTGACATATGTAGAAGAAATGTTCTGACCTGCGAAGAACACTTGTGGTGTCTTTCTTTTTCCAGAATCGAGCAGGTTATAAAAGGAATGATTCAGCATCTCAATCGCAGCTCTCGCCCCTAAATAAGAGCCGCCAATACCCACTACGATGAGAACATCTGAATCGCCTTTTATCTTTTCAGCAGCCGATAGAATACGGCCGAATTCCTCACGGTCATAAGCTGAAGGAAGATCAACCCAACCTAAGTAATCACTGCCTGCACCTGTTTTGTCATGAATGGCTTGATGCGCTGCTTTTACCGCGCCAGAAAGATTGTTTACTTCATGCTCTCCAATAAAGGAAAGCGCTTTGCTGTAGTCAAACGTTAGCTTGTTAGACATATACGAACCTCCCAAGTTCACTTCTATCTACACTTTATCGGATGAAGAATGCCAAATCAAGAAAACGTCGTTTTGTAAACGGTTACTTTAAAATTGTTGTAATATTCTCAAAAACGCACCGCTATAGACAAGCCTTTTCGTCATTCCGAGTTGACCTTTTACTTCGTTCGTTAGCTTTTTGAATGCGTCGAATTCCAGGACTGTTAAAAAGCTTTGCTTTCTTAAAGTAGAAAAAAAAGCGCGACGTTCAGCGCTTTTTTAAGGTCATTTTTTGAGTGCTATCGAGAGTTTTTTAAAAAACTTCTTTCATATAAACTGCATGGAACCAGAATATTATAAGGAACGCTTCAAAATGCTGAGCACGTCTTCTTTTTGCAGTGATTGAAAGTTGCCAAACTCTCCGCGTGCCATGGCTTTGTCTGCAATGATATCCAGCTTGCTGTCATCGATGTCATAATCGGCGAGTCGATTTGGTGCACCAAGCGATGTCCAAAATGCTGAAAGACGGTCGATTCCTTCCAATGCGATGTCTCTGTCATCTTTCCCCTCTTGATCTACGCCAAAGACACGAATGGCCAGCTGCTTAAAGCGAGAGACGTCAGTGTCCACATTGTGGCGCATCCAGTTCGGGAACAAAATAGCCAGTCCACCCGCATGTGGGATGTCGTATACAGCCGATACTGCATGCTCGATGTTGTGGCTTCCCCAGTCTCCGCGTGAACCCATAGATAGAGTACCGTTCAATGCAATTGTTCCATTATATAGAATGGTTTCACGTAGCTCATAATTCTCCGGGTTTTCAAGTAAGGCAGGAGCTGCTTCCATTACTGTCAATAAAACGGACTCTGCAAATCGATCCTGCAGCGGCGTATTTTTCGCGTGGTGAAAATATTGTTCAAGAACATGAGACATCATGTCCACAATGCCGTAAATCGTTTGATCTTTTGGAACAGTATACGTATTCACTGGATCTAAAATTGAAAATTTAGGGAACACGAGCGGGCTTCCCCAACCATACTTCTCTTGTGTTTCCCAGTTCGTAATGACGGAACCAGCGTTCATTTCTGATCCTGTTGCTGCAAGGGTCAATATGGTACCAAACGGAACAGCTTGTTTTGGCTCTTCTTTTTTCAAAATGAGATCCCAAACGTCTCCCTCAAATGGAACGCCGGCTGAAATCGCCTTAGTACAATCGATGACACTTCCTCCCCCTACAGCGAGAATGAAGTCTACACCATTCTCGCGGCTAAGTTCAATGCCTCTTTTTACTGTAGAAAGACGAGGATTAGGCTCTACTCCTGAAAGCTCCGTTACCTGAGCACCCATCTTTTGAAGTTCTGCTGTGACTTGATCGTAAAGTCCGTTTCTTTTGATGCTGCCTCCGCCATAAACAAGCAGCACGTTCTTGCCGAATGGCTCCATTTCAGCGGCAAGCTGGGAGATCTGGCCTTTGCCGAATATTAGGCGAGTTGGGTTGTAATATGTAAAATTATCCATTAGTATCCCTCCATATTCTTTATGCCTCGTATTATGGATGATTTGCAAAGTGAAGTAAAGTAATGCGCTCATTCACAAATTTTGACGTTTTTCGACTGATGTATAACCTTTTTATAAAAAATGTATAAAAAAATCGATAAAGGATGTTTCACATTTGAAAATGATGGGAAAGGTATAAATGAGTCACAAGAAAGACAAGCTATAATTGTTTATACTATTTTATTTTAAGGAGGTTTTTCTGTGAACGGATTACAGCGTTTTGCCCTTGCATTAGTCATTATTGGTGCGGTTAACTGGGGATTAATCGGATTCTTTCAGTTTGACTTAGTGGCAACGATCTTTGGTGGCCAAGATGCCGCATTGGCAAGAATCGTTTACGGTTTAGTTGGCCTTGCAGGTCTTTACTGCTTAACTTTGCTCTTTAAGCCATCTGCAGAAGTATCTCGCGAAGGTCATGCAGATCATAACCGTATCTAATGTTTTACTGGAAACTTTGCTGACGCCATAACCTTTGCGCCAGCCTTCACGCACAGGCACATTGGAGGATAACGTGTTGCACGTCAAGTTGATCACCTTGCAAAACGTTATCCTTTCTAAGTGCAAAAAAGAAGAGCGTTCCCGCAATCGGGAACGCTCTTCTTTTCCATTACTTCTTCAGGCGCTTGTTAAGCTGTGCTTGACGGTCCGTTGATTCTTTTAACCAGTCCTTTAGCTTTGCTTCAAGTGTGTTAAAGCCTTTGCTGCTGTCTTGAGCTGCGGCAGCTGGCTTTTTGCTTCCTCCGCCAAAGTTTGGACGGCGCTCTTTCTTTGGTGCTGCTGCAGGTGCTTCTTGAGTTTGACGGATAGAAAGAGAAATTTTCTTGCTGTCTTCGTCAATCGATAGAACTTTAACCTGAACAACATCCCCTGTTTTAAGAACATCATTAATATCTTTAACAAATCCGTGAGAAACCTCAGAGATATGAACGAGTCCTTGTACTTGGTCATTTAGAGCGACAAATGCGCCAAATGGCTTGATGCCTGTAACTTTACCTTCAACAATACTTCCTACTTCAAAATTCATGAAAACACTCCTAACTATTTTTTAACCTGTTAAGTATAACACAAAGCTTTATGAAAACAAAAGGCAAATACAGCGCGGTTTAGTGAACAAACACAGGTTTTCCTGCTTTTTCATCCGTGTTAACCCATTCGTTGCCAAACGTGTATACATTTTCTACATTGATTTGGTGCCAAAGCATAAACATGAGGACTGTCCAGAGCTTTCTGCTGTAATCCCCTTTTCCGGCACAATGGTCTTCTAGCATCTGCAAAATAACCTCTTTATGCAAGTATTGATCTACAGCGCTGACTTTAATGAGCTGTTTTGCCCACTCGTACAGTTCATTCTTCAGCCAATGTCTGATCGGAACAGGGAATCCGAGCTTTCTGCGGTATAGGACAGAATCTGGAACAATGCCTCTCATGGATTCACGTAGTGCATATTTGGTCGTTCCATTCGCAATGGTGATTTCCGGATCCAGGCTCTGTGCAACCTTGAACACTTCTTTATCCAAGAACGGCACTCGCAGCTCAAGTGAATGCGCCATCGTCATCTTATCCGCTTTTACGAGGATATCGCCTCTCATCCATGTATGAAGGTCAATATACTGCATTTTATGGACATCATGAAAATCCTTCGCGTTGCTATACAGCGGTCGTGTTACATTCTGGTAATTATACACAGAACGGTAGTCTTTCAACAGCTTGCTCTTCTCCGCCTCTGTAAACATTTTAGCGTTGCCGATATACCGTTCTTCAATGCTCATCGCCCCGCGCTCGAAGAAGCTCTTTCCTTTGACACCCTCTGGAAGGATGGAGGCGACCGCAGCAAGACCTTTAGAAATCCCCTTCGGCAGTGCAGAGAGATGCCTCAATGAATGAGGTTCATTGTAGATATTATACCCTCCGAACAGTTCATCGGCTCCCTCACCTGATAGAACGACCGTTACGTGCTTGCTCGCTTCTCTAGCCACAAAGTATAGTGGAACTGCGGCTGGGTCTGCCACAGGATCATCCATATGCCAGATGATCTTTGGAATTTCTCGCATGAAATCTTCAGGAGTGACAAGGTAATGAATGTTCTCAACGTTTAATGATGCCGCTGTCTGAACCGCTACATCAATCTCGCTGAACCCTTCTCGTTCAAAGCCGACCGTAAAAGTCTTCAATGAAGGATGAAGTTCGCTCGCCAGTGCAACGATTGTGCTTGAATCGATTCCGCCTGATAAAAATGCACCAACCGGAACATCTGAACGCATGTGCATTTTTACGGAATCTCTCATCACATCGCGAATCTCTTGTTTCGCCATTTCAAGCGATTTTTTTACAGGTGTGAATGCAGGCTTCCAATATGGTTTGATTTCCATTTTGCGGCCCGCTTTTTTTGTAAAATAATGGCCAGGTTCCAGCTTCTTTATGCCTTTAGTCATCGTATCGGGCTCTGGAACAAACTGATACGTTAAGTAATGATGAAGTGCTTCCATGTTGACAACTTGCTCATTTTTCACATGTGTGATGCTTTTCTTTTCAGAAGCGCAATATAGAGCATCCTCATCCTCAAGGTAGAAAAACGGCTTGATGCCGAACGGATCTCTTGCTCCGAATAGCTGGCGCTCCTCTTTATCCCAGATCAAGAACCCGAACATTCCTCTCAGCTCTTTGACAGCATCTTCTTTTTTAGCACTATATAAAGCCAGTATGACTTCAGTATCAGAATGTGTTTTGAACGTATATCCATCCGCTTCTAGGTCTTGTCTGATTTCTACATAGTTATAGATTTCTCCGTTAAAAATAATCCAGTATCGGTCATCTTCATAGGAAAGAGGCTGTTTGCCCGCTTCAAGATCAATGATGCTCAAGCGGCGAAATCCAAACCGCACATATTCATCTACAAAGAATCCGCTGTCATCCGGCCCGCGGTGAGTAATCAAGTTGGTCATGTTCTTTAACTGCTGAATGTCATCTTGCTCCGCTGTTTCAGGAGCGTTCATCATATATCCAATAAAACCGCACATTTAGGTTCCTCCCATTTAAAACAATCTCGCTTGTTAAATATTGTCCAGTTTTGCCATCTGAAGGCACTCTTGCCTTATTTTTCTGATGGAACAAATCTCATTATAACTCGCGTGAAATACGATAACTATACTTTTTATTCAAATAATAAAAAACAAATATTACGTACTAGTTTTGTCGTTATTGTGGGGGTAACCGTTACATTTTTTTGATCATACCATTTCGTTCGGATCGAGTGCTTTATCTGCCATCTCTTGTGTCAGCCATCCTTTAGCGACGACCGTTTCTTTGAGCGTCTGCCCCGTTTCTATACTTTCTTTCGCCACAGCTGCCGCTCGTTCATAGCCGATGTGAGGATTAAGCGCTGTAACAAGAGAAATGCTCCTTTCAAGCCAATAATCTGTCATCTTTCGGTTGACCTCCAACCCTTTTAAGCACTTTTCGGTAAAGACCCGCAGGCCGCTGCTTAAAATTTTAATGGAGTGAAGAACATTTAATCCAATAACAGGCATCATCGCATTGATTTCCAGCTGGCTTCCTGATGCGGCATGTGTAATGCATGTATCGTTGCCAATCACTTGGCAGCAAATCATATAAAGGTTCTCCAGGATGACCGGGTTGACTTTCCCGGGCATGATGGAAGAACCCGGCTGTACAGCAGGCAATACCAGCTCAGCCAGCCCTGTCTGCGGCCCGCTGCTCAATAAACGGAGATCACTTGAAATTTTCATAAGATGTACAGCGCTTTCTTTTAGCAATGAACTTATCCTCATAGCACCGTTCGTATTTTGCATGAAGGTGTAAGGCTGTTCTGTCTTATTAAATGGCAGGTTAGTGAGCCTGCTGATTTCATTTATTGCCTTTTCTGCGTAGTCTGGATGTGCGTTAATGCCCGTACCTACTGCATTTCCACCTAGACCAAGTGCATACAGTTCCTTTTCTGCCGCTTTGATCGAGTTATACATCTGTTCAAGGCTTCCGCGGTAACCAGCAAATTCGCTTCCTAGACGAATCGGCACCGCATCTTGAAGATGGGTCCTGCCCGCCTTGATGACATTATGGAACTCGTCTTCTTTCTGCTTTAGGACATGAAGTGTTCCTTCAAGCGCAGGGAAAAAATCCTCTCGAAGTGAAAGAACAGTTGAAATGGCAATGGCAGTAGGGATGGTATCATTAGTTGATTGCGCCATGTTCACATCGTCGTTCGGATGGACGATGTGGTAATCCCCTTTCTCCCCGCCAAGCTTCTCGGAAGCGATACTGGCGATTACCTCATTTGCGTTCATGTTTTGCGAAGTTCCTGCCCCCGCCTGATAGGCATCAACAACAAACTGATGATCCCATTTCCCTTCCATGACTTCTTTTGCTGCATCCATGATGGCTGTACCTTTTTTCTCATTCAGCATCCCGCACGACGTATTCGCCGATGCTGCACTGTATTTAATCATAGCCTGGGCTTTAATAAATACTGGCGGAAGCTTTTGTCCGCTGATCGGAAAATTTTCCACCGCCCTTTGCGTCTGTGCTCCGTAATAGGCTTCGATTGGGACACGCACTTCTCCAAGTGTGTCTTTAGCCGTTCTATACTTTTCCATCTAACCCGCCCTTTCTTAGATTACATTCTTCGTTTCTGCCACTGTTTATGTTATTTTGCCATCTTTTTTGTATTCCCGAATTATTTAGGGTTGTATCATCTTTCTCTCTTTTTCAAAAGTTCGTTCGTTGTATCAGAAAGCATGAAAAAGGAGGCTGCGCATTTTACTCCAGCCTCCTCGCCTATTTTTGCAGGTTAGTTTACCTTATCTATGTAAGGCAATCACTTTAGCAGGTTCCTTTTTAATGTAGCGGTGTTCAGTCCGATACCCGGCTTTTTTTTGTTTCAAGAATGTGGCTTTTGAGATTGGCCTTGGTCTTGACCACGCAAGAGAACAAGGGTTTTGCCAGGAATCGTGGGTGATCAGCTCCGTTTTAAAGTAATAGCAGTTTCCACTTAAATATTCCTCGCATATATATAGCACGGTCTGTCGGCTGTGCATCGCATCTACTCTCCATTTTTTGTATCAGTATACCCATTTCAACTTAACCCATTCACGTCTTGTCAGTCATCAGGTCTTGCGTTTAAAGACAGCCTGTTTTTTTATCCATTTTAAGAACTCGGAAAAAAGAGCTTGAAGCTCGGGAGAGCTTCAAGCTCTTCTTCATTTATCTTGTCGTATACCACCAGAATCCACCAAAGATCAGGATGAGAATCAACAAGATAATCGCTACCGCCCAGCCCCAGCCCCAGCCATATCCGCCGCCACCATATCCGTATCCACCATACGGATAGCATAAATAGGCGCTATATGGATAATATGGATAAGCCATTCTGTCTACCTCCTTCAATCTTTTGCGTCCTTGCTCATTAATAAAATATGTTGTAAGAGGGTAAAGAGGAATAGAGACAAACGCACAATTTATGGATGGGCTTTTAAAAAATTACCAATGTAACGCTAAGACATTTTGGGAAAAATAACAAAAATGACTGTTATCTTTTCGACTGGAGGGATTGATTTGCAAGCTGAAATCCATAGCCATGACTTCACCCCATCCTGCCGGGTGACGGTTAACGGCGTGAATCTTCATTATGAGTTATACGAAAACAAAGCCGATCGTAACGCAGAAACGATTATTTTAATCCATGGTTTCCTGTCGTCCACCCTAAGCTTTCGTAAACTCATTCCGCTTCTCACGGAAAAATATCATGTATACGCGTTGGACCTTCCTGGATTTGGCCAAAGTGAAAAATCCCGCACGTTTGTTTACAAGCTAAGCAATTATGGAGAACTGATCATTGATTTTATGGAGAAGCTCGCCATCAATCAAGCAATACTCATCGGTCATTCAATGGGAGGACAGGTTTCTTTGCATGCTGCGAAACATTGCCCTAAAAAGATAAAGAGACTCATCCTTCTTGGCTGCTGCGGCTATGTGAAACGCGCGAGCCGGTCTGTTATTTGCTGCTCTTATATTCCTTTCTTTTCTTGGGGAATGAAAACATGGGTGCTTCGAAAGAATGTAAAAGAAAATTTACTTGCCGTTTTGCATGACTCAAAGCTTGTTACGAAGGAACTCATTGAAGGATACCGCAAACCACTGACCGAAGAGGGCTTCTTTCATTCACTCATCCGGCTTTTACGGCAGCGTGAAGGGGATATGGAACGAAAGGATTTACAAAGCATCCAAACCCCTGTACTCATGATCTGGGGACGTGAAGACAAAGTGATGCCCGTGAAAACAGGCTATCGTCTGCAGCATGACCTTCCGGATGCGAAGCTGATCGTGTACGACGATTGCGGCCATCTGCTCATGGAAGAACGCCCTGAGGACATTGTAAGAGAAACGGTTTCATTTATAAACGGTGACCAGCACGTACCTTATTCCGAGCCTAGTTAATGAAGAACACCGAGTCATTATCTTTGCAAAAAAATGCTTTCCAATAGTTATAGAAAACTGGGCTGACGACATGCCTTCAGTCAGCCTTAGTTGCCCTTATACTGATATGAACGAAGCTGTCAATTTGGCCAGCTTCAATAGAGGGAGCGTTTATAGCTTCCTCTATTGTTGTATTTAAGGTTG
>NZ_JBHTCP010000050.1:0-139116 GCF_042665465.1 Fictibacillus iocasae | reverse complement strand
TATGATGCTCTGCGTAAGACTTAACAGGAACCGCCGTATACGGAACCGTACGTACGGTGGTACGAGAGGATGTGGAGGCTAGGCGCCTCCCCCTATCTCAATTTTATGATAAATATTTTTTCCAGTAAACTGTAATTGGAAAGCGGAACATCCGTCTAATGTCAAAAGGAGGGGATTTGAGTGGACGACGGTATCATTGAGGAATGGTTTATGAACTATGAAAAAGACATCACAAGCTACCTCGTATACTATACAGGCACTTCGGATGTGGAAGACTTAGTGCAGGATACATTTGTCATCGCCCTACATAAATTAAAAAGCTTTCAACACAAGTCTCACCCGAAAACATGGCTCCTCACCATTGCCCGTCATCTTGTTATTGCCCGTCATCGAAAGAAAAAAGTGTGGGAAAGAGTGAAGCGTTATTTAACGCCTGACCAAAGTACCAAGAATGAACTGGAAGAACGAAGCATTAAAAATATGGAAAATCTCCAGCTTTATGAAGCGATTCAACGGCTGCCCTCTCGACATCGTGACGTCATCATATTAAGAGGCATTTTAGAGCTTACTCCTATTGAGGCGAGTGATGTTTTAAAGTGTTCAGCAAATAAAGTGAACGTCCAGTTTCATCGTGCATTAAAGAAATTGCAGCTTATTTTGGAAATGGAGGGGTACAATCATGAAAAATCTGCCAACTATTCAGGATGAGCTGAAACAGCTTCCCAAGTATTCACTAACACATGCTCAAAAACAAAGAATACGAATAGAGCTACGGCAAAAGCGTAAACCTTCTATTACTATTTTCAAGCCGTTCGTGACCGGTTCAGCCATCCTTTTAGCTCTATTCTTAATAGTGACATCAGGCGCATTTCAAGAAAGCGAATCCTCTGTCATGAAAAAGCAGGTAGCATTGCAAGCGGTTAAAGGTGAAAGGTTTGCCCTTGAAAAAAGGGATGGATATGCGATAGGAACTCAAAATAAAGCAGCGCTATTGGACACCTTCGGACATTTTGTTGCAAAAGATAAAAGCAGGGTTGCTAAGGTGATGATTTATTTATGGGGTGATTCAAAGGAACTAGCTGGGAAGTCGTATAAAGTGGAAGCGATGAACCAATATGGGGAGAAGCTTCAGCTCGCTGAAGGAGAGCTTGCTGGCGGCCTTTACGGTGAAGACGCCCAGATTATCACATCATTCACACCCATTCCATCTGCAGGCGTCTGGCAGCTGTCTTTTTATGTGGATGGAAACTACCACAGTGCGTTTACGCTAAACGTGCTGCCGCCTTTTCCAAAAACAAAACATTACGTGCTAACGAGCTCACCCAAAGAACTCAAAATAGGAAAAAATGTTGAATTATATATGGAGGGCACCAAAAACAAAAAAGAGATCAAGGTACAGCTCTTGAACGAAAAAGGAAAAGTGGTTGACAGCGAGGTGTTCAAGGGAAAAGGATTATCTGGTATTGATGCGGAAACCTCACAAAAAGAATACGGCTACAGCGGAGGCCTCATAATACCTGACAAAGGAACATGGTCATTGGTCATTGACGGAGAAAAGACACTGCCATTTAATAATTGAAAACTGTTAGTAGAACGATACATGAACAAATGGTTGATCGTCATGACGGTCGGCAAGACGCTGCTGATTAAAAAAAGCACCCTTGGCGCTTGGGTGCTTTCAACTTTCAACTTTACGTATGTACTGGTCGGACGCAATAAATTCATCTTCCAATAAAACATAAGGGTGTGTTTCCATCAATACGGTCTTAAGGTAATCCGGCATTCTTGCAGCTTCGTACGCACAAATTAACGGAAACGACATGTCGTTGACCGCCTCATCAATTACTTTCTCTAAGTCTTCAATAAGGTGTAACGGATCTTCCATCGTGGCCCATTCAACATGTGCCCAAAAGCGGAATGTTTTCTTTTTATTCAAGTATGGCTCAACAGTTTTAATAAAGTAATCCACAATAGCAGGAGGATGATAGCTGCCGCTTGAATAGTAAAAATCAAAATTGTTTATATGATGGATAAATTGCCACTGCTCTTTTGTAATGCGAGTCTTTAGGGCTTCCTGAATGAGGCGGTAAAGACGCTCGTTTTCTATTAAAATGACAGTATCTTCTGCAGCAATCCCTGTTTCAATATATTGGACAGCCTTTGCAACATAATCCTTAAAGCCGTTATATGTATAAACAACATGCACACTTCTATGCTCCTCAAACAATTGATGCATTTTGCTGTTCAAGTGGCCACCTCCTTAGTTCCTAAAAATTTATGTTAATTCTATTTTACTCGAAGTCTCTAAATTAAGCTAAATTTCATAACAATTTGGAAATTGGTAAGTTACTCTATGCTACTTTTAGAAACGATAGTTCATACATCTATACAAGTTCTTCCAAGATGGTAAAATGAAAAGAATGGTTTTTCATTAAGGCATGATGCATTTATTAAATGAACGGAGTGAAACGATGATTCATTTAAGTTATATGAATGAGGTTGAATTTAAGAAGTATTTAGAGTTCATGATTCCCGAATATGCTCGGGACATTGCTATAAACTTTGATTTGACATTGGAGCAGGCAATGGAAGAGTCTGAAATGATGATAAATGATCTTTTCAAGGATGGACGATCCACGGAAGGGCAATATTTATTTCATATTACAGACGCTCTTTCTCAAGAAAAGGTTGGGATGCTCTGGTACAGCATCGTGCCAGAGATCAATCAAGCCTTCTTATACCACATCTTTATTGAAGCCTCCGAAAGAGGGAAAGGGTACGGTACAAAAACGCTTGAAAAGCTTCAAGATACACTCAAAGAAAAAGGTGTGAAATCGATTGGGTTAAGTGTGTTCGGCAGCAATGACGCGGCTTTCCGACTGTACAGAAAACTAGGCTTTTGACACTTGAAATAGTCTCTCAAATCCAGTTGTCAGGATTCTCCTTAGCGGCAGGGGAGTAGACGTGTGAAATCAAATCAACGGTCTTGATGTCTATAAATTGAACCTTTTCATTCTGAAGCAGGAGTTTCTGGGAGGAAAATTTCTCTTCATCCCTAAAGCCGATTTCTCCTTTTGCATTGATGACCCTATGCCAAGGAAGACTGTGCTTCTCACTCATTGCGTGGAGAATTCGAACGACTTGGCGCGCTGCACGGGGGCTGCCAGCTGCAGCGGCAATCTGTCCGTATGTCATTACTTTTCCATGAGGAATTTGTTTTATAACGCTCACAGCATTTTGTGTAAAGGTATTCAATCTGTTCAGCTCCTGTTTTCATGCCTGTTGTTCACACGCGTTTAAGCTATATAATCTAAATAAGTGATGAGTGTTTCAGCATCTTTTATTCTCATATAATCGAGCCGAATCTCTTCTTCGCTTCCGTCATATTTAATAATATAAAGCTTATTTCCTTTTTTACAAACTTCAACTATGTCCTGAAAAGAAATTTTGCGCTGACAAAGCGGGTTAATGGATATGGTAAGGTGATGGCTGCTGATCTTGATATAGTTTGTTTTGTTTAATAAAAGCTGGTTCTTAGCTACTAATACACTCAACAAGATCATAAAAAAAACGGATATGGTAGTCAGATTAATTTTATTATCTATTGTAATCAACAGTACGATGAAACCAACCGAATAACATAAGGACATAACAAGCCATATGATGCCTGCCGCAGTATTTAAAGGTCTTCTCTTATACTTTATTTCTGCCATCGCTATCACCTCATCTTTATAGAAGATACCCTTAAACTGGAAAATTAACAGTATTCGGTGTGCGCAATGGTTTCTGCACATGAAAGATAGGTATGGAAAAAGGAAGAGAGCTGTAGGTGATAACTCATGCAAGGTGTGAAATCATTAATAGAGATGGAGTTTCCAGATGTACATATAAAGTCTATTGAGAAGCTTGGTGAAGGATGGAGAAACGAAGCTTATCTTGTTAACGACGAATTAGTCTTCCGTTTTGCCAAAAATGAAGCAGCCTCTAAAGAGTTAGAAAAAGAAGCTGCTTTGCTGCCTTTGCTTCAAGCAAATCTATCGATTGAAATTCCTCAATTTTCTTATTTTTATAATAAGAAAGACCGTCTGGCCTTTGCCGGTTATAAACTGTTGACGGGCGTTTTATTAGAGGAGGATGGTGTCAGCAAACTAAATCAGCAGGCTCGTAAAGCCATTGCTTCTGATCTAGCTCAGTTTATTACAGGTTTAAGATCCTTTCCAGCACTTAAAGCGATTAAACTTGGCGCTCCATTATTTGAACCGCGTCAGTTTTTCATTCACCTGCTTCAAGATGCACGATTTCATATCTTTCCAGTCATAAACAGCCAGCTTCAATCGTATGTGTTGAGACGTTTTCAAGCTTACTTGGACACGGCAGAACATTTCTTATATGAGCCGTGTGTCGTGCATGCCGATCTATCACCGGATCATTTTATACTTGATCCAACCATGACCTGCCTGTCTGGCATTATTGACTTCGGCGATTTGTGTGTGACAGATCCTGATTACGAATTTATTTATATTCTCGAAGATGGCGGCGAAGAGTTTACCAGGGATGTTCTAAAGCAATGCAATCATGATGCAATCGAACGATGTTTGCAAAAATTATCCTTTTTCGTGACGTTTGATCATATCCGTTATGTGCTAGAGGGGATGAGAAGAGGCGAAGAAGCTTGGATTTTGGAGGGGCTAACAGCGCTTGAAGAAGAGATGAAAACTTGAGCAATGTATAATGGCAGTATATATTTCTATAACAGAGGTAGATAAAATGAAGATAAACGTCATGCTAGTGGATGATCATCATATGGTGCGCAAGGGGCTGCGCTTTTTCTTAAGTACGCAGTCAGAGATCCAAGTAGTGGCAGAGGCTGGGAACGGGAAAGAAGCGCTGGATCTTCTTGAAACCGTTAAGCCCGACATCGTGCTGATGGATTTAACGATGCCAGTGATGGACGGCATTGAAGCGACACGGCAGGTGAAAGCAAGATTCCCAGACATTAAGATTATTATCCTGACAAGCTTTTCCGATCAAGATCATGTGCTTCCTGCTCTTAAAGCCGGGGCGGAAGGGTATCAGTTAAAAGATATTGAACCTGACGAACTCGTCAAATGCATCAAGGCGGTGCATCAGGGTATAAAGCAGCTGCATCCGGACGCGACCACTCAGCTGCTGAGTGAGCTGACCAATGGTGGGGGTAAGGAAAATCCGGAGCAGAAACGGTTTCAAACGTTAACCGCAAGAGAGCGCGATGTGCTGTGTGAAATAACAAGGGGCAAAGGAAATAAAGAGATCGCAGCCGATCTGTACATCACAGAAAAAACGGTGAAAACGCACGTGAGCAGCATCTTAGCTAAACTCGATCTGCATGACAGAACACAGGCTGCCATTTTGGCAACGAAAAATAAATGGTTTGAATGATTATTGATAAAAGGCAGGCACATATGTGCTGGTCTTTTTTTGTTTTTAGGAAATTCGAACTGTGAATGTGTATGAATACTGGCGTGTAAGCACCATAAAATAGCGCTGAATCAGTCTCGAAGGAGCTGCAGCTTGTTAGATGGATTAACCACCCGACCACACGGCGTGTAAAGTAAACGAAAACTACTATAATGACCTTTCCTATCATTCTTTGTACTCATGTTATAAAGCCGATTCATCATTAATGATCTATCATCCTTTCAGACTATCTTTCACTTTTATATTGACGAAAAAAGTGAGATGGTGGTACAGTTTAAATCGTAATTATTACGATTTACATAAAAAAGGAGGATCAGGTGAAAGAACGATTTGAACTCTTATTATCGTTAAAAACACTGGAGTACGAGATTAACGAGCTTCTCAACTTTTCTAGGGAGTGTGAAGAATGCTATGAACTGCTGCAGAATAAATTAGACAGCCTGCATGCATTCATGACATGCGAGAAGAATGTTAACAGTTGGGATAAGTGGGGCTTGGATGAGGTGATCTTGACTTCTTCCGAACGTGTGAGGGAGGCCTCTGTCCGGGCATTGTGCGACATGGAAAAGCACCAGTCAACGAGAACGTGCCATCACCAGCTTTCAGGAAGCGAGTACATCCAGACACTCTCTGAATCTGTGAAAAAGGAACTGGATGATTACGGAATTAATGAATTGTCTAACGTTCTATTTATCGGTTCGGGAGCGTTTCCCATTTCAGCACTCACGATAGCCAGCGAAAAGGGAGCCTCTGTCTGTTGCTTGGATATTGATGCAGAAGCAGTTGCGTTAGGCAGGAAACTAGCAGAATGGACCGGACTAGAGTCCAAGGTGGCGTTTACTGACCAAAAGCCTGAACGCGTCACTTTTACAAAAGGTGCCACCCACATCTTTATCGCATCACTCGTCGAAGACAAGCAAGGGGTTCTAAGAAGCCTGCAGGATACCGTCCATCATCAAGCCAAGATTATCCTGCGCTACGGAAACGGGCTAAAATCCATTTTCAATTATCCAGTCGATCCGCACAGATTAACAGATTGGTCTGTTATCAACACGCATCACGGTGAGGGCATTTATGACACCATCGTGCTGGAGAAGAAAATACATAACGCAACAACATGATTGTAAGGAGGAACACGTGGCAGCAGAAATGAATTTTGGAAACACGCTTATAGCAGGTGCGGGTCCTGCAGCGGTTCAGATCGCCGTTCATCTATCAAAAGGATTCAGCCGGCACATCGCACTGTATAACCGTCAAAGTCAGCATGAAAACATGATGGCCGAAGAACTGAAGGGAAACGGCAATAGACTTGAACTGACTATGCAAGGCGACAATCACCATATACTATCTGGAAGTGTAAGAATACACCAGTTGTATTCAAATCCTGAAAACATCAAGGATCATTATGAAACGCTTTTCCTTTGTACACCGTGTGATCAATATGGTGCTGTATTAACCGCTCTTGACGCCGCACAGCGCCGTGCGTTGAAAACCGTTATCCTCATTTCCCCAAACATCGGAAGCAATGCTCTTGTTGGGCAGCATGTGCCGCACGCCGAAGTGATCAGCTTATCATCGTATTATGGTGCAACGAAATGGAAGAGTGGCGCATCTGTCACATCTGCTTATACAAAAGCATTGAAAAAACGCATTTATGCCGGCAGTTCTCACTCTGACAGCGCGATGCTTCAACAGGTGCAGCAGTTTCTCAAGCGATACGGAGTGACAGTGACGAAGGTGAAAGACCCGGTTACAGCCGAATGCCGGAACATCACCACCTATGTTCATCCGCCTTTGTTCTTGAACGACTTTTCGCTGCAGCAAATCCTGGGCCGGGGAACAGAAAGCAAGAAGTATATGTACAAACTGTATCCAGAAGGGCCGATTACACAGTATGTGATCCGTTCTATGGTCCGCCTTTGGAAAGAGATTTCACAGCTTGTCGAATCGATCGGTGCAGAGCCGATTAATCTCCTTCAGTTTTTAAATGATGATAATTATCCTGTGCCTGAACAGGTGCTGTCTAGACACGATATTGAGAGGTTTACAGAGTTTGCGGAGGATAAGCAGGAGTATTTGCTGTATATTCGTTATTCCTCAATCCTGATTGATCCCTTCTCACAGCCTGATGAGAAGGGCCGGTATTTCGAGTTTTCTGCGGTACCGTACAAAAAGGCTTCACAGCAGGAAAATGGCTTATGGTGTGTGCCGCGCATTCCATATGAAGATGTGCAGAAGCTAAGGATAATTCACCGACTGGGAAAGAAAGCGGGATTGATGATGAAAGAAGCGGAGTCACTGCTGTCTTGCTATGAACAGCATTTTCAGCAATTTGTAAGGCGGCATGGTGGAGGATTCACTCACCCTTGCCCTTTAGAATCTTCAGTGAAAGACGATATAGAGAAAATCTCGCTGCAGAAGGTATTCATCTGATGAAAAACGGTGTGGTGCTAGCTATTCTCTCATCTCTCGTCTTCAGTGTCATGAACGCCCTCGTAAAAGCGGTCAGCTTGAACATACCTGCAGCAGAGTCGGTTTTCTTTCGCAGTGTGATTGGAACTGTGATCATTCTTATTTTAATGAAAAAGAAAAACGTTACATGTTCAACGAAAGGACGGCCGATGCTCGCTGTAAGAGGAATAATGGGTGCGCTGTATCTGCTAGCTTACTTTTACACCATTTCAAAAATACCGCTGGCTGATGCGAGCATTCTCGCCCATTTGTCACCGTTCTTTGCGGTCGTGCTCGCGAGCCTCTTTTTAAAAGAAAAACTGCCTAAAATGATGCATTATGTGCTGCCCTTCTTTCTGATTGGAGCGGTTCTGCTGATTAAACCGCAGCAGTTTCAGTCGTATTCGGTATATGCGTTCGTAGGGGTCGCCAGTGCCTTTTTCGCAGCATGTGCAGCCACGTCGATCCGTTATTTAAGCCGCCGCCATCATGCCTATGAAATTGTCTTTTATTTTCTGGCAACGGCAACAGTTGTGAGTGTACCGTTTATGTGGCATTCGTTTGTCGTTCCATCTCCGCTCGAATTGTTTTACCTCGTGTGCATTGGGGTCGTTTCGCTGCTCGGACAGCTGTTTCTGACGAGTGCGTTCACACACGAAAACATCATTGTGGTTGAGGTGACACGCTATATTGGAATCGTGTTCAATGCGATGTGGGGGTACATGTTTTGGAGCGAGATACCAGATGTTCAAACAGTGGCAGGCGGAACAATCATCATAGCGGCATGCATAGTGTTGTCGAGACGCAAGCCGCTTGAAATGAAGCTGAGACAACTGATTTCGAAATGAGCTTAATATTTTTTTGATATTTAAATCGTAATGATTACTACTTAAAAGGAGAGAAAACAATGAAGAAAAAAGGATTAGGATTGATTCTGACTGCTGCCCTGACACTGTCAGCATGTGCAGGGGGTGAAGGTGAGAGTAAAAAGGAGAGCGGGTCAGGAAATAAAGAGATTACGATTCTATCAAACTTCCCGAGTGAAACACTCGATCCGCATCTGAACTATACGGCAGTTCGAGCTGGAATCAATGAAACGCTCGTTAAAATCAATGAAGATTTGGAGCTTGAGCCTTGGCTTGCGGAAAAGTGGGAAACCACCGATAACGGTCAGACGTGGAATATCCAAATTCGCGACGAAATCTCGTTTCATAACGGCGATAAGCTTGATGCCGAGGCTGTAAAAAAATCGCTTGAGAGAAACATCGAAGTAAGCGAAGCGATGAAAACGGCATTGAAAATTAAAGAGATGAAAGCGAGCGGACAAGAGCTGACGATCATAACAGAAGAGCCGCTTCCGCATTTGCCTTCTGAGCTTGTCCATCCGAACACAGCCATTCTTGACAGCGATGAAAAAGACGCCGGACAGAAGCCTGTCGGTACGGGTCCGTTCGAGCCGGTTTCCTTTGCGGCGGGCAGCAAGCTGGAGCTGAAGCGTTATGCTGACTATTGGGACGGCAAAGCCAAGCTCGATCGAGCGGTATTCACCTTTAACGAAGATGCAAACGCCCGCACACTCGCACTTCAGTCCGGGGACGCGGATATTGTGTACCGTCCAGCGATTGAAAGCATTAATAAATTGAAGGAAGATAACACGATCAAAACGGAGGTTGTGCCAAGCCTGCGCACCCATCTGCTTATGTACAATACACAGAACCCTGAGTTAAACGATCTGAACGTGCGCAAGGCGTTTGACTATTTGATTGACCGAAAAGAAACGGCAGACAGCATTATGGCCGGACAAGCGTCTGTGGCAGAAGGGCCATTCCTTTCAGCGTTTCCGTTCACACCTGAATACGAGAAAAAGGAATACAGTGTAAAAAAAACGTTAACGCATTTTGAAAAAGCGGGCTTTGAAGTGAAAGACGGCAAGGTGCTAAAAGAAGGCAAGCCGTTTTCTTTAAACGTGTTAACATACGCCTATCGTCCCGAGCTGCCGCTGATCGCGCAAATGCTTCAATCAGAGGCTAAGCAGCTTGGAATCACGATTAACATCCAGCAGGTGGAAAATATCGATGAATATATCGCTCAAAAAGGGGACTGGGACCTTGCAACCTACAGCCTGATCACATCGCCACGCGGGGACGCCAGCTATTTCCTTAACTCAGCATACAGGGAAGGCGGAGCGATCAACCCGGGCAAGATAGCCGATGAAAAGCTGGCTAGCACGATCACTGATTTGAATAAAACATTAGTAGAAGATGAAAGAAACAAACTGGCCAAGAAGGCGGTTTCAATAATTGACAGTGAGCGTCTGCATTCGTTTATCGTGCATCCGAATAATTTTGCAGCATACAAAAGCAATGTGGAAAACTGGCGTTTAAGCAAGAGCGAGTATTATATCCTGACGAAAGATGTTGACGTAAAGTAGCATGAAGTACTTCGCTAACCGGCTGTTCGAGCTGCTGCTTTTTCTTCTCCTGCTTTCGTTTGTCAGTTTTCTATTCATGAAGCTCGCGCCAGGCGATCCTGTCCGGTACATGCTGAACATTGATGATGTGGCGGTTTCGGATGAAAGGATAGAAGAACTGAGAGAGGAGCTAGGCTTTAATAAGCCTTTAATCGAACAGTACGGTTTATGGCTGATGCGGTTCTTCCAGTTAGATCTTGGCACGTCGTATATGACACAGCAGCCGGTTTTAGAGGAGCTGGCTGGCAAGCTGCCGGCGACGCTTTTGCTTACCTTTTGTTCCGTTATCGTCATGATCGTTAGTGCCGTTCCAGTCGGTTCTTTCGCCGCCGTCTATCAAAATAAGATGATTGATCGTTTTAGCCGTCTGTTTGCTCTTTTGGGCGCATCTGTTCCAAGCTTTTGGCTCGGTTTGCTGCTTATTCAGCTGTTTTCTGTAAAACTGGGACTGCTGCCTTCCATGGGGGCGGACACCATCATCCACTTGATCCTGCCATCGGTCACGCTTGGCGTGGCGATGGCAGCGGTGTATGTCAGACTGCTGCGGTCAAGTTTGCTCGAAAGTCTCGGACAAGACTTTATTCTTTCGGCGAGGGCCCGTGGTATAAAAGAATGGCGCATTTTTGTGCGTCACGCTTTTCGCCACAGTCTGACACCTGTCATTACAATATTCGGTGTGAGCCTCGGCAGCCTTCTCGGGGGAACGGTGATCATCGAGGTGCTGTTTTCTTATCCAGGAATCGGAAAGCTCGTGATCGATGCGATCGTGCGCCGCGATTATCCGGTCATTCAAGGCTACATTTTGTTTATGGGCCTCTTTGTCGCCATCATCAACATGCTCGTTGACTTGTCATACCGTTATGTCGATCCGGAAATTCGATTGAAGGAGGGGAGAAAAGGTTGAAAAATATTACTTCGACGCAGCAGCGGCACCTGCTTCACTTCTTGCTTATCGCTCTTCTGCTCCTTTTTACAGGTGCTGCGTTTTCTTATTTTACGCCGCACGACCCGCTTCACGTGAACATGAAAGAGCGAATCCTGCCGGCAAACAGTGAGCACTGGCTGGGAACCGACCATTTAGGGCGCGATATTTTTTCAAGAATTGCAGCAGGTGCAAAGACAACGGTCGGAACAGGTATGTTAATTCTGGCTGCAGCTCTCATGATCGGTGTTCCGGCAGGACTGGTGTCCGGCTATATCGGCGGACTGTTTGACCGCATATTCATGCGTGTCGTTGACGCGTTCATGGCGTTTCCCGACTATATTGTCGCGATCATCTTAAGCGGCCTGCTCGGACCAGGCCTCATGAACCTTATATTCGCCATCGTAATGGTAAAATGGGTCGGCTATGCACGCCTGGTGAGGGGTACGGTACTCTCGCTAAAGCAAAAAGACTATGTACTTCTCGCGAGGATCAACGGTCTCAGCTCAGTTCGTATTCTTTGGAAACACATACTGCCTCACGTTGCCGGACATGTGCTCGTATTGGCCACGCTTGATCTTGGCAAGGTGATTCTTATGATAGCGGCGCTTTCGTACATCGGTTTAGGAGCACAGCCGCCTGCGCCCGAGTGGGGAGCGATGCTCAACGATGGCAAAGCGTTTTTCTATCACAGTCCGGAACTGATGATCATCCCGGGACTTTGCATCATGCTAGTTGTTCTCCTGTCCAATGTAGCGGGTGACCGTCTGCGTGACAAATATGATGTGAAAAACGCGAAAGGAGGTTTGCAGTAAGATGCTTAACATCTCAGGGCTGACAATTGAACACAAAAGCACCCCGCTTGTAAAAAATATTACACTTGCTGTTGGAAAAGGGGAATGGCACGCGATTGCCGGAGAAAGCGGAAGCGGCAAAAGCCTCTCATCTCTTGCAATAGGCGGGCTTCTGTCCGAAACGCTGACCGTAACAGGCGGGGCTATTCATTTTCAAGGCGTGAATTTGCTGAGTGTATCGAAAAGCAGTCTTCGCAAAATAAGGGGCAAAGAAATTTCCTATATTTTTCAAGACTATCAAGGATCCTTCACACCATTTCTAACCATCGGCACACAGTTCGATGAAATGCTGCGTGAGCATACGGTGTTATTGAAAAAGGAGCGGTATTCATTGGCTGTTGCGGCACTTGAAGAGGTTGGACTTAGCGGGCAGGAAGTCTTTCACCGCTATTCGTTCCAGCTGAGCGGCGGACAGGTGCAGCGGGCAGCGATTGCTCTTGGCATGATTTTAAAGCCGAAACTCATCATTGCAGATGAGCCGACAACGGCACTTGACAGTGTAACAGCTGCGTCCATACTAACTCTGTTAAAGCAGCAGCAGAAAAAAACGAACTGCAGCGTCATGTTCATCACCCATGATTTGCGTCTTGTGAAAAAATACAGTAACTTTGTCACGATCATGCAAAACGGGGAAGTCGTCGAGCAAGGAAAACCAGGAGATGTGCTCACCCGCCCTAAGCATGATTATACAAAGCATCTTATTTCTGCCATTCCTCCTCTTATTCCTAACCCGCCGAGACGGCTAACTGTCGAACATGCTGCGGAGGTAAGGTAATGAGTGTGCTTTCTGTGAAAAATGTAACTAAAACGTATAACAGAAGCGGAAAACCTGCGTTGTCACATGTTTCCCTCACCGTGCAAAAAGGTGAATGCGTCGGCATCGTTGGAGAGAGCGGGAGCGGGAAGAGCACGCTCGCCAAATGTGTGCTCGGTTTATATGACACGGACCTCGGCATGATTGACCGTCCGAAAAAGCTGCAGGCGGTTTTTCAAAACCCTTCCTCTTCATTAAATCCAAAACTACGAATCATGGACTCAGTGCTCGAGGCGCTCGAGGGACAGCATCACATGAATCCGTCCTATCTCGCTAAAACCGGGAATGACCGTCGGAACATCGGTGAATATTTGCTGGACCTCGTTCAATTGCCTGGCGAGCTGCTCGACCGTTATCCGCATCAGCTAAGCGGAGGACAGAAACAGCGGATCAGCATCGCCAGGGCGATAAGCATCGAGCCTGACCTGATTGTCCTGGATGAGCCAACGGCGAGCCTGGATGTTTCGGTTCAGGCAAACGTTCTAAACTTATTTAAAGATTTGCAGGACGAATTTAGCTTGTCCTATTTGTTTATCTCCCACGACCTGGCAGCGGTGAATTTCATGAGCCAACAGATCGGCGTGATGAAAGACGGCGAGCTATTGGAAGTGTTTCCGCAAAAGAAACTGTTTTCAGAAGAACGTCATCATTACACGAAAGAGCTGCTGCACGTATTTCGTTCGTAGCACTCTCAGCCTTTAGACCGAGAAAGTCCTGTACTAAAGCAGGACTTTTTTGTCTGTTTAAATCGTTCATTGTCATGAGGATGACAGAGAGCAGACAGGATATGATAGTAGTAGAATTCAACAAGATGAAACGAGGTTAGAAGATATGAAGATTATGGTGATTGCAGGAAGTCCGACAGCAATATCAAGAACAAGAGGTGTCGCACAATTCGCGGCAGAAGCCTTACGAAAACTTGATGTAGAGGTGCTTTACTTCGACGTCGGCATCGACCAATTGCCGTTGTTTACAGGCGATGCATCCGAAGCGAATGATGAAACCGTGAAAAAATTATTATCGTATGCAGAAGCGGCGGACGGCTTTTTCGTGACAACGCCGGAATATCACAGCGGAATGAGCGGGGCGTTAAAGAACGCACTTGATTTTCTTGGGAGCAAGTATTTTAAAAACAAACCATCTGCTATGGCAGTCGCAGCAGGAGGCGGAAAAGGCGGCATGAACGCGATGAATAATCTGCGCACCGTCTTGCGCGGATTGTACAGCCTTGTGCTGGCCGATCAGTATATCGCGGACCCGGTCATGTTCGACGAAGGAAAAGAGCTGACTGACGAGCTGGCAAAAACGCGCGTGAACGAACTCACGAACCAGCTCGTTGAAATGGCCGCACTGCTGAATCAAAATAAAGTGAAAAACTAGAAATAACCGGGGTCCGGTACGTTAGTACCGGACCCCGGTTATTTCTTACATGACTACTTCATTAGTTTCCTGCGAATGTAGACGTATACTATGAGTAAAAGAAGCAGAATAACATAAGGCAGCACACGGGTTTCCTGTGGAATTTCAATCAGCCCAGCAGTCATCAGCAATAGGCCGAGCGGCAGGAAGAATCCAGCTCCAGCCGCTGTTCCAAGCGCTTCTTTATTCTTGATATTTCGCTCATTGAACCCAGCGAGAAGCCACGTTTGTTTTCTTACCCCTACCATATAAGATACCAGAAGCATAACCGCTCCAATCGCCATCAATTCTACCTGCATGACGCCCCCTCCTTTTAGCACCAGTATATCATTTTTAATATGTATTTTCCAAAATATTGTAATATAATCAGTTTATTAAGAAAAGTGGTACGTTTTTCCTTGAGACCGGGTAATGTCTATAAAAAGATAAAAAAAGGAGACGGAACATGCGGGAATATATTATTTTTGATTTCGACGGAACACTCGTGGATTCGAAGGAAGCGGTTATTGCCGCTTATAATCAGATTGCAGGAAAGCACGGATTTCTTCCAATGGAACACGACCGACTGGACGAGCTCATGAAAATGTCGGTACTGGAACGATGCAAAGCCCTTAAGTTTCCCATCTATAAACTTCCAATCTACGCCCCGCAGCTTTTTAAACACTATCATCAGGGAATTAAGGACATCATATTCTTTCCAAGAATTAAAGAAACGCTGGAAGAGCTTAAGAACCGCGGGTACAAGCTGGCGGTTATTTCGTCCAACAACGAGCAGAATATCCGCGAGTTTCTTGAGATGCACGAAGTCGACTACATTGATGAGGTGTTCTGTTCAAGCTCCTTGTTTGGCAAAGATAAGGTGATCAACAAGTTTCTGAAAAGCTTCAGCCTGAAGCCGGATGAAGTGTTGTATGTCGGTGATGAAGTGCGGGATGTGGTGGCATGCAAGAAAACAGGTGTGAAGGTGATCTGGGCAGGCTGGGGCTATGAATCTCTTGAGCATGTCAAAAAAGAGTCACCCGATTATATGGCCAGTGAGCCGGAAGATATACTAAGCATCGTTTAAGGAAGAGGTTGTATCTAACGCCAAGACTTACGTATCAGCCAAGTTTTCTATACGCTGATAAGTAACGTTATTCTAATCAACATGAGGACGTGTACAGAAATGAAAAATGTAAAAACGTATGTCATATTGGTCGCTGTCATGATCGTGTGGGGTGTGAACGTGCCGGCGACAAAAGTGCTTGTAACGCATTTTCCGCCCGTAACGATGACATCACTGCGCGTGTTTACCGCGGGGCTGGCTGTTTTTCTGCTCATGGCATTAACGAAGAATTTAAGACTTCCCACAAGAAAAGAAGCTGGATACGTATTTATCGCTTCGATATTTAATGTGCTCGCCCATCATTATTTTTTATCGATAGGATTAAAAGGAACGAGCGGGACAAACGGCGGATTGATTTTAGGTACCGGACCCCTATGGACTACGGCGCTTGCCGTACTGTTTCTCGGAACAAGGTTCACGGTGCTAAAGGGGCTAGGGCTGCTGCTCGGCTTTACTGGTGTGTCGCTCATCGTGCTGAAGGGCTCCGCAGTTTCAGGTATAGCGCATGGTGATTTGTTTGTATTTCTGTCAGTTCTCGTTCAGGCCGTCAGTTTCATTATGATTAAAAAGCTCACTGCCACGATGGATGCACGCTGTATTACTTCATACATGATGTTAATCGGGTCTACGATGCTGTTTTTCATCGGAATCGTTCAAGAGCCAGGCGGACTAGAGGGTATGACACACGGAACAGCAAGCCTTTGGGCAGTCTTTTTTTCTTCTGCTATCATTGCGACGGCAATGGGGCATATGCTCTACAACCAGGCAATGGGTGTGATCGGTGCGGCAGAAGCGTCCATATTCATCAACTTGAATCCGTTTTTTGCGCTATTAAGTTCTGTTTTACTTCTTGATGAGACAATCTCAGTTCTGCAGATTCTCGGTTTCCTGTTCATCCTTGCGGGTGTCATTTTTGGATCAGGTGCGGCTGAAGAGATGATTGCGCGCCGTCAAATTTACCGTAAAAAAGGAGAACAAGGTGTTTTTCTCGAATAACCTACCTGACCATATGAACAGGAGGCATTATAGATGCAAACAGCCTATTTTCAAGCAGTAGAGAACGGAAATATAGAGGAAGTGCAAAGTCATTTATCAAACGACCAGATGCTGGCAAACGCTGAAAATGAGCACGGTTTAACGGCACTTGGCCTCGCGTCGCATTACGGCCACATCGAGATGGTACGTCAGCTGCTCGCTGCTGGCGCAGAAATTAACGCCATGTCCCATTCTCTATTACCATTCATACCGAGCAATACTGCTCTTCATGCGGCAATTTCAGGCAGGCAGCCGGCAGAGCTCATTTCATTGCTCATTGAGCACGGAGCGGATGTTAACGCAATCGATAGTGAAGGACACAAACCGATACAGACAGCAGCGTTTGAAGGAAACGTGGAGATCGCAAAGCGTTTGCTTGAAAACGGAGCTGATCCCGCAACTGACGGCGGCCAAGGAAGCGCGGTGGCTATCGCGGACAAGCGTGGAAACGAAGACTTCGCTTCATTACTTAGAGCCAGTGTGAATGCAATAAACCGCTGAATATATGCCATTTGCAAGGTGGGAAATAGAATGGAAGATTTGGCCTTTCAAGATTCAATTTTCCGGAATTTTACGAAACCGGACGGACGGCTAAAAAGCATGCCGAGCCAGAAAAAGAAAAAGCTTGTCGTACTCGAATATTTAATACAAAAGCTTGACCCAGCAAAAGCGTACAACGAAAAAGACGTGAACGAATTCATTAAACAGTTTCACGAGGACTTTTGCACGATTAGAAGAGAGTTCGTCATTAACGGCTTCGTGACACGTGAGAACAGCGTGTATACCGTGAATGAAAAGGAAAAGTGGAACAAATGGCAGGATTTGTGACCAAACAGCCGTTTAAGAGGGTGGACGTCGCTTATACGGTGCTGTTTGATGAACCGCAAGAAAAGATTCTCATGGTAAAAAACATTGGAGACAAGGGGTCCTACTTTACGCTGCCAGGTGGAAAAGTGGAAGAAGGCGAGACCCTGCAGGAAGGGGCAATTCGTGAAGTTTTGGAAGAAACGGGATTATCCGTTAAAATCGGCGGTCTTCTGGGCGTATGTGAAGCGCTTTTTGAGGACAGCGGGCATCAAGCTGTATTCTTCACATTCTCCGGGAGAATTACGGGCGGTGACATTACCCTCTCCATGCCGGAGGAAATTGAACAAATTGTGTGGATGGATATAGATGAGGCAAAAGGATACATACTTGGTCTAGAAGATCACAATATCAAATTAATAGATCAACATAGCATCCCTTATGTTTTTAAAGGAGTTATGGGTTAAAGAAAGGCAGCAGCTGTGACTTCATTTTCGATCACAGCTGCATTTTTTTATGTGAAGTCATATTTCAATGGAAACGAAAGGATATGGATGCATGCTGCTTGAATCTTAAAAGAGATTAGCTAAAAATGAAGGGAGGTTCTTTTATGTTCTCTCAGCTAACGCCTGCATTTGTCACCTTCGTATTAACCGTCGCACTAGCACCTTTACTCATTTTCATTTTAAATAAACTAAAATGGACCCAGCCGATTCGTGCTGAGCTTCCGGCCGATCATCAGGAGAAAAAAGGAACGCCGTTAATGCTGGGCAGTGTTTTCCTTGTTGGAGTCGGAGTGGCGTTTTATTATAATCAGAGTCCAATCATGCTTTTTTTAATCCTTACTTTTTTGTTATTCAGCTTTATCGGTTTTCTAGATGATCATTGGAAAGCATCAAAACAGGATCCTGGAGGTGTTTCGGGTAAAACGAAACTGTATTTTCAGTTCGCGTTCACGATATTGCTTTTGTTCGCTTCATTTAATCTATTTGAATTGCAGTCTAGCATTACTCTAACAAAATCATTGCACATTGTTTTGCCATATGGCTTGTACTTTGTCGTTATCACTTTGTTTATCGTTGGAACGGCGAACGCGATTAATTTTACGGATGGAATGGACGGGCTGTTAGGCATGGTGGCCATCCCTACTTATTTCTTTTTCTTTGTAATCAGCGAATATACGGAGGTCAAAATATTTTGTTTGGTCATGATCGCGGCTATATTAGGGTTCTTAATCTACAATTTATATCCAGCCAAAGCGTTTATGGGTGACACCGGGTCACTTGCCATAGGGGGTACGCTGTCCTTTTTGGCCGTTATTGAAAAGGTAGAGATTCTCATTCCAATTCTTTTTATTATATATCTTGCAGAACAGCTATCCGTTATATTGCAGGTTGCCTATTTTAAAAGAACAAAGAAAAGGTTATTCCGGTTTACACCCATCCATTATCATTATGGAATTAAATATGGCTGGTCCGAGAATATGATTGTCACGATGTTTTCTCTTGTCTCGTGGGCAGCGTGCGCTATTTGTTTACTTTATTATCAAATGTTTTTGCAGAGTTAAGTGAAAAGCCTGTTGCATCCAGGCTTTTCATCTTTTTTATACAGATCCAGAAGCTTACTCATTGATAACACTCTTCGTCCTCTGTTTCCTGCTTCATCAAATAGTCTATAATTTGTGGAAACCTTTTCCTCCATGCCTCTTCTTGATGCTCAGCGCCTTTTACAATCTCAAAATGGCACTCTTTCACTTTTTCTTGAAGCCGCTCGTCAATGGCTTTGCTAGAGTTGATATAGTCTTGGCTGCTGATGTCAGAAGAGCTTTCCTTTGTCCCGACGTCATGGTAAAACCTATCGACGGCTGTCAAATCGCTTGACTGTATATACGACGCAAGCTGTTCCTGGCTGAACCAGTAGGCTGAGTGAGGAGATGGAAGCCGCCCGCTTATATATGTGCGGGTATTTGCACACCGCGTAGGTTGTGATCAGTCCCCCCATCGAACTTCCTGCCATCATTGTTTCACCAGTCAGGGTACGGTACTTTTGATCAATCATCGGCTTCAGTTCGTGTGTTATATAGTCAATGTAGGCCTCACCTTCGCCGCCAAATGACTTCTCCTCTCCAACAAGAAGCTGACCGATGGCCGAATTCTCCCAGGGACCATATTCATCCAGCCGCTCGTAACCTTCTGAGCTGCAGTCAAGACCCACGACGATGAGATCTATTCCTGCTTTGTCCAGGTAATTGGATATTCCCCACGAAACTCCGTAGCTTGCGTCTTTGTCTTTAAACAAATTCTGGCCGTCATGCATATAAAGAACAGGGTAGGCCTTATCTTTTGTGACTGGATAGGAAGAAGGCAAATACACGCGTACCGATCTTGTTCTATTAAAAGGTGTTATATGAACAGTGAATTGTTCTATCATGTGATTTCACTCCTTAATCATCTTCTAAACTTTAGGTATAATCTGGTAAAATGAACATATTGAGGTGGGAAATGATGAGCATTGATAAAAGAGGAAAGCTGGATGAAGCGTTCTTTTCTTATAGTGTATCGAAAAGCGGCACCGTTTTTCTAGAGTGGTATGGAAAACAGGTGAAAATTTTAAAAGGGAAAGAAGCAAAGAAATTTATTCAAAGAATGCAGCAGGCAGCAGACGAGAAAGAGCGCCAGTTGATTATGGCTAAAGCAACGGGCAACTTTAAAAGGGGCAATGAACGATAATCTCAATAGAACGATAGGGGTCCGGTACACTGTCCTGTTTATCCGCAGAAACAGCATCGTTGTTGAATAAAGTACCGGACCCCATTTCATAGGAGGACTCTTATGCATCCCCTTATAGAAGAGTTAATAGAAAAAGCAAGGATCACCGCACAGCTGAATCATCATCACTTGTATTTATGGGAATTGTACCGTGAGAAAGATGCGCTCTATCAAACTCGTTATCTATTATCGATGGAGTGGTTTCCGGTTGGAAAAAAGAAACGGATGAAAGATGGGAGTAACCCGCCAGGAACTGTGTCAATCACAATGGACATGCATTCCAAACGATTGAAGAGCATCATTTTTGTACACGGAAAAGGCTCGAATATAAAAGTAAATCATGTGGAAGAGTGGATATCATCCGTCACAGGCATACTTCCAAGCCAATATAAATGTACCCGCCAAAATGAAGGAGATTATGAACTTCAGGCTTGCGTGAGAAAAATTCCTGTTCATCCTGGCGGTTATATCAACATACAAACAGATGATCATGGAAACCTAACGATGTTTTCACAGTCAGGCTATTTTCCAAATGACGATGAAGCCGCAGCAGAAGAGTTTAGGCTAACAGTGGAAGATGTATGGGATTCCTATTACAGTCAGCTGAAATTTCATGAAGTTCCTTCAAAAAAAGAAAACCGCTATATATCTTTATTTAGTATAGAAGAGGTGTTCGTCGTCAATGATGATCAATCGCTGATTACTTATGAAATAACAGGGCATGAGGAAATGACGGTGGTCGTAGATCAAGGCTTGAACTGGGAAGAGGTGGAAAAGGGAAAGAAGGCTAAATTAAAACCGCTGGATTGGAACCATGAGAAGGTTACGATGCTGGATGTTCTTGAAAACCAGCCGCATCCTGATCTCATCCCATTGACTGAACGAGAGATTGAAAATGCAAAACGTGCAGTCCTGTCTTTTATGCAGAACCAATACCCAAAAGAGTCTGGAATTTGGTATCTTCTGCATCTCAAACGAGATGGCGGCTATATGAACGCTTTGTTAAAAATGGCTGGTGACAAGAGTGTTTTTGCAAAATGGAAGAGGCTGTTCCTAGACAGCGAAGGACATCATGTCATCAATGCAATGGATAATGATTGGTTAATAGATGCGGTAAAGGAGCTTGAGCCAGTCGGACAACCTGCTCTCAACAAAGATGAAGCGTTCAGCAGGCTTACGCCGTATCTGCAAATACAGCCCTTCTATGTGTATCATAACAGTCAAAAAAGATTTGTTCTGTCCGGCAAACTGGATTGTGCCTATGCTGTAGACGCGGTCACCGGTGAGCTGTTGGAGCTAAATAAGATATAGGAGAAAGTATGCTGCCCTCCGCCGAAAGTCGTAGTTTTCATCCGACCAACTCCTTACAAGAAAAACCATCCGAACTGCCGAAGAAATAGTCGAAGCCATCACATACAATAGAGTCAGAGAAGGAGGGCGTCCGATGCGATTCAAAGATTTTCACCGCACCATACAAATTCGATTAGCGGAAAACTTTATTAGCACGACCGTGAGTACAATGGTGTTTCCGTTTATGGCGATCTACTTTGCGGGTCATTTCGGAGCAAAAATAACAGGTATCATCATGATCGTAAACATTGTCATTGGAATGATTGCAGGTCTATATGGCGGCTATTTTGCCGATAAGATCGGACGGAAAAAGATGATTCAGCTCTCGGGCGCTTTGAGAATTGGAGCGTATGCCCTTATGGCTGCGGCTAACTCGCCTTGGCTTGAGTCTCCTGTCGTCACGTTCCTTATGATGACGGTAAACAGTGTATGCTGGGGAATTGGCGGGCCGGCGTCACGTGCGATGCTCATTGATTTGAGCACACCCGAAAACCGAAAGTACGTGTATGCCATATCGTATTGGCTGACGAACTTGTCGATCACGGCAGGATCCATCGCCGGAGCGTTCTTGATCAAGTCCCATCGCTTTGAGCTATTCGCAGCTCTTGCTGTGTCAGCGGTCATCTCTTGGCTGCTCGTACACTATTATATTGATGAAACGTATGTGCCAAAAAAGTCCAGTACAAAAGAGAAACCCCAAGTGCTTCGAGAAATGGCCTTCAACTATTCTATCGTATTAAAAGACAGAATGTTTGTGAAATATATGGTGGCCGTTATCTTAATCATGTCACTTGAAGTCCAGCTTACGAACTATGTCGGCATCCGGCTTGAAAAAGAAATGGAAGTCCACACCTTAACACTGTTTTCAACGGTATTGAACATAGACGGTGTCCGAATGATGGGATTTCTGCAGACTGAGAACACCATCCTTGTTGTAACAGCAACAGCACTGGTTGCTGTACTGTTTAAAAAGTTTAAAGAATACAACATTCTAATGGTTGGTCTAGTCATTTATACGATCGGCTACAGCATAATCGGGTTCAGCAACTCGCCGCTGCTGCTCGTTTTCGCGATGCTTCTGGCAACATTAGGCGAAATTACATATGCACCTGTTTCGGAATCTAAGCTCGCTGAAATTGCGGATGATGAACACCGCAGTGCGTATATGGCGGTGAGCGGTATGAAATGGAACATGGGTATGGTGATCGCGAGTATTTGTGTGTCGATAGGGTCGCTGTTTCCAGGATGGGCGATGAGCCTGCTGTTCTTTACGATGGGAATGTGCAGCATTTACTTAATGCATACTGTTTTCCAAAGACAAACGAAACAAACCGATTCGCTGCTGCAAGCGGCTGTTAACCGGTAAGGAGTGAGAGGCATGAGTATGGCAGGCAGGCTGTATGAAACACACGTGAAGGTAAGAAACCTTGAAAGAGCGAAAGGATTTTATGAAAAGCTTGGCATGACAGCTGCGCATGAAGTGAAATCCCGCGGAGCATCGTTCTTTTATTTTGGCGATGCAAAGGAGCAGATGCTCGGTGTTTGGGAAGTGGCGAGTGAGCATTGGACGTCGAGCCATTTTGCCTTTCGAGTATCACTTGAACAGCTGCTCGGTGCGGAGAAGTGGCTGAGCGAGCGAGGGATCAAGCTAAAAGAGGCATTTGGATTGCCGCCTATTGAACCGATTGTTCATACGTGGATGCCGGCCGCTGCGGTATATTTCGAAGATCCAGACGGCAACCCGCTAGAATTCATTGCGCTTCTGGATGATGATGGAATACTTCCCCCATCAGAAGGTGTGCGATACTTGAGTGAGTGGCTGGCAAACGCAGACAAAGGATAAGACAATGTAAAGCGTCCTCCTTATAATGAAAAGAGAAGCGATATAGTAAGGTGTAACGGGAGGATTGGCGTATGGCGGAGTCTATGAATAAAAACGAGATTATGACCTTGAAAGTGATTGCCGAAACATTGAATCAGTCTTATGAGCTGAGACCGATGCTGCAGTCTGTATTGGAAAAACTGCTCGAAATCACTAAGCTTAAGACAGGATGGATCTTTCTGCTTGAAGAAGAGCCAATCTATCATTTTGTTGCAGATGTTCAGCTTCCGCCAGCACTTTCTATTGATAATAAGCGCCCGATGTGCGAGAACAGCTGCTGGTGTTTGGACCGATACTGGGACGGCAGGCTCAATAGCGCGGTAAACATCATCAACTGCAAGCGGATCGAGGATGCAATCGAGTGCGAGTGGGGTGATACAGGTGGCCTTACCCACCATGCTACGGTTCCGATTGCGGCCGGCGGGGAAAAGTTCGGCGTTCTGAATGTAGGATCACCAGGAAAAATTCACTTTGAAGAGGATGAACTGAATTTGCTTCAGTCGGTCGCGCTGCAGGTAGGTACGGCGATCAAGCGGACGAAATTATATGAAGAACAACAGCAACGGGCAAGGACGCTTGAACAGCTGGATGTGTTTGGCCGCTATGTATGGAAAATACAGAACGTGGGCGATTTCCCGGAAAAAGCTGTGAAAAAGATAGCAGAGCTCTTTCAATGGCCGTATGTCGCCTTCATGACAAAAGAAGATAATGCGATGACATTACACACAACCTATAGCAAGAAAACCGTTAAAACGATTAAAAAACGATACTCGTCCTCCATTGCTGAACAGCTCGCGAAAAAGACGCTGGATGATAAGGAGCTTATCAAGGACCTTGAAGCAGAGGGTTTCCTAGATGATTGCACCGTTGCGGTAACGCTGACATTGGGTGACGAAATTCTTGGTGCGCTCATTGTTTGTGATGAAGGCAGGCTAACCTCTTCAAGAGAATGCGAGAAGACGACATTGAAAGCCATTGCTGATTATGTGGCACTTGCTGTACAGAACGCTTCTCTTAATCAAAAAAGAAGGGAGATCGCACTTGCTGAAGAACGAAACAGGCTAGCACGCGATTTGCACGATTCGGTCAATCAAAAACTATTTTCTCTTATGCTTACAGCTAGAGGAGTGAAAGCTCTCACACCGAAAGAGAACGAACTGCTGCATGAATCTTTGGATGAAATACAGCACACATCCCAAGACGTGCTAGCCGAGATGCGTGCACTTATTTGGCAGCTCAGACCTGCCGGGCTTGAGGACGGAGTAGGAACAGCACTTGTCAACTATGGACGCAGCCTCGGTGTGAACGTGAATGTTAAAATATTGTCGTGCTGTGACTTGCCAAGTGTGATAGAAGAGGCACTGTGGCGCATTGGCCAGGAAGCGATGAATAATATAAGCAAGCATGCGAAAACGGACAAAGCGGAACTTACTCTTCATACGGAAGGTACTGCTGTAGAAATGATCATCCGTGATGAAGGAAAAGGCTTTATTTATGACGAGAACGTGTCGGGGCGCTATTCACTCGGCCTGACAAGCATGAGAGAGAGAACATGCATGCTCGGTGGTGAATGGGAACTGAACAGCAAGCCAGGGTCCGGTACAGCACTTAAGGTGAAGTTTAACCTGAAAGGATAATAAAGCACAGCAGCGGTTGTATAAAAGAGAATTGAAGCAACAAAGCTTTCTAAGATAGTCTTTTAGAAAGCTTTGTTCCACTATGGGAAAACATAACCTTCTTGTGCTGGAGATTACTTGACGTGACAAAAAGTTAACGTCTACCGTGTAAGGGCAACTTGGCTGACGCGAAAGGTATCGCGTCAGCCAAGTTTTTTTATTGGTTAAAACTCCATTTCATCCGCATATAACTCGTGCAGCACAAGATTTTTGACGGAATTTAACTCTGCGTTTTTACTGAGTGATAGGATGCTTTTTGGAAACTCACACATTTTTTGAAAAGATGGTACAGACCGATTAAAGGGCGTTTGAAAGTCGTCTTCTGCCTTGATGACTGATTTTCTCCCAATATGGAATCCCCAGTCCCCGAAGGAAGGAACGATCGTATGGTACCCCAACGTGTGAAATCCTGCATGTTTCATTGTCCTTCCAATGCTCCAATAAACGGATGGTGCATCACTTGGAGAATTAGATTGACAGACAATGACTCCGTTATCTGACAGTCTGCTGTACAGCTTCCGAAACATTTCGACTGCATACAATCTAGCTAGAATTTCTTCCGCTGGATCAGGGAAATCAACAATAATAATATCAAAGGTCGATGTTCCGGAGAACACAAACTCCCATGCATCCTGGACAGTCACAGTCACTCTTTTATCGAGCAGGGAGCCTTCATTAAGCTCGACGATGGCTGGCACAGTCTTAGATGTTTGGATGACTTTAGGATCGATATCGACAAGGACCACTTTTTCCACTTCGTCATAATGAAAGACTTCACGGAGGGCGAGGCCGTCACCGCCGCCCAAGATCAGCACGGATTTTTTGGATGGACTTAAGTGAAAAGCAGGATGAACTAGTGCTTGATGGTAGATGCGTTCATCCAAAGAGCTGAATTGAAGCTGCTCGTTCAAATACATTCGAATATCTGTCGCTTCAACAACAAAAATGTCTTGAAATTCACTTTTTCCTGTATACAATTTTTTGTGTGAACCGTTTAATAGCTCTTGAATGCCAACCTTATCCCAAACATCACCATTGCTGTTTTTGCGGGGTGCGGGCAGTGTGGGTTTCTGCTTATCAAGCTGATTGCCTATTAGCGCAGAATTATACCAGGGCTTTGCGTTTAAATTGTTTAATTTACTCATGCGGCCATCTCCTTTAAAGAAGGACTTAGTCATTTCCACTTTAAGAAAGTGTAACTTTTTAACAGTGAAGGAAGTCGACGTAGTCAAAAAGTTAACGAACAAAGTATAAGGTCAACTAGGGCTGGCAAAAAAGCAAGGTGTCAGTCTAGTTTTCTTTAGTTATGACGATTGAACCTGGTGTGCGTTGTCTTTTCTCTCCGCGAAGGATGTCATACACCACAGCGTATTCAGATGAGAAACTTGAAATAACAGCATCTACACGATCTAATGGGTTGCTGTCTCCACAGGTGTAAATATCTAGGGAAGCATAGCGCTTCTCAGGCCATGTGTGGACTGACATATGTGAAGTGGAGAGGACGAGCACACCTGTGACACCATGAGGCTGAAAGGCATGGAAATACGTGTGAAGCACTTCCATATTTAATTCCTCTGCGATCTTAATTAATGAAGCTTCAAGTCTATCTGCTGAATTCAGCAGTTTTTCATCACACAAAAATGCGTCAATAATAATATGGAACCCTTTTGTTTCCAATCAAGCACATCCTAACCAAAACATAATTAAGAGTAATATATGTATAGGGTAGCCGGATGAACTGGACAATCCGGCAAAAATTAAAGTAAAGAAAAGAAAGTTAGAATAAAAAGGGAATTGCGCTATAATAATGAAAGTGTCAAAAACGTAAAGGAGCACCAACATGATGAGTGATGTGCAAGTAAAACCGAAAGTATCGATGAGTGCGATCTTTCAAAACAAAGTCATACGGACGATTCTTGTGTCTGTGCTGTTTCTGCAGATAGGCATTTGGGTGCGGAACTATTCCATTCTTTTGTATGTGATCGAAAAAACGAACGAAAATCCAGTGGCGGTCTCGCTCATTTCAGTGGCGGAGTTCGCGCCGATTTTCTTGTTTTCATTTATTGGCGGAACGTTCGCCGACAGATGGCGGCCAAAGAAGACGATGATCTGGTGCGACCTTTTGAGTGCGGCATCTGTGTTCGTTGTCTTGCTGACATTGATGTACGGCAGCTGGAAAGTGATTTTCTTTGCCACGTTAATTTCATCTATTTTGTCACAGTTTTCTCAGCCGTCCGGTATGAAACTGTTCAAAATCCACGTTCCAGAAGAGCTCGTTCAGCTTGGTATGAGTATGTATCAAACCTTGTTCGCGCTTTTCATGATTCTTGGACCTATCTTGGGGACATATGTGTATCAGCAGTTCGGCATTATGATGGCGATAGCTGTGATGGGAGTGGCGTTCATCTTGTCTGCAGCCGCGCTTACCTTGCTGCCGCCAGATGAAGAGCCTAGTCGAGAAGCTCGGAAAACGTCACTGACTGAAGAAATGAAAGACGGCTTCCGCTATGTGCTGAATAAAAAAGCGTTAACACTGCTTGGTGTCTGCTTTGCAGTAGCTGGATTGGCGATAGGGTTAACGCAGCCGATGGCGGTGTTTCTGATCACAGAGCAGCTCGGCCTGCCAAAGGAACAGCTGCAATGGCTGATGGCGGCGTTTGGTGCAGGAATGATCATAGGCGGCGGATTAACTATTGCCGTCTCTTCAAAGGTTAAACCGCAAGTGCTTTTATCGATCGGTATGCTGGCAAGTGCTGCTGGTTTTATTGTGATGGGGCTGTCTGAGGTGTATTACCTCACGCTCGCTGCGCAGTTTATGAGCGGCCTTTTCATGCCATGCATCCATATTGGGATAAACACACTTATTTTAAAAAACACAGAACCAGAATTTATTGGGCGTGTGAACGGCATTTTAAACCCGCTGTTTATGGGAGCGATGGTCATCACGATGTCGCTGAGCGGACTGTTAAAGGACACACTCTCCCTTGTTGCGATTTATGAAGGAGCAGGTCTGCTACTGGCTGCTGGCATTTTCACGATGGTTCCTCTTTTTCGCGAGAAAGAAAAGCTGGAGGCAGAAAGCATATAACTAGTTTGGATGAGGCTGTTTCCATGTGAACAGCCTTTTTAAATCTCAACCAGGGCTTACTTAAAAGCTTGGCGTCTGCCAAGTGTTCTTTATGGGGATGTTGATAAGGACTTGAAAGAGGGAACGTGGAATTAGTCAAGTTGTGTACCACAGCAAAGAGGCGCTGAGTTATGGTGTTATCCGATGACATAGTTAAGAAGCTTTCCCGAAATTCTTTGGAAAATGGAAAATGGAATGAGCATTAACTTTATCGTAATAAGTAAAACAGTGTGAACGGTCAATAGTCATCAGTTAAAATGGCAATGTGCTGTAACAGGAATAGCGGCGACCTGTGCTGCGGGCTTGCACTTATCTAAGCATTTGTTTAGAAACATGGAAGAGAACCGCATATCACCTTGAACGAGAAATGCATGAGGGAATGTCCAAATTTCCATAAATAAGTCGGCAACCGCCGCTTCAGCTTTTTGCTCGCTGCCGCTTGTCATAAAGGCTGCACGATAGAGCAGTCGTTCATAGCGGTTGTAAAGCGTTTCAAGCGCTGTGCGATCTTTCTCGATAATTCGCTCGACAAGCCGTAAATCTGTACTTGAAGGTTTCATCACAGCTTCACTCCTTTTTAATCAATCCATAGTGCTAGATAGTTAGCTTATTACCCTTATACAAAACCTATAAAACATATATATTTATATTTTACAAAATAATAACATGAAAAATGTAATTTAGGTGTTTATCTCTTTAGGAAATGGATGGATTGCTGTAAAATAAGCAGTAGCTAACATTTCATCGTAAGAGGGGGTTATACGAAATTGCGATTGCGCGTTTCGGCTGTGCAGTATCATCTGCACACCATATCAAGTTTTGAAGAGTTTGAGCAGCAGGTCACCCATTATGTGAAAAACGCCGCAGAGTTTAAGGCGGATTTTGTTTTATTTCCGGAGTTTATCACGACTCAGTTATTGTCGATTCCGGATTCGAACGAGGGACACAGCATCGAGCACCTGCCTTTATATACAGAACTATACTACCAGCTATTCTCTCAGCTGGCTCAAGATTATAACATGCATATTATTGGCGGCACACATGTGGTGAGAGAAGAAGAGAAGCTCTTCAATGTGGCTCATCTTTTCTATCCAGACGGAACGATCGGCAAGCAGCCGAAGCTTCACATTACGCCCTCAGAGGTGGAAGAGTGGAACATCATGCCCGGAGAAGGGCTTCAAGTGTTTCAGACCGAGAAAGGTACGATTGCGGTTCTGACATGTTATGACATCGAGTTTCCAGAAATCGTGCGGTTAGCGAAAGCGATGGGGGCTGATGTTATTTTCTGTCCTTCGTGTACGGATGATTCCCACGGCTTTCACCGAGTCCGTTTTTCCGCTCATGCACGAACGATCGAGAATCAGGTTTATGTTGTAACGACAGGTACGATCGGGTCGCTTCCAACGGTCGACTTTATGCGGTCTAACTATGGCCAGGCCGCCGTTATCACACCGAATGATGTACCGTTCCCGCAGCGAGGCATCATGGCAGAAGGCGATATTAACAATGACATGATCATTACGGCAGACCTTGATCTTTCCTTATTATATGAAGTTAGGCAGAACGGCTCTGTTACGACATGGCGCGACAGGCGAAGTGATTTATATCCAGATTGGGAAAAGCTTGTTGGGCCGAGGGCAGTAGACGAAAAAATCGGATAGAAATGAGAGAGGTGCGAGATGTATCACAAAGAATTTCACCTGTACCATGATGGCCGGATGCATAAGGCTGTCGTTAGGAATTATCAGCAGCAAGATTTTGCAATGCTGGTTACGATTCAGCGTGAATGCTTCCCGCCCCCGTTTCCTCCCGATCTTCTATGGAACGAGGAACAGCTGACGAACCATGTAACAAGGTTTCCAGAAGGCGCCTTATGTGTTGAGGTAGACGGAGAGCTCGCTGGTTCAATTACGAGTCTGCTTGTTCAATATGAACCCGAAGATCCCGATCATTCATGGGAACAAATCACTGATTCTGGCTATATTCGCAATCACGATCCTCTTGGCAACACAATGTATGTGGTCGATATTGGAATAAGGCCAGCTTACAGGAAATTTAAACTCGGCGCGGCACTAATGCAAGCGATGTATGAGACAGTCGTCCACATGAAGCTTGACAGGCTTCTCGGAGGCGGAAGGATGCCAGGCTATCATATGCATGCCGGTCAGCTTACGGCTCAGCAGTATGTTGATCAAGTCATTTCAGGCGAGCTGAAAGACCCGGTCATTTCCTTCTTGCTCAAGTGCGGCAGAACACCGGTCACTCTCGTTGAAAATTATTTGGATGACGAGGAATCCTGTCATTATGGGTTGTTGATGGAATGGCGTAACCCTTTTAAAAGAACAACCTAGTTTTTACAGTATGTGGTACTTTACATTTATTGATAAATGGTTATAATGAGAATCCGGGGCAGGTTGAGCTCACGGATTTTTTTATTAATAACATGTTTAAGTGAGTGAGATAACGGGCAATAAAGAAGAAGTATTTTGTAAAATGTCACATATTTATCATTAGCGTACAAGTTGCAGAGTAGGATATAATGAATGACGTGTTAAATGTTAATTATTTGAAGTCACATAAGAGAAGCATTTGAGGTGAAATGAATATGAATAAATTTTGGACTAAAGGCCAGCATGTCTTAAACAAGCATCTTGGTTTTTTCATTTTTGCCGTTGCACTGTTCTGGGCAAAAACATATGCGGCCTATTTAACAGCTTTTAATTTAAGTATTGAAAATGCGATGCAGCAATTCTTACTATTTTTTAACCCTGCCGGTTCAGCAGTGCTCTTTTTAGGACTGGCTCTTTACGCTAAAGGGAAGCGGGCTTACAAAAGTTTGTTCTTTATTAATTTTCTTTTGTCCTTTATTTTATACGCGAACATCGTGTATTACCGTTTCTTCAATGATTTTATTACCTTGCCGACGTTGACGCAGACGGATAATTTTGGAAGCTTAGGCGGCAGTATCTTTGAACTGCTGAAGGGCTACGACATTCTGTTTTTTGCGGATACGATTATCATCGGTATCCTAGTATTCAGCAAAATGCTTAATCCAGCCGCCGTGGCACTGCAAAAACGCAAGCGCCGTTTGGTGTTCGTATCGGCGATCGTGCTGATGCTGGCGAACGTTGCGCTCGCGGAAATCGACCGTCCGCAGCTGTTAACCAGAACATTTGACCGAAACTATTTGGTGAAATATTTAGGTGCGTATAACTATACGATCTATGATGCTGTGCAGAACATGCGCACATCCGCTCAAAAAGCATCTGCTGACACGAGCGATCTTACAGATGTATTGAACTATGAGAACTCCATGTACGCGAACCCGGATCCGAAAACATTCGGTAAAGCGAAGGGCATGAACGTAATCTACATCCACTTGGAGTCCGTGCAGAATTTCCTGATCGATTACAAGCTTAACGGTGAGGAGGTTACGCCGTATTTAAACTCGTTCGTTAAAGACAAGAATACGATGTATTTCGATAATTTCTTCCATCAGACAGGCCAGGGCAAAACTTCTGATGCCGAGTTCATGCTTGAAAACTCGCTCTTCGGCCTACCCCAAGGCTCTGCTTTTACAACAAATGGCGGAAATGAGTATCAGGCAGCACCAGCTATTCTTGGCCAGCAAGGCTATGAATCAGCCGTGTTCCATGGCAACTATAAAACGTTTTGGAACCGTGATGAAACATATAAGTCATTTGGTTACGACCATTTCTTTGATGCGAGCTTTTATGATATGAATGAGCAAGATGTCCTAAATTATGGCTTAAAGGATAAACCGTTCTTCGAGCAGTCTAAACCAATGCTTGAATCCTTGAAGCAGCCGTTTTATACGAAGTTCATCACCGTATCTCACCACTTCCCTTATTTGATTTCTGAGGAAGAAGCGACGATCGGTCCAGATGATACGGGTGACGGATCTGTAGACCGTTATTTCCAGACGGCTCGATATTTGGATGAATCTATTGAAGAATTCATGAATTATTTGAAAGAAACCGGACTGTATGATAATTCTGTCATCGTCATGTATGGTGACCATTATGGCATTTCAGAAAACCATAATGAGGCTATGAGCCAAGTGCTAGGGAAAGAAGTAGGCGCATTTGAGAATGCTCAGCTTCAGCGTGTGCCTCTTATGATTCGTGTGCCTGGCATGGAAGGCGGAGTAAAGCATCAGTATGGCGGACAGATTGATCTAATGCCAACACTCATGCACCTTCTTGGAATCGATACAAAAGATTACGTGCACTTCGGAACAGATTTGTTATCACCACAGCACCAGCAAGTTGTTCCGTTCCGAAACGGGAACTTCGTCACACCTGAAATCACATCGATAAACGGCAAGTATTATCACTCACAGACAGGTGAGCCTGTTGAAAAGAACGAACAAATCTCTCAAGTTGAGCAGCAGGTTGAAACAAAGCTGAACCTGTCGGACAAAGTGGTTCAAGGAGACCTTCTGCGCTTTCACAAGCCAAAGGGCTTCAAGAAAGTAGACACGTCCAAGTACAACTACAACAATCCTGAAAAAGAATAATAAGGATGGAGAACTTGGCCCCAGATCATCAGCTTACATGATGATCTGGGCTTTTTTTTATGCCTTTTAATCAATAGGTAACGTCAATAATAGTAATGATTTATGACCAGGTTATAATAGCAAGTGTTACGATTAAATGGTAAGATAACAGTAGAGAATGGTATTGGAGGTATATATGATGGAAGATTTGCTTAAATTAAAGGATAAAAATATAGTGATTATGGGTGTAGCCAACGAACGCAGCCTAGCATGGGGAGTTGCAAAATCACTGCAAAAAGCAGGAGTAAACCTGATTTTCACTTACCGTCAGGATCGTTCAGCAGCTAAACTTGAAAAGGCGCTTAACACCGAGGGCTTTGAGGCGAAAGCCATCGTACAGTGTGATGTGAACGATGATGAAAGTGTGAAGAGAGCTTTTCAGGAAATTGGTCAGCGTGTCGGAATCATTCATGGTATTGTACATTCCGTTGCCCATGCCAAATCTGAGGACTTAAAAGGTGCGTTTATTGAAACGTCTCGTGATGGGTATGCGTTTGCTCAGGATACGAGTGCCTACTCCTTAATCGCTGTTGCACGGGAAGCAAAAGAGTTCATGACAGAAGGCGGTTCGATTATCACGATGAGCTATCTTGGCGCAGAGCGAGTCGTTCCGGGCTATAACCTGATGGGCATCGCAAAAGCTTCTCTTGAGGCAAGCGTACGGTATTTAGCAGAAGATCTTGGGAAGGACAACATTCGGGTGAACGCTGTATCGGCGGGAGCTGTTCGAACACTCGCTGCAAAAGGGATCCCATCGTTTAATACCATCCTTCATAAGATTGAAGAAACCGCTCCGCTTCGCCGGAACGTGACACAGGAAGAAGTAGGAGACATGACACTTTCACTCATGAGCCATCTTTCACGCGGCGTGACAGGGGAGATCATTTACGTGGATTCCGGATTCAACATCATGGGGTAAAATAGGTGGAATCAGCAAAGTCTTTCGGGCTTTGCTGATTTTTTTATTGGTTTGTTGGGGTCCGGTACGTTTACTTATGATTTCCCATGGAATAAGGGACTAGACCTAGAGGGTACCGTACCCCGCAATTGCACCGCAAATGTTATAAAAAAATGACCGCCTGTGAGTCATACAGGCGGGAAAAGAGTGAACAAAGTTTATTTGATAATAAAGACCGGACAGGTGGATTTTTGTACGACATAATGGCTGCAGCTGCCTAGGAAGAGCTCTTTCAAGTTGCTTAAGCCGCGGCTGCCGATGACGATAAGTTCTGCGTCTTGATCATTTGCGTATTTGACGATTTCTTGACCAGGATGACCTTGAATAGATGTTGTGAAAACGGGATTGCTTAGTTCAGATGAAAGCTGATCTTGAACCGTTTTCAGTTTTTCTTCAGTATCAATCTTCATATCAAACGCTCCATTATCTACTGTATAGAGCGGATGAGTATAGCTCATCACATATTCTGGTTCATATACCGTTAAAACGTGAAGCTCGCTTGATGAATTCTCTTTGACGAGATTTACTGCTTGATTTAGGGCCATCTTGCTTAACTCAGATCCGTCATACGCCACCACAATTCGAGAAAATATAGTCATGAATATGTTCCTCCTTTAATTGGTTTGAAGCGTCTTTGCATCTTTACTATAAGGCAGGTGTAAAGCAATGTATGTGACTTCTCTCACAAGAAAGGAAAAAGGGTTGGCATGTTGTGGTGCGATGTCCGATTGATTACAGTGAGGATTTCCCCCATCCTTTTTGAAACTTTTATATAATGCGTGCGTATGGATTAGTGTGAACAGTTAAAGGAGAGGGGAAACAAATTATGTTTAAAAAAGTAGCTTCTGATATGCTTGGTCTTAGTGAAGTAGGCACAGTCATCGCACCTGCGGATTATGATAAGGTGGACAGCGATGATTATGTGATGCATGAGGACGGAGAGAAGATTTATTTTCTTATCAAATCAAGGACAGATGAATATTGTTTTACAAATAAAGCATTGATTCACCTTGATGGGACGAGCGCGGTCAGCAAGAAGCGAACATTGCGCCGGTACAGTTATTGGGAAAATACGATTTCCAATGTGTCACTTGAGACGGCTGGAACGGTAGATTTAGATGTTGAGATCAAGTTTGTACTCGGACAGACCGTTTTTTCTATTGATGTGCATAAGAAGCATTTAGAAGAACTGAAAGACTTGTATAAAGCCCTTTTGAAAATAGCCGAAATCAATCATGAGAACGAAGCCTTCATGCAATACGCCCAGCAAAGCCTTAATCTGGCTTCAGCGACAATGAGCCGGGTGCAAGCACGTGAAGATCAACTCGTGGAGAGCTTTAATGGACTTAACGAATCCGCGTTTAACTGGCTTGCAGATAAGCGCAGCACGTACGTGGTTAAAGATTTTGGCCACGTTTATGAAAAGTTCATCAATAATTAACAGATAAAGCAATCCTGGGAACTGACTGATCCTATGGATTGTTTTTTTGCTGTAGAGGATTAAAAGACATTCGAAACAAAATGAAACAGAAAAGGAGGCGTTTTACGTGAATAAGACGGATTCTGTAAAACAAGAATTGCTCTATCTGATGGGTTCGACACACCGCAATTATTGGTTTGTATCGCTTGAGAATAGTGTGCAAGATGTTATACGGATAGCAGGCGGCTTGGAAACAGAGTGGCAGGGAGAATTCGATCTGGGAAATCATCCGTCATGTTAATTTTTATTTAACAAGGTATCTGGATCGATTTAAAGGCACTCCTGCTCTAGATAAAATCGAAACCAATGATATGACGTTTTTGGCTGTGTCAGGTGAGTCTTGGCTAGACACAAAAGAAAAGCTGACCAGCCTGCTTTACGAGTGGAAGGAAGAGACGGCTGCTGCTGATCAAATAACTCTTGAGCGGCCGGTCTATGAGAACGGTACAGGAAACTGGCGCGAGGTTATGGCAGATATTGCTCTTTATGCTGCTTATCATGCAGGTCAGGTTATCACGATCCGTAAACAAAATGGCTGGCGGGATCCTGAAAACGGTGTCCATTAAAAGTTTTATACAAAAAAACCATCCGAAAGAGTTCGGATGGTTGTATCTTTAGTTTCTGAGGTCGTCGTCTTTAATGAGCCAGCTGTTATAGTGGCGCTTGACATAGTTTTCTGCTTCTGTAAAATCAGCAAATTCTTTATTCTCAACGATGTTGTTCTTGTGTTCAAGTTTCCATTTGCTGTCCTCCAGGTACACGGTAGTCACCTCGCGCTGATGGTTGACATACCGTGTCCCTTTAGGATTTTCTTTTACATTTTCTTCGTTGTTATGAACGTCTGGGCGGCGCGGCTGTTCTTTAAATGCTGGGATGACAAACTTCTCGAAGGCGTCAGGTGTCATCGTGCTTCCTGATGCTTTTGGGTGGCCGCCGCCATTGAACTGCTTGGCATACTGTGATACATCCACATGCTCATGAATGGTGCGGTAGCCGATGCGTTTGTTGCCTGCATTGAGGATCACGATCAAGTCAAGGTGCGGGTTTTCACGGTTCAGTTCATTACCTAGCTCGGATTGATGCTGCTCGGCATGGACGATACCGATTTTATAATCATGCTTATGGCCTTCTTTGTCAGTGAACGTGTCCCAAATCTCGACCATCTGCTTCTGTTTTTTATTGATATACGCTTTGCGGTTATCTTCTTCCATGTTAAGAATGGTCTCTTCTGTTTCACTGAATGAGAAGTGATCACCTTCTAATCGTGGAAGCATTTGCTCTTCAAACTTGTCTTGAGGAAGAAGGAAGAACAAGTCGTTCAGCCTTTTGGCTGTTTCATTGTTGCCGAACCATTCCCACGTGTCATAAAGGCGGACGAGCTCCACGTATTCCTTTAACGCACCTCCGTCTTTCAAAAGCCCTTTTTGGACGAGATGGTCATAAAGAAGGGAGGTCGCTGCAGTCAAACGGCCATCTTCGTAGCGCGGAACGACAGAGCCCCATTCATACGCGTTAAAATGCATGGCTGTCGCGTGGTGGTCGATCAGGTGAACCTTGCCGCCGTTCTGGTAGCGCTCGTCCAGGCGTGCTGCGAGTTCGTCTTTTACGGCAATATCGGTAATATACACTTCATTTTTTTTCTGGCGCGGGTCATCCAAAAACTGTTCGACCAGCGGGTTAATGTTCTCATGCGTGCAGTACGTAAGCATTACCTTTTCGCCATAAGCGAGCTTGATGAGAAGACCGCACGACTTTCCGTCGAGGTCATTGTGGCTGAATAATTGAATCATGGAGTAAAAATCCTTTCTGTTTCTGTCACTTATCATAGTGTACTCTATTTTGAGTTATGATACAAAGCGGGCAGTGAAAACATTTGTCTGACAGTTATCATTGAATTATCATATTTATGTCCATTGGCTGAAGCGGCAATCCGCGTTACACTTAACACATCTTTTTCCGATTGGAGCGGTTAGTATGAAAAAGATGAAGTATATCACGTATTCCTTTATTGCGGCTGTCGTGATTGCCTATTTTGCTCGTCAGTCAGTCGTGCCAGGCGGCGAATTGACAACCTTTCACGAGCAGATGATCCATTGGGAGAGCTTGATTGATTTACTAACATATTGAAAAGAGAGCGGCCCTCGGTTAACCGGGGGCCATTTAATTTTGCTTGTAATCGGTCATCTAGTTGTTGAAACATCATAGTAAGGGGAATTGAGGAGGCGATTGGCAGTTAAATCATTCTTAGATTCATACATTATCAGACACATGCAGCCTGGCAGTGGAGAAATCCTTTGTACGGGTTATTTGTTTAGAACACACCGGCGTGCTTTACTTAGTAGTCAGCAAACCATTCTTTCGGCAGATAACACCATTGTTCATAGCTTGTCATATGATATGGCAAGGAGAAATTATTCCCCATTTCTTTGTGAAAGTGTCCACTTGGAATGGACAAACTGTATTTATTGTCTTTTTAGAGTACCGTACCCTCCCCCTTCTCTTTTCCTGAAAGGAGCTATATAGATGAAATGGCATGAAAGGTATGCTGAGAGATTGGATAAGGAACTTTTAGAGAAGCTGGACAGATTTTATTCGGAAGAGCCAGCCAATGAAAGTAAAACGTTTCCTGTGATCATTCAGCTTCATGAAAATACAAGTATAAAAAAATTGAAAGATTTGGCCGAACTTCTTCCGCATGAAGAAGAGACCGCCAATATTGTGTCAATGAATTATATTGGTGCTAAACTGACGCCGAACAAAATAGAAAAGCTGCTGCTGCATCCTGCAGTGTCTAGAATTCACACCGATGCGGTTGTTAAAGCAAAACTTGATATTGCCACTCCTGCCATCGGAGCACTTGCTGTACGAAATCAATACGGCCTGACAGGCGCAGGCGTTACGGTAGCTGTTGTGGATTCTGGAATTGCCCCTCATGAAGATCTGGTCACCCCCGTAAACCGGATTGTCGGATTCCGTGATTTTGTCAGCAACCGCACAACACCTTACGATGATAACGGGCATGGCACATATGTTGCTGGATGCATCGCAGGAAATGGCGCATTGTCTGGCGGGGTTTATACGGCACCCGCACCGCAGGCAAGGCTTGTTGGCGTAAAGGTGCTCGATGTAAATGGTCAGGCCCCAATATCCCGTGTAATCGCGGGCATCGATTATGTCATTCAGAACCGAAGTGCTTTCAATATACGGATTTTGAACCTGTCACTCGGATTTCCACCGTCTCAATCGTACACGATTGACCCATTAGCGCAAGCTGCTGAACGGGCGATGCAGGCCAATATCTTTGTTGTTTGTGCAGCCGGAAATACTGGACCTGGCGGACGGATTACTTCCCCTGGACACCATCCTCGTGTTGTAACCGTCGGGGCTGTAGATGATAGGCGTACGGTGACACGTGCTGATGATGTAAGACTTCTCCTTACGAGTACAGGACCGACAATTGACGGCTTGCTTAAACCAGATTTTTTCGTGCCGGGCAATCTTGTTGGTCCAAAGGCTGCAGGATCGGTTTATGCTAGACAATACACGAATTTCCCAAATTATCTTTATTTATCCAGTACTTCTGGCGCGGCTGCTCTTGTTTCTGGATGCGCGGCTCAAGTATTTCAAGCTTATCCGACCTACACTTCATTTCAGCTTAAGGCGCTGATGCTTCAAGTAATCATTGAATTTGGTGCGAATTATGGATATTTTACGCAGACAGAATTATTTAAACTGCTGAACTCTTAATAGACGGATAACGGTTCATGACTGGTGTGTTCATGAACTGTTTTTTATTTGTGCAAATTGCATGTGACTTAGCAAAAACTTTTTTTTGTAACAATGCTCTCTCTTCATTATGCCTTTAGCAGTCAGATAGAGTAGGCTGCATGACGTATGTTTCCCTAAGACTTTTTTAGGTCTTTTGTCATGTTTTATGTTAAAAGTATTACGGTGTAGGATGATGTAATTAATTTTCAGAATATAACAAAATTTATCTTTATTTTCCACGCTAGTCCGTCTATATTGTTAATTATCAAGCAAAGGAGGAATGAACATGTTAAAACGTTTTGTAGCAGTGACCGCTGCTCTCCCGCTCGTCGTGTCACTTGTTTCACCAGCAGCAGCAGCCAAGCCGGTGGAAACGAAGAAAGAGGTAGCCCCTCAAGAAATTATTGTAAAATTTAAATCAGGTACAACCAACTCTGAGCAAAATGCCATCCACAGCAAAGCAGATGGCAAAGTAAAACAAGATGGAGCAAAATTCGAAGTTGTCACCGTAACTGATGGTGACGTAGAAGGAGCAATCGCGGACTACAAAAAAAATAGTGATGTAGAGTATGTGGAGCCAAACTATACATACCATGCTAACTGGACACCGAATGACACATACTACGCATCCTATCAATATGCACCGCAAAAAGTAGGTGCCCCAAGTGCTTGGGACATTACACGCGGTTCGTCCACAACAAAAGTAGCCATCCTTGACACAGGGGTAGACTACAATCATCCTGATCTAGCTGGAAAGGTTATCAAAGGCTACGATTACATCGATAACGATTGGGATCCGATGGACCTGAACGACCATGGAACACATTGTGCAGGGATTACAGCTGCGGCAACGAACAACTCGCGCGGTATTGCGGGGATGGCTCCGAACGTAAGCATTTATGCAGTCCGCGTCCTTGATGCGAACGGAAGCGGCTCGTTATCTGGAATCGCGAATGGAATTTATCATGCTGCAGATAACGGGGCGAAGGTCATCTCGCTTTCACTAGGCGGACCTAGCGGATCAACGTCCCTTCAAAACGCTGTAAACTATGCAGTGAGCAAGGGTGCTGTAGTCGTAGCGGCAGCTGGGAACGAAAGTACATCAGCTCCAAGCTATCCGGCTTATTACTCTAACACAATCGCGGTAGCTGCGACTGATTCAGCAGACCGTTTGGCTTCATTCTCCAACTACGGTTCTTGGGTAGACGTGGCTGCACCAGGTGTGGACATTCTTTCCACAGTACCAGGCGGGTCTTATGCTTACATGTCGGGCACTTCAATGGCAACTCCACTTGTAGCTGGAGTTGCTGGGCTTCTAGCTTCACAAGGCCGAACAGCATCGAATATCCGTGCAGCGATTGAAAACACAGCAACACAAATCTCTGGAACGGGTACTTATTTCTCCAAAGGCCGTGTAAACGCAGCAAACGCTGTACGCTACTAAAAATTGTCGAAAAACTCCCAAGCCGTATTGTAGGCTTGGGAGTTTCTTTGTGTGTGTAAGGTGTGGGGTCCGGTACGCCTGTTCGCAGCGGCCGATGGACAGCGAGCTGCAAGAAAAAGGTACCGGACCCCATCTTTAATCCATCTGTTAGAATGCAAAAATATTTGAGATTTTTTTATGATGTGGGTATGATACGGATAGCGACATGATTTATGCTTATCTCGACGAATACTTTAGGCGTAATGAACATCTAGAACAGGGAGAGAAGATGGTAGAAATGAAGTGGAAAAGTCTTGCATTCATTGGATTTTCAGCCGTTCTGCTGACAGGCTGCAGTATGGATATTCCTTTTTTACATGATGAAAAAAATGCTCATCAGGAAAAAGAAAACGAAAAGAAAGTCAGTAAAGAAAAAGAACAGGAACAGCATGGTTCCATGCCTGCAGATCCAGAGAAAGAACCCGACGGTCCGATAAATGACCCTGCCGAACCGCAGCAGGATGCTAAGCCTCCAAAGACAGACAGCGAAGGACAAACGGGCGGTAAGGAAGGGAAGCCTCCGGAAACAGAAAATTCAACAAAGGATGGTGCCATTCAAGTGGTAGCCAATCCTGATATTATTGATGTGCTGATCAATAAATTTTATAGCCTGCCTGAATCCTATGAGCCGGCGAATCTTGTGTATTTGAATGTACCGTTCATTTTTGAAGGAAAAGCAGAAAAAACGATGATGCGCCAAGAAGCGGCTGAAGCATTAGAAAGAATGTTCAGTGATGCGAAAAAAGAGGGTGTGACACTGCTCGGAGTGTCTGCATACCGCTCGCATGAGACACAAAAAGCACTGTTTCAAAGATATGTGGATAAAGACGGCTATGAAAAAGCCCGCACTTATAGTGCTGTGCCGGGTACGAGCGAACATGAGACAGGGCTGGCGATTGATGTGACGGGCGGTGACGGAAGCTGTCCTGCACAAGACTGTTTTGGTGAGAAAGAAGAAGCGAAGTGGTTAAAAAAGCATGCTGCTGACTATGGATTTATCATCCGTTATCCGGAGGGAAAAGAAAAGATTACAGGTTATAAATACGAGCCATGGCACCTCCGCTATGTTGGTAAACAGACAGCTGTAGCCGTTTCTTCGCGAAACATCACACTAGAAGAATACTTCAACGCTGTTCCAGTATCCAATTAGAAGACAAAGAACGCAGGAAATCATCCTGCGTTCTTTTGTTTGTGTGCGAGGCATGACATTTATCTAGGGGGGAGGGGTACGGTACGGAGCAGCGAACAGCTGCGGTTTTATCGCGAATTTTTGTTCACTGTACCGGACCCCGAATGTTGCAGAATGCTTTGTGAGGAATTATGCCTGTAAAGAATTCCTCATGACAAGCGGAAAGCCTTAAACATTCTACACCTTTCGCGGGTTGTCTGTGCTGAATGTATGATTTTTCCAACTAGGTCTTGTCCATATAGACAACGTGGTGCTACACTGACTACACTAGCACGAGCTCTCTTACTATCGGCAGTAAAAAAGAAAGGAGGATATTCTCAATGTCGGGCTTTGCGACTCGTATCGAAAAAAAAGGAGGAACGAATGATGAGCGAAGTTTGTTTAATTCCTTTTGTTTTGGAAGAGGTCATGGAGTCAGCGAGAGAGGAAGTGCCATACGGAATCGACATGATCAATGCGCCTTCTTTTTGGAAAGAGGGCGAAATGGGAGAGGGTGTTGTGGTTGCCGTGCTCGATACGGGCTGTGACATAAACCATCCTGAACTGAAAAACCGGGTTATCGGCGGGCGGAATTTTGTGAGCGGAAAGCCTGACGATTACTCAGATGCTCATTATCATGGTACTCACGTGGCGGGCACGATTGCGGCGACCCTCAACTATGCGGGAGTGGCTGGAGTGGCGCCGAACGTGAAGCTGCTAATCTGCCGAGTACTTGGGAAAAATGGCGGAGGGACGTATCAAGGCATCATTGACGCCATCAAATTTGCAGTCGATTGGAGAGGACCGGCTGGAGAGCAGGTCCGTGTCATCTCGATGTCACTAGGCGGGCCATCTGATGTAAAAGAACTGCACAATGCCATTCAAGAGGCGGTGGCGAAGGATGTGATGGTCGTCTGTGCAGCTGGAAACGAAGGCGACAGCCAAGACACAACGAATGAATACGCTTATCCAGGGGCTTATAAAGAAGTGGTTCAAGTGGGTGCAGTAGACTCACAGCGAAAACTGGCCTCTTTTTCGAACACGAACGATGAAATTGACCTGGTTGCCCCCGGTGTAGACGTCCTATCCACTTATCCAGGACGAAAATATGCCAAGCTTTCTGGAACGTCTATGGCCACACCGCACGTGTCGGGAGCAGCCGCTCTTCTTGTTGCAAGAGAAGAGCGTTTGTTTGGCAGGAGGCTATCAGAAGCTGAAATGTATGCACAGCTTGTGAAAAACACGATGAGCGTAGGACTATCCAAACGTGCAGAAGGCAACGGACTGCTTGTACTTGATGCACAGAGCAAGCTATCCTGCGATACGGCAGCTGATTCTGGCGCGACAGCGCTCGTAACCGGATAGGGGGCAGCATAATGGATTCTCTGGCGTATAAAATTATTGCCCTTTTGATCAGCTTCGCCACCTTGTGCGTGCGGATCTACGAAGAAATGGCACGCCGGGGAAAAAAGAAGAAAAAACAAAAATAATGAACCGGGGTCCGGTACCTTCACTCTGTTTTGATGCAGAGCGAGGTACCGGACCCCTCTTTTACTGCTGTTAGTGAATTGGTCCTTGCAAGCGCACGACGACAGCTGTTAAAATTTCTCGCGCCCGCTTATAATGCTGCAATATTTCGGAGCGGTTTACCGTGCTTAGCAAAAGATAAGTGCACTGCATATATTCTTCAAGCTCTTTCTCTGTCATATGCTTCTTAATTCTTTGAAATTCGCTGTCTTGCATACATTCACCTCGGCAGATGCTAGTCATACAGTTATCATATTCCGATAGCGCCCAAGTTGTTCCGATCATTTTTGGCCGAATGTGCTGCCTATCGTTTCTGCTTATAACTTCCATGCTATTAATGTTTGAGGACCGCTGTTTAATTTAGTATGATTACTAGTACTTGAGAATGCGGCGAAGGGGTTATCGTATGGAAAAAGCAAAGGTACTGATTTTGGCAGGATTTTTGGGAAGCGGAAAGACAACGCTGTTGAAACAGCTTTTAATAGAAGAGAGAAGGAAGGGCTCCCGTCCTGCCGTTCTAATGAACGAGATTGGCTCTGTATCCATTGATTCTGATGCAGTGCCGGGGGATATACCGCTGTCTGAACTGCTGAATGGATGTGTGTGCTGCACACTGCAGGATCAGCTCGAACGTCAGCTTCTTCTTTTATGCCAGCAGCATGCACCTGAGACCATTATTATTGAAGCAACCGGTGTGGCTCATCCGATAGACATACTCGATGCATGTTTATCACCAGACCTTCTTCCTTTTATAAAAGATCCGCTGATTATATCTGTCATCGATTCACCACGATGGCTGAAACGGGAAAATATGAGCATTCAGTCAAGAATGCTGTTAACAGAACAGGTTAAGCATGCAGATTTGCTGCTATGGAACAAGACGGGCAGTGTGACGGAAGCCGAGCGAGAGCAATTGCTGGAAGATCAAAATAGGCTGAATCCCAAAGTGACAGCACTTTTTACCGATTATGCCAAAGTGGATAACAGCCTGATCCGCTCGCTGTCTTCACATGAAAAAGGGGATTATCAGACTGTCCGTATCGGAGAGCAGCTAAAAGTAAAGACATTTATCCATACCTTTTCAGGGCCCGTGTCAAAAGAGAGGTTCGAGGATTGGCTGAGAAATGAAGCACCCGACACCATCTACCGTATGAAAGGCTACATGCAGTTTTCGGAGAAGCCAGGTACTGTACTTATGCACTATTCGTACGGACTGCCTCAATACGAACCCGAATTCATGAAAAAGCCGCTTCGCATCGTCATTATAGGAGAAGAGCTCGATAAAGATGAGCTTTCTTCCCAGCTCAATCGTCTCGTAGAGTAGGTTTGAACGGAGCTTTCCAAAGGAATACTTTAACAAAAGAAAAGCTCCTTTCTATAGTAAAAGGAGCTTGCGATTTTTCTTTTAGTTGTTAATTGAGAATCCGATCTCTTCTAGAGCGAAATGAAGGGAAGCGAATGAAGGAAACTTGGAAAAATCAATGTTCAAGGCAACCATTGTTTGGGCGATCTCAGGACGTATGCCTGTAATCTTAGGCTTCACACCGAGCAGGTTCACCACATCACCGAGACGGATGATCTGCTGAGCGACCATCGTATCTACTATCGGAACACCGGAAAGGTCGATGATCAGCTCGTTCAATGAGAGCTTCACACAATCTTGTGGGGTTTTCTCCATCAAAATGCGAGCGCGTTCTGTATCAATATCACCGACTAACGGCAGTATGCCTACACCATGGCCAACCTGGACGATCGGTACAGAATACTCAATCAGTGATTGCTGTGCACTGCGCTTGAGCTGATCGCTGTAAGAAATAAACGCCAGGCTGAACGAAAAGACAGCATGGTCCATAATTTCATGAAATCGTCTTGTTATGGCATTATAGTTTTTTAGTGTTATATTTTGTGCTTCTGCTTCTGAAGCGATAATTTCTATGATTTCTTTTCGAAAGTGGCGCGTTTCCTTTAACGCGGCATCAAAAGGCATTCTTACGTTTAAGCAAGCTTGTCCAACACGCTCGCCCCACTTGTCAAAAGCGGCGAAACATTCTTCATCCTCCATAATCAGACTTTTGCCGTATAGCTCGACCAGTTCCTCTCTCATCGGAATCAATGAGGAGGCAAGATGACGAAGCTCCGTTGGATAGTCATCCTCTTGAAGGGTGGTCACTCGCTGTGCAATGATTTGCTTTTGCTCAATTACGGCAAAAGAAAGGGCATGCAAGTTTTCGGTGGATAATTTCAAAGGGCAACACCGCCAGTATTTGAGTATAGTCAATATTTTTGTTCATCTAATTTAGAGTAACATGTTTAATTGAAAAAAGATTGATATAATGTGCAATTAACAATATTTGTGCTCATTGTACTAGAGGGAGTGATGTAATGAAGATGCAGGCTTACTTACTGTTAGGACTATTGTTTGCTCTGGTGATTGCTGCATTTGCAGTGGTAAATGGCAATCCAGTAGAATTCAATTATATTTTCGGCAAGGCGAGTTGGCCGCTTGTGCTTATTATCCTTGGTTCTGCTGCGATTGGGGGATTATCGGTCGGTATGCTCGGCTTTATTAAAATTGTACAGCTTAGGGCTGCGATAAAAAGATATGAACAGCAAGCGAAGGCAGACAATGACAGTAAAAAGCTCGAGCGTGTGGTCGACTATCAGGCAAAAGAAGCACAAGAAGAATAATCCTGCTTACATTGCAGGATTTTTTCTTTTTGCTTGCCATAAACAGGATTTGAGCACGAATAATGTAATTTGGAAAGCGCAGCAAAGAACGGCATAGGAGTGAGGGCATGATGGAAAAAATAGAAAAATGGCTGCTTAAAGTAAACTGGGGAGAAATGATGGTGCAATCTTGGATGATCTTCTTAAAGCTTTGCATCATTCTCATCATCTTTTTTATCGTTAAAACAATCGGCAAAACGGTCATCAGCCGTATGTTCGATCAAGCAGCGAAAAATAAAAGAATGACGACAAACCGTGTCGTCACCTTGCAAAAGCTTGTACTTAACCTGTTTTCTTATATCCTGATTTTTGTATTTGCAGGAATTATTTTCGAATTGTTCGGGCTGGATATTAAAACACTCATCGCTGGTGCAGGTATTCTTGGACTCGCCATAGGATTTGGTGCACAGGGCCTTGTCAGTGATATCGTAACAGGCTTTTTTGTTTTGCTGGAAAAACAAATGGACGTTGGAGATTTTGTCACGATTGGCAGTGTTTCAGGCATCGTGGAGGAAGTCGGTTTACGAACCACTCACGTCAGAGCGTTTGACGGCACCCTTTTTTATATGCCGAACCGCGAGATCAGTACAGTTGCCAATCATTCACGAGGAAACATGCAAGCGCTTGTCGACATCGGCATCGCCTATGAAGAAAGCATCGATGAAGCCTTAGCGGTGATCCGTTCGGCGTGTGAGAGCGTGAAGGAAGTGAATGAAAACATCATTGAAGGACCTAACGTGTTAGGTGTTCAAAGCTTTGGCTCGTCTGAAGTTGTCATACGAATTCTGGCAAAGACAACAAACATGGAGCAATGGGGCGTAGAAAGAGAGTTAAGAAAAGCCATTAAGGAAGCCCTTGATGAAGCGGAAATCGAAATCCCTTATCCTCATCAGGTGCATATCGAAAAGAAAGTGAAAGTGATGGCATAGAGCTAACGTTAATCCGGGGTCCGGTACGCATTTCCTTCATACAAGGAAACTCAAAGGATGCAATGGAAACGTACCGGCCCCCGGCATTTGACTTTCTCATGAAAACCGCTTACATTTAATATAAGTGAATAATGTTTTTTCTTATTATGAGAGGGGGAGGGATCTGGCCCTTTGAACCCTCGGCAGCAGGCTGGAATTAAACGGTACTGTGCCAAATCCATCGGACGCTATTCTCTTTACAGCAGCGTCGGAAAGATAAGAAGAGCGTGTGCGGACGTATGAACAGTCTAACGAATGTCTCTTCTTTTATAAAAAGGAGAGACGTTTTTTTACGTTTAAAAGGAGGGAGACGGATACATATGAACGACGATCAAAAAGACAAGCTGATTACCAGCTTGCTCGGTCATAATATTTATAAAACGAGTGATGGAAGGCATCTGTATGAAGTCTCCCTCGAAGATCTCGAACGCGAGTATAAGCAGCTGCTCCTAAGGCCGAGTGAGGAGACGTCGTAACAGTAAAATTAAAAAAGCAGGATCATGGCGATCCTGCTTTTTTCCGATCATTCACCTCGAAATGCGTCTGCAATGAGCCTATAAGATTGCAGCTTGGCTTCAAATTCATGAATGATGCTGACAATCACGACTTCGTCAGTCTGATATGCCCTCGCAAGGCGCTCAATCTGAGCTTTCACTTTCGCGGGTGTGCCGACGATAATCCGGCCGCGGTTGTTCGCGATGTGTTCCCGGTCAAACGGTGTATACGGGAATGATTCCGCCTGCTCGACGCTTGGAATACCGTTTCGGCTTTTGCCTGTTTCAATGAGAAGAATGGAGAGATCAAGACTTGAAGCGAGCCTCTCCGCTTCTTCCTCCGTTTCGGCACAAACAGCAAAAACAGCTACACTGTTGGCCGGTTTTTGGCTGATGTGAGAAGGCGTGAACGCTTGAAGATAAGTATTCATCACCTGCGGCCCGCCGATCGGATTAATAAAATGCGCAAAAGAGAAGCCGGCGCCTTTTTCGGCCGCTACACTCGCGCTAGAACCGCTTGAGCCGAGGAGCCATAGTTCAGGCGACGTCTCAGGCTGCGGTGTGGCTTTCAAACCTTGAAAGCGATGATGCTCAGTGCGTCCGTGCAGGTAATCTGCTACATCATCAATCTGGTTCGGATAGTCACGAATATCGCGGCTGGCGTTCTCCTGCAGCGCCATGGTCGCAAGCGGCATCCCGCCAGGTGCCCGCCCGATGCCAAGATCGATGCGGTCAGGAAACAGCGATTGAAGGACGGCGAAATTTTCTGCGACTTTATAGGCACTGTAATGAGGCAGCATTACACCGCCAGAGCCCACACGGATATTTTCGGTTTTCGCCGCGATCGCCGAGATGAGTACTTCTGGCGATGAGCCAGCCAGACTGTCGCTGTTATGGTGCTCTGACACCCAAAAGCGGTAGTAACCGAGCTTTTCGGCTTCTTGGGCGAGTGTGATCGTATTATGCAGTGCCTGGGTGGCACTCATCCCATTAGAGACAGGTGATTGATCCAATATACTTAATTTCAAGAATAAAATCCTTTCTTCTCTTTGTCGTACTCTTATTATCGTTATCTTAAAATACGATGTCCAACGATATGCTTACAAAAAATAAGCGGAGACATGCTGTCTCCGCTTATCATATCATCGACCTATATATTGTTTTGCGAGCAATGCTGGCAATAATCATATTGTTTATTGGACAATAAAAGCTCGACAGATTTTGCATCGTTAAGGTGCTCTACAGATTCTTTGCTGATTTCTTGATGATCGCATTCTGTTTTAATGAATGCCGTTCTGTGCACCATGTTTTTTGAGTGATCTACTAAATACATCGCCATTTTGTTGAACCTCCAAGTATGCGGCGTTTGTTCAGTATACCATTTCTTTGTTACAGTTCAGTGACACAAGCCAAAAATAGGAATATAGGGGGATATATGAGCAAAACAAAGATAGGCATCATCCTTGTTGTGTTTTCCTTTGTACCATGGCTTTTCATTCCGTTTGTTCCGTTTCTTACATTTTTGTCGGGTTCTGAAAAAGTAAGCGCGGCAGCTGCGCTGACAATCGCCGCTGAAGTGCTTTTCTGGGGCGGTGCGCTTTTAGCCGGTAAAGATGCTGCCCGAGCCGTTCGTAAATACGCCAACCCGAGAAACTGGAAAAAAAGAAAGACTAGCATAGAAGACAAAATGGAGGGGTCCGGTACTTCATCAGATAAGTCCCGCAGCAAAGGCGATGCTGAATAAACGTACCGGACCCCCAATAGGCTTCTTGAATTGAAAAAAAGCTGAGAACCGTCGCACATTCCGGTCTCAGCTTTTTATTATTAGTGTTGATTTTGGTTTGCTTCCCATGCTTCTGCATTCGTAATTCCAATGTCAGAAGGGCGGAATACAGGGTTTTTTCGAGCTCTCTTTTGTTTTTGATAATCAGCAAGCGCATTGAAGGCAATTTTTCCAAGAAGGACAATCGCGATCAAGTTGATGATGGCCATCAGTCCCATGAACATGTCAGCAAGGCTCCATACAAAATCAAGTGATGCAAGTGAGCCGAAAGCGACCATTGCCACAACCAGCACACGGTACATGTTCAAATATTTTTTCTTAGAATTCATAAACTCAATGTTCGATTCACCATAATAATAGTTGCCCACAATCGAACTGAACGCGAACAGCAGAACGATTACACTTAGGAAAATACCGGCCCATGAACCCATAGAGGTTTCAAGAGCGTTTTGAGTAAGAACGATGCCGTCAGATTCCTTAGAAGTGTACATCCCGGATAAGAGAATAATGAACGCTGTTGAGCTGCAAATGACAAGAGTATCGACAAACACGCCAAGTGCCTGAATCAAACCTTGTTTGACAGGGTGGCTTACATCCGCTGTCGCGGCTGCGTTAGGTGCGCTACCCATACCGGCTTCGTTAGAGAACAATCCACGTTTAATGCCGTTCATCATGGCCGCACCAAGCGCTCCGCCTGCTGCTTCTTCCAAGCCGAATGCACTTTTGAAGATAAGAGTGAATACTGCTGGAACTTCTGTGAGGTTAGTCACCATAATATAAAGCGCTACAAGGATATACGCACCCGCCATAACCGGCACCATAATTTCGGACACCTTTGCCACACGCTTCAGTCCGCCGAAAATAATGATGGCGGTAACCACTGACAAAATAACGGCCATAACCGTCTTATCCACACCAAATGAAGAGTTAAACGCTCCAGTAATCGTGTTAGCCTGCACAGAGTTAAAAGCCAAGCCGAACGTGATTGAAATCAATACGGCAAACGTCACGCCCATCCAGCGCGCGTTTAATGCTTTCTCCATATAATAAGCAGGTCCGCCGCGGAATGTATCGCCGTCCTTCACTTTGTAGATTTGTGCCAGTGTGCTTTCAACAAAAGCGGAAGCTGATCCGATGAGCGCAATAAGCCACATCCAGAAGACAGCTCCAGGTCCCCCTGTTGTAATCGCGATTGCAACACCTGCTAGGTTACCCGTACCAACACGTGATGCTGTCGAAATGCAGAAAGCTTGAAAAGAGGACACCCCTTTTTTGTTATCTGTCGCTCCTTCCCCTAATAACCTGAACATTTCGCCGACCATTCTGAACTGCACAAATTTTGTACGAACCGTGAAGTACAGTCCGATACCGATAAGCATAGCAATCAAAATATATGACCATAAGTAAGTATTGGCTGTACCGATAATCGTCTCGATGAGTTTCATGCTGTTTTCACCCCATAAATTCTTTTGTGTGTGCTAGATGTACATTTCTACAATCTTAGACATAATGTAACAAAAGTTGACATGCATTTCAATTTAAATTTTTTTCCAAAAGGCTTCGGCAAATAACCTTGATTATGGGGATATAAGACGGATTTACGGACATTTAATACAAACTCGATAAACTGTTGCATAATGATACCGTTTTCATTCACTTTCTGGGCATATACGATGCCAATGTCCCTTATCCCCTTGAAATGCTCTCTCAGGATGTTACTATAGGAAAAGTGTAAAAAACCGAACGGATATGCGAACAAACAATCCATGAGGAGGATGACATGATTACGAATAAAACCATCGCTTTTATTGGAGCAGGATCGATGGCAGAGGCCATGATTTCAGGAATACTTCGTTCTAATAAAGTTCCAGCAGCGCACATCATTGCATGCAATAAATACAACAGTGAAAGAAGAACGTATTTGGAGAACACATACAACATTAAGACATCTCCATTAGAAGAATTGAATTACAGCGAGATTGACCTGTTTATTTTGGCTATGAAGCCAAAAGATGCCGCAGAATCGTTATCGAACTTAAAAGATAAAGTGCAGCCGCATCAAGTTGTCGGTTCAGTGCTTGCGGGCATCTCGACAACGTTTATGGAAGAGCATCTGCCTTCAAATCAGCCTGTTATCCGAATCATGCCGAACACTTCAAGCATGGTGGAAGAATCGGCAACAGCATTGACCGCTGGAAAGCATACGAAAATGGACGATGTTCTTGAGGTGAAAGAGCTTCTCGAAAGCATGGGAAAAGTATTTCTTATAGAAGAAGACCAAATGGATATTTTTACAGGCATTGCCGGAAGCGGACCTGCTTATTTCTATTATTTGATGGAACATATGGAGGAGGCAGGCACGGCAGAGGGGATGGACAGTGAACTGGTCCGTAAGATTATCGCCCAGACTCTTTTAGGTGCAGCAAAAATGATCATGAACAGTGAAGAAGGACCAGGAGCGTTAAGAGAGAATGTGACATCTCCAAACGGTACTACTGCAGCGGGACTAGCCGCGCTAAAAAATAACGGCGGGGGAAACGCGATTGCTCAAGCAGTGAACTCTGCATCAAAACGATCGAAAGAAATCAGTGATGAGCTGAAGAACGTGCTTGTCACTTCCTGATAAAAAACGGAGGGATAACATGGTACACAGCAAAAAGCCAAAACGGGTTGTCATCAAAATCGGCAGCAGCTCACTGACAAGTCTGCATGGTGAGGTGAGCCGGAAAAAGCTGGAGAAGCTTGTGGATCAGGTTGTGTCGCTAAAGGATGAAGGCATGGAAGTCGTGCTCGTTTCTTCAGGAGCGGTGGCAGCAGGCTACAGAAAGCTAGGCTTTATCGAACGGCCAAGCTCCCTGCCTGAAAAACAGGCAGCAGCATCTATCGGACAAGGATTGCTCATGGAATCATACTCTGAACTTTTTTTATCTCACGGCTATGTCGCATCACAGATTTTGATCACGCGCACTGACTTTTCAAACGAAAACCGCTATTACAACATGAGCAATACGATCAACGTGCTGCTTGAGCGCGGGATTGTTCCTATCGTAAATGAAAATGACACGGTAACGGTGGACCGTTTGAAATTCGGTGACAACGACACATTATCTGCCAAAGTGGCCGCCCTCATCAATGCCCACCAGCTCATTATTTTGTCAGACATCGATGGCCTTTATACAGACAATCCATCACACAACCCGGATGCTGTCATGCTCGAACACGTTACAGAAATCACTCAGTCGATTGAAGCGGCAGCCAAAGACTCTGACAGTGCAGTTGGAACGGGCGGCATGAAGTCAAAAATTGATGCGGTCAAGATTTCGATGGCATCAGGAATCTCTACCTTTCTAGGAAAGACCGATGTCCCGGGCATATTGAGTGATGCAGTAAAAGGTAAAGCCCGCGGAACGTATTTTGAAAACAAACCCGAGTCAGCCAACCTAGACCGAAAGCGCCAGTGGATCGCGTTCAATTCAGGTCCGGAAGGCAAGATCATCATTCATCAAAAAGCGAAAGAAGCTTTGCTAGAAGGAAGCAAAAGTCTGTATACCGGTGATGTGCAGGAAGTGAAAGGAAAGTTTGAACATGGAGCGGTCGTGAAAATCGGGGATGACTCAGGCGAAGATATCGGGGTAGGCATCGTGAATTATTCAACAGAACAGCTCCAACAAGGAACAGACGGCAAGAAAAAAGCCATCATCAACCGTGAGGCGTTCGTCTGCTATTACGATTTCTGCATACCCGCCTCACTGTAATAAAGCCAAGAAACGCAAGCCCGATAAAGAACCAGTGTATGGAAAAACTTTAGGAGGCGTTCTAACATTATGAAAACATTGATATCCGTTGAACAGCAGGCAATAGCAGCAAAAAAAGCGGCGAAGACATTAAGTCTTTTAAGCGAAACCGACAAAAACGACGCACTAAATACACTTGCGGATTATATTGAAAAAAACGTTGAGCGGATTATAGAAGCTAACGAAGAGGATCTGCAAAAAGGGAAAGAAAAAGGGTATGACGAGGCGTATATGGACAGGCTCGCATTATCAGAAAGCCGCGTTTTTGCACTAGCGAAAGGATTGCGCGACGTTGCTGAGCTAGAGGACCCGACAGGCGACATTCTGTCCGAATGGACGCTAGAGAACGGCCTTCAAGTACAGCAAGTCCGAGTACCGCTCGGAGTAATCGGCATGATCTATGAAGCTCGTCCAAACGTGACAGCTGATGCGGCAGGACTTGCATTAAAATCAGGGAACGCCATCGTGCTGAAAGGCGGTTCGTCATCGATCAGCTCTAATCGGGCGATTGTTGAAGTCTTGCATGAAGCATTGCGCAAAACAAAAATACCAGCTGAAGCCGTTCAGTTCATCGATAGCACGGACCGTGCAGCCGCACAGCAGCTGTTCACGATGAAAGAGCACATCGATGTGCTCATCCCGCGTGGCGGCGCTAAGCTGATTTCTGCGGTCGTTTCCAACGCCACCGTTCCAGTACTTGAAACAGGGACAGGCAACTGCCACATCTACGTTGATGAAGAAGCAGATGTGGAGAAAGCGTTGAACATCATTGTTAATGCCAAGACAGACCGGCCGGCGGTTTGTAACGCTGCTGAGACGGTCATCCTCCATGAAAACTGGCTGAAAAAACACAGCAGCGCGCTAGCCGAATCCTTCGCCGCACACAGCATCACGGTACATGGCGACGAAAAAGCAGCAGTATATCTGCCTGACGTGATTCCGGCAAACGAGCAGGATTGGAGCGACGAATTCTTGAGTTTGGATATCGCTGTTAAAGTGGTGTGTACGCTAAAAGAGGCGCTTGAGCACATTGAACGCTACGGCACGAAACACTCAGAAGCGATCATCACAGAAAACAAACGAACAGCAATGCAGTTTATGGCACTTGCCGACGCAGCCGCTCTGTACCATAATGCAAGCACACGCTTCACAGACGGAAGCGCCCTTGGCTTTGGCGCGGAGATCGGCATTTCGACACAGAAGCTTCACGCACGCGGACCGATGGGTCTCCCGGCATTAACCACTGTTAAATACCTCATGCATGGGACCGGTCAAATCCGCTAACCTAGTAGGGGTCCGGTACGCCATATGGACAATTTCAGCCCATTTTCCACCTGACACAGACAAAAGCCGCTGCCTTCACTAAGGCAGCGGCTTTTGTCTGTGTTTAATGATAAGAATGCTCTCGATGATCAGCAACCAGGTGCTTATGGATGAGTGCTTCCATACCTGTCAGCAGCAGCGTTACTAGGAACGCTCCCCAAATGGTTACTTCTGCTCCAGGAAGCGCTAAACATAACCCAAGAACGAGGAAGAAGGTGACGATGAAATCCGCCGCAACCGTCCTGCCGTACGTGATGCGGGGGATGAAAATATATTCCATCAGCACGCCAATAGGAGCAAGTACAAGGGTAATAATCGCATAAGACCATGGAGAAGTGATGTGAACACTTTTAAACATAAATGTGGCCACGATGAGCAGAGTGGGAATACCGATGATTTTAATCAATAAGCTTTGCAATACAAACACCGCTTTCTATAGAAAATCAGACCTTCTGTATCATCATGAGCGGCAGAAGTGTATTTTATTCACTTATACGTGCAAAAAGCCGGCAGCCCGACTGAATATAAGGCGGGGTGCCAGCTTCGCTATATTTCTTAAACATTAAACAAGAGCTGCAGATTTTTTCAGAGCCGTAATAAACTCGTTGAACTCTGGAATGTTCATCTGCTGTGCCGAATCGGACAAAGCGACGGCAGGATCTGGATGAACCTCTGCCATGACGCCATCCGCACCGATTGCAATGGCTGCTTTTGCACATGGAAGCAGCAGATCTTTTCGGCCGGTTGAATGAGTGACATCGACCATTACCGGCAGATGCGTCTCCTTCTTCAAGATCGGAACAGCGGAAATATCAAGCGTGTTGCGTGTTGCTTTCTCGTACGTGCGGATGCCGCGCTCGCAAAGGATAATATCGCTGTTTCCTTGCGCCAAGATGTATTCTGCCGCATACATGAACTCCTCGATCGTGGCAGACAAGCCGCGTTTTAACAAGACAGGCTTGCGCACTTGACCTGCCGCTTTCAACAGATCAAAGTTCTGCATGTTGCGTGCACCAATCTGGATGACGTCAACATAATCAAGAGCGGTTTCAAGGTCGTTCGGGTTCAGGATCTCACTAATGACAGCAAGGTTAAACTCATCTGCCACTTTGCGCAGAATCTGCAATCCTTCAAATCCGAGGCCTTGGAAATCATATGGAGAAGTGCGCGGCTTATACGCTCCGCCGCGTAACAGTGTAAGCCCTTGCTGGCTGATGGCTTGTGCAACCTGTCTGACTTGCTCATAGCTTTCCACGGCGCATGGTCCCATTACAAAATGGGTCTGGCCGTCACCGATATGTTCACCCTTCACGTTAACAATCGTGTCTTCAGGTTTCTTCTTTCGTGACACAAGAAGGGCTTTACGGTTGTCATCTTCCTGAAGCTCCAGGCTCGCCTGGAAGATTTTCTTGAAAATATGCTGGACCGTTGACGTTTCAAAAGGCCCTTTATTGTTCTCTGCGATCAAGTCTAGCAGCTGCCGTTCACGTACGGGATCGAATCGCTTAACACCTTGCGTTTCTTTTAATTTGCCAATCTGCTGCACCAGTTCACCACGCTCATTGAGCAATTCTAAGATTTTCAGGCTGACTGCATCGATTTCAGTCCTGAGCTGTTCTAGTTCTGTAGTCATGTGTTCCACTCCTAATCTCTTTTTGAATACCGTTAAATTCAGGATCAGGCGCCAGCAGCGAACCTGAATTTATCGGCTTAACTTCTTCCTGCAGGAAAGATATTGTTTAATACTTTAAAGCGTGTTCGCGAAACAGTCAAGGCTTAATTTCAGACTTTTTTATCGCTTCAGTTTGCCATATATTGAAGCGATTTGTCTGTTTGTGTAAATTTTTAAAAAAATCACAGCCAGCACTTTACAATCGCGCGTTGAAGTGTTAAAAATTGATATAACATATTACGAAAACGCAATGACAGGACAACAGTAGAGCTTCTTTCCCTGTAGCAAACAGAGAGCTGATGGTCGGTGGGAATCAGCACATAAAGAACTCGAATTACAATCCTTGAGCCGCTTTTTTGAAAAAAAGCCGGGACCTCCCGTTATCTGATGTAAAGTGGCGGAGCTATGTCTGTTCCGCAAAATGGGTGGTACCGCGAATACATTTCGTCCCTGCAATTGCTGCAGGGGCGTTTTTTGTTTTCTCATTAGGCTGTTTTCGTAAACAATGTTGCTTTTAGAATTCGAGAACAGGTTAATGTCCGTTACAGGTGCACGCTTTCCGCGGGGTGAGCGGTGAGCCCTTTTGTCGCTCCGCGCCTTTAAAAGGTCTCACCTTCTCACTCATCCGCTGGATAAGGAAAGCTGTGCAACAAGACATCAAACGCAAGAAGAAGTGAACTTCTTTTTTGAGGAGTCGGCACCTTTCACTGCGATCAACTTATCAATGAAGCATTCAAAGTCGATTAAGTGAAAAGATTTAGTAAATGCAATCCTCATAGTTAGCGTGTAGAAGGATGATTTACTGCACTGAGAAAATTCAGCAGTTCAAAGTTTTTAATAAAAAAAATCTAGAGCAACAATCTCTTCGAAAAGAGAAGCCTCTCATTAAGAAAAGTGCCATTCCGTTACACACAATGCGCTTACCGTTATTAACAAAAAGGGGGAACACAAATATGAGATATTTAACAGCTGGAGAATCACATGGTCCGCAGTTGACAGCCATCATTGAAGGAGTACCTGCAGGGCTTGAACTGCTCGCTGAAGACGTGAACAAGGAACTGAGCCGCCGCCAGAAGGGATACGGACGCGGACGGAGAATGCAGATTGAAAAAGATGAAGCCATTATATCCAGTGGAGTACGCCACGGTTTAACGCTCGGTTCACCGATAGCGCTGGCGGTAGAAAATAAGGATTTCGCCCATTGGACTAAGATCATGGGAGCCGATCCGCTAGATCCGGATGAAGATGCAGAAGTGAAGCGGAAAGTGACGAAGCCGCGCCCAGGTCATGCTGATTTAAACGGCGCGATCAAATACGGGCACCGCGATATGCGGAACGTACTGGAGCGCTCATCGGCGCGTGAGACAACAGTAAGGGTTGCGGCAGGAGCGGTCGCGAAAAAACTCCTTTCCGAGCTCGGCATCACCGTTGCTGGACACGTGCTTGAAATCGGAGGTGTGAAGGCCGAGAACACGGCATTCCATTCCATTCACCAGCTAAAAGAAATCACCGAATCATCGCCGGTCCGCTGCTTGGATGAGGCGGCAGGTGAGCGCATGATGAAAGCGATCGATGACGCCAAAGCAAACGGCGACTCGATCGGCGGCGTCGTAGAAGTGATTGTGGAAGGCATGCCGGTCGGTGTTGGCAGCTATGTGCATTATGACTTGAAGCTCGACGCGAAAATCGCAGCCGCGATCATGAGCATCAACGCGTTTAAAGGAGCGGAGATCGGCATCGGATTCGAGGCGGCGCGCAGACCAGGTAGCCAAGTGCACGATGAGATCCTTTGGAGCGAGGAAGACGGCTACACAAGAAAAACAAATAATGCCGGAGGATTTGAAGGCGGCATGACGACTGGCATGCCAATCGTGGTGCGAGGGGTGATGAAGCCGATCCCAACATTGTACAAGCCGCTGCAAAGTGTGGATATTGAAACGAAAGAGCCATTTGCAGCAAGCATCGAACGCTCTGACAGCTGTGCAGTACCAGCTGCGAGTGTAGTAGCCGAAGCGGTTGTTGCATGGGAGCTGGCAGCAGCGATCACATCCCAGTTCGGGCGCGACAATATGGAAGAAATACAAGAAAACATTCGCAGACATAATGAAAAAACGAGGACGTTTTAAATGGAGCAGCTGACCGTCGCTGCACCATCCAAGCATTACCCTGTTTTCGTCGGTGAGAATGCACTGCAGCAGTTGCCGTTACTCATTCAAGAGCTAACACCGGCAGTGACACGCATCCTGATCATCACGGACGATAATGTGGCGCCGCTTTATTTAGGGAAAGTAGCCGCTTTGTTAAGCAGTGAAACGACAGTCCATGAACACATCCTACCGCACGGCGATCAGGAAAAATCGTTTGCAAACTATATCGCCTGCCAGACGAAGGCGCTTGAAAGCGGACTTGACCGGCGCTCGCTCATCATCGCGCTCGGCGGCGGGATGATCGGCGACCTAGCCGGATTCGTTGCCAGCACGTATATGCGCGGCATCCGGTTCATCCAGGTGCCAACAACACTTCTCGCCCACGACAGCGCGGTAGGGGGCAAAACAGGCATCAACCATGAACTCGGCAAAAACATGATCGGAGCGTTTCACCATCCGGAAGCCGTCATCTATCCCATCGAATGCCTGCGCACACTACCTGTAAATGAAATTCGCTCAGGATTCGCCGAAGTGATCAAGCATGCGCTCATCAAGGATGAAGTGTTTTACCGGGCATTGCATGAAGAAGTACGGTCACTAACCGAGGTGGGGTCCGGTACTCTTCAGAAAGCGATCGTAACGGGCATCCAAATCAAAGCGGACATCGTGCGCCAGGATGAACGGGAAAACGGTGTACGGGCACTGTTAAATTTCGGCCATACACTCGGCCATGCGATCGAAGCCGAACTTGGGTACGGCAAGTGGACACACGGTGATGCAGTGGCAGCAGGCATGCGCTTTGCGTTAAGAGTAGGAGCTGCCGTGTACGGAATACCTTTAATAGAAGAAAAAGAAATGAATGCGTGGCTGATCGAACTCGGATACCCGCCGTTGCCGGCCGGCCTTGAAGCGGAAAGATTGCTTGCACGTATGAAAAAAGACAAAAAATCTCATCGGGGTACGGTACAGATGGTGCTTCTGCCGCGAATCGGCCGTGCAGAACTGCTGGAAGTACCGGACCCCCTGCTGAAAAGAGAGCTTCAATCTTTTCTTGCAGCAGAGCGATTATAGGAGAGGAAATCATGAAGAGAAGAGTGCTTCTGATCGGAACAGGCCTCATAGGCTGCTCGCTCGCACTTGCCATCAAGAAAGAGCATGACGCCATCATTATTGGCTGCGATACGAGTGAGAGGAACTTACTCGACGCACGAAGACTGGGCATCATTGACGAACGTGTTCAGCACATAAAAGAAGCAATACGTAGTGCCGACTTGATCATCCTCGCCTCGCCAGTTGAAGATTGTGAAGCGTGGATTCATGTGATAGCCGGCTGCGGCAGTGATGTTAAGGCACTAGTAACCGATGTAGGGAGCACGAAGGAACGAATCATGAAATCGGCTGAGATCCTTCGAGCGCAAGGTGTGACCTTCATAGGCGGACATCCGATGGCCGGTTCGCATAAGTCAGGGCCATCGAGCGCGAGGGCTCATCTTTTTGAGAACGCCTTTTACATGCTCACACGCTTTCCTGACACACCAAAATCTGCAGTCGACGAGCTTAAAAATTGGCTAAAGGGGACAAAAGCAAAGTTTATCGAGATCGAGAGCGAGAAACATGACTGGATCACCGGGGTTGTAAGCCATTTTCCGCATCTGATTGCAGCGAGCCTCGTCCGCCAGGCTGAAAAAGAGACAGAAGCCCATCCGCTTGTAAGCGAGCTGGCGGCTGGCGGGTTCCGCGATATTACGAGAATCGCGTCAAGCAGCCCGGCGATGTGGCGGGACATAACGAAGCATAACCGTGAAACGCTGCTAAAACTGTTAAAAGACTGGCGTGAAGAGATGGATGTCGTAGAAGAACTCGTTGAAAAAAGCGAGGGCGAAGAGCTTTTTCATTATTTTGCCGGTGCCAAACAGTTCCGTGACAGCCTGCCTGTTAAAGCGAAGGGCGCGATCACTTCGTATTACGATTTATATGTCGATGTACTCGACACAGTCGGTGTGATCTCACATGTGACGGCTATACTGGCCGAATATAAACTCAGTATCACCAACATACGCATTATTGAGATGAGAGAAGACGTATACGGTGTCCTGCGGATCAGCTTTCAAAGCAGTGAAGACCGAGAAAAAGCTACTCAAGCACTGAAACTGGAAAATTATCATAGTTATGTCATGTAAAAAGGAGAGGAAACATGGGAAACATTAGCCTGACACGTGCACAAAACGCATTAAGAGGGACTGTCGCCGTGCCTGGTGACAAGTCTATTTCTCACCGGGCGGTTATGTTTGGATCAATTGCTAAAGGAACAACGACCATAAACAATTTCCTTCTTGGAGAAGATTGCTTAAGCACGATCAGCTGTTTTCGGAAATTGGGTGTCTCGATTAAGCAAAAAGACAACACGGTCGCAATAGAAGGAAAAGGGTTCGAAGGGCTTAGTGAGCCAGCAGAGGTGCTTGATGTCGGCAACTCCGGAACGACCATCCGCCTCATGCTAGGCATTCTTGCTAACACGCCGTTTCATTCTGTCATTTTAGGAGACAGCTCGATCGGTAAAAGGCCGATGAAGCGCGTGACCGGCCCGCTACGTCAAATGGGCGCGAAGCTTGACGGAAGAGAAGAAGGTAATCTTGTCCCTATCAGCATCCGCGGCGGATCAACGAAAGGAATCACACACACATCAGCGGTTGCGAGTGCACAAGTGAAATCGGCGGTCCTGCTGGCTGGCTTAAGGGCAGAAGGCGAAACTACCGTAATTGAACCGCACAAGTCGCGTGACCATACAGAGCGGATGTTAGACAGCTTTGGCGTAAAAACTGTCTCGAGCGAAAACAGCGTCACGATCACAGGCGGGCAGTCACTGAAAGCGGCCCATATCGAGGTGCCAGGTGATATTTCCTCGGCCGCCTTTTTTCTGGTTGCCGGTTCTATCGTGCCAGACAGTGAAATCACTCTCAAGAAAGTCGGTCTGAACCCGACCCGTACAGGAATTCTCGATGTGCTTTTGGCGATGGGAGCCAATATTACACTATCCAACGAAAGCAGCGATGGGAAAGAGCCGTATGCAGACCTCACCATTACTTTTTCTTCATTAAAAGGGACCGAGATCAGCGGTGACTTCATTCCGAGGCTGATCGATGAAATCCCGGTAATCGCACTCGCAGCGACCCAAGCTGAAGGAACCACGATCATAAAAGATGCTGCTGAGCTGAAGGTGAAAGAAACGGACCGCATCGACACGGTCGTACGTCAGCTGTCAGCGATGGGAGCAGATATTGAAGCCACGGACGATGGAATGATCATTCACGGCCAAACCAAACTACGCGGTACGCAATGCGACAGCTTCGGCGATCACCGCATCGGAATGATGCTCGCCGTAGCCTCATTAATAGCAGAAGGAGAAACCGTCATATCCAACAGCGAGGCCACAGCGGTCTCGTATCCTGGATTTTATGAAGAACTGAAAAAGCTGCAGCAATAGTTTTCATCATGAAACGAACCCTTAGATAATAGCCAATGTGGCTATCACCTAAGGGTTCTCTTTTAATGCCCTTCAACGTAGCGTTTTGCGCCCGCATATTCAACCGCATAAGCTGGGTTATCCAAACTGTCGATTCGCACACTTGATGCTGTGTTCGGTGAATGGATCATCTGGTTGTTCCCAATATACATCCCAACATGGTGAACCCGGCCTTTTCCTTGATTATAAGCAAAGAACAGCAAATCTCCAGGCTGGAGGTCTTCACGGGCGATCGGTGTACCTTCTCGTGACTGCGGTCCAGAATCACGCGGAATCGTGATGCCTGCAGCTTTGTGAATGGTGTACGTAAATCCTGAACAATCAAATCCAAAGCCTGCTGTCCCAGCCCATAGGTATGGCAAACCAAGAAATTTTTTAGCTTCAGCAGCAAGCTGTTCGCCCGTTGCTGGAGGCATATCCGCTTCGGATTTGTAAAGCGTGCCATCTTCTTTCGAGAGCCATTTTGTTTTTCCGTCAGGAGTGATGACAGCGAACGCATCTTTCAGCTCGGCCACGACAGGAAGTCGTGTGTTATAACTGATTTCTTCATGTTTTTTGATGAACGCTTTCTCATCATACAGCCAAGCGGTCGGTTTGGTAACGATAGCAAAAGGTTTGTTCACATGGCTGCTGAACCGGTCGTGAATAGTGAGCTGTGACTTCGGCATCCAGCCGGGGTATCCAGCTGCGAGGCGAGGAGTGGGCTGTCCTATAACGGCCACTTTTACCCAATCTCCCTGCTCTTCTAGCACGTCTACCTTTTGGCCGAGAAGAGCCTGCGTTTCAAGTTCGCCGACAAGCCAAAGCTTCTCATCATAGCTCATGCTTTTTGTCCAGCTCCATAAATTTACCGGATTGGATACGGAGTGATCATCAATTCCTGTTCGAGCAGCGCCGGGATTGCTCCAAAGCGTGGCAGCTGCCACATCCACATAGGCTTCTTTGTTTAATTCTGAAGCTGAAGCTTGAGACGCCAATAATAGTGTGCCGGCAAACAGCGCCGTACCCGCCATTCTCTTGCTAAAAGTATTCATGTCATTCTCTCCTTTTTCACCAGTTACCATTAACCATTCGGGAAGCCTCACACGCAACCCTTTTCAACAGGAAGAGAATGAGTCTTACTGCCCGAAAGACACATTCATGAATGGTTCCATTTACATGTTGCCCCTCATTATGAAGCCAGTTCATAAGTCTCGCCAACAAAAAAGAGCCAAAAGGGAATAACATCACCAATTGGCTCTACCATTTTTTAAGGAAGCATATTGCGGTGCAGCTCCATAATAGAGTTGCCATAAACGACAAAACCGGATAATACACCGGCAAGCAAAAGGTACAGCAATAGAACAACCATTTTAGTCTTGCGCGTGGATTGATAATAATTTTTCATTCGTTCAGCTTCAGCCTGCAGTTTATTTCTATTCTGATGTAACATAGCGAGATACTGCTCCGCATAATCGTAAGGCGGCTCAGGTGCATTTATTTCCACTGCCCCTTCTTCGATTGCTTCCTTATAATCAGCAGCCTGATCGACCTGTTGTTTAAACGGCAGCAAATAGCGAGACTCTCTTTCTTCAAGCAAGGCGATTTCTGTCAAGATCGCTCTTTTCTCAAGCTTTTTCTTATCATGAACAAATGGGAAAAAACTTCCGCCTGGAATATTGCGGATAAGCCGCGCTTTCCTCGTGCGAACATCCTCAAGGAAGGTATTCAAGATATAAGGGAAATTGGTCATATCTTTGTATGTGTCTATTTCCAGTTGTACCTGCTGCACGTCTGACGCCTCTTTTTCGGTAAGAGAGATGACCTGATCCAGCTCTTTTCTCGAAAAGTCTTCTCGCACTCGCTTCCACCAAGTGCCGATTCCAAATAAGAAGATCAAAAAGAGGATCGGGTCAGGTGAGAAAAAGAAATAAGGAATCATAATCGTTAGACCAATCGACCATATTTTCGTAGAAAGTACGCCGACGATTCGTCCGCCGTCAAGCGGTGAAACAGGAAACAAATTGAACAAGTTGATCAAGGCACCCAAGAAGATGACGAGCCCCCAAAACGGTGATCCGTCAGTCTCATATAGAACCACAGCAGGAAGGAATGACAAAAGTCCGAAAAGCGGTCCAGCATAAGCAACAAACGCCTCATCCTTCGCGTTCTTTGGCAATTCCTTCATTCCGACAGCCGCTCCAAGAAACGGAATAAAAATGGCGGGTGTGGTTTTCAGGTTCTTCCTCTTAGCTGCCCACAGGTGGCCCATCTCGTGAACAAATATTAAATAAACGATCGCGACGGCAAACTTCCAGCCATAAAAGACGGCATAGGCACCGAGAGACACCATCATGGATGCAAGGGTGGCGAACTTACCGATCTTTAATAGTCCGAAAACCCACTTCAATTTACTAGCCAGGAACAATCCGACGCCTGTCAGCCATGGCCATACCTTGGATTTCCTTTTTATAGCATTCTTCTCCATGTACATTTCTCCCCTAAACGTAATACATCTGTTCTATTATATTCACTTACGAATGAGGCGGCAAATAGATTCAAAAAGATGGAATAGAGGACGACCATTTCCATAAAAAAAGGAGACAGCCACATCTAAGTGGAGGTCTCCATTCTTATCTTGAAGGTTAAGACTCTTTGTTCAACTCACTGTTCTTTCTAGCGTAAAGGAAGTAGACCGCGGTTCCAATCGACATCCAGATCGCGAATGAGATCCACGTGATGGCTGGAAGGCTGATCATCAAGTAACCGCAGAACAATACCGTTAAGATAGGCAGAACAGGAACGAATGGCGCTTTAAACGCTCGTTCGAGTTTCGGATGTGTTTTTCGCATAACGATAACGGCGATCGCGATTAGCGAGAACGCGGCTAACGTTCCCATGTTTACAAGGTGGGCGAGTGTTGTCAAGTCGACGAATCCAGCGATTGCAGCACCGATCAAACCTGTTAACCATGTGTTGACGAAAGGGGTCTTGAAGCTTTCATGCACCTTCGAAAATACGCCTGGCAGCATGCCATCTCGGCTCATCGCATAGGAAATGCGGACTTGTGCGAAAAGCATGACGAGAAGCACGGTTGTGATTCCTGTGATGGCACCGACGGAGATGAATCCTGCCAGAGTGTTCTGGCCGACAAAGTGAAGAGCGAACGATACAGGGTCTGCTACATTAAGCTTTGTAAATGGAACCATACCTGTAAGAACAAGTGAAACAACAATATATAGTATTGTACATACAGATAGAGAAGCGATAATGCCAATTGGCACGTTGCGCTGAGGCTCTTTCACTTCTTCAGCGGCAGTTGCGACGGCGTCAAAGCCGATGTAAGCAAAGAACACGGTAGCCGCACCTGTCACGACCCCATCAAAGCCGAACGGCATAAAAGGTGACCAGTTTTCAGGCTTCACGTAGCCCACACCTGCTGCGATAAATAATAGGATGACGGCAAGCTTAATAAAGACCATGATGTTATTGACTTTCGCACTTTCACGAATTCCTTTTGAAAGCAATGCCGTCATCACTAAAATAATTAGCATCGCAGGCAGATTCACTAGCCCGCCTTCTCCGCTGCCTGGAGCAGAGGCGATGACTGCTGGAATCTCAATTCCAAATCCTTTTAATAATGACTGGAAATAAGCGGACCAGCCGGTGGCGACCGCTGATGTGGCCAGCAAGTATTCAAGCATCAAATCCCAGCCGATTAAGAAGGCGAAGATTTCACCAAGTGTCGCATACGTGTACGTATACACGCTGCCCGCTATCGGAACGGTGGAAGAAAATTCCGCATAGCAGAAGGCGGCAAAAGCACAGGCGAGACCGGAAAGGATGAATGAGATAATGAGCGCTGGGCCCGCATGCTCGGCCGCAACCACACCCGTCAGTACAAAAATCCCTGTTCCGATGATGGCTCCGATTCCAAGCAGCGTTAGATCGAGCGCGCCGAGTGTACGGTTAAGCGCCCGCTTCTGGCTTTGTTCAAGCATCTGCGTGATAGACTTTTTACGTAAGATGTTCATGTGGAAGCCTCCATTTACTGAATTTGCAGTTAGTGAGAATTTACCGAAAATTTAAAAATGCTTCGTGAGTAAGTATATTGTCGAAGTGTGTCGATGTCAATATCAAATGTGCTGATAAATACTTCCAATATCCTGACGATATCTCCTGTTCTGTATAGTTAGACCTAAAGTTAAAATGCGCCAATTTTACTTCTTTCATTCTTCTGTGAAGAAACGATTAGTTCTTAATGTTGAATTATCTGAAAATTCATATCCAAAGGAATAAAATGGTGGTACGATGGTGTTCATCATAACGAACAATGAAAATCTAGGAGGGTATGGACATGGGGAAAAAGAAGTATGCTGCGTTAGGGATCGCTGCTGCATTGGCAGCAGGAAGCTTTAGCACACAGGCATTCGCATCAGAAGGCAACATGCTGATCAAGTCAAGCAGTAAATATGGGACGCCGTCTTTTATATCTGGAAAGCTTACCACTCCTCAGGCAGATCAAGCGGAGGACATTCTTTTCCGTTATTTAAATGACCAAAAATCCTTATTGAAGCTCGGTTCCCAAAAAGCTGAAGGTGCATTTACCGTGACCGAAAAAGTGAAGGAACAAAATGGGACAACCATTGTTAAGCTGCAGCAGGTATATAAAGGTGTAAAAGTATGGGCATCCACTCAGTCTGCAGCCGTTGATCAGAACGGAGTCATTACAGCCATCTCTGGATCAGTCATACCAGACCTGGATAAACAGCCGAGTTTACATACGGCGAAAAAAATCAGCAAGGCAGCAGCCGTTCAAAAAGCTGTCAGTGCACTTGGCTTGGAAGCCGAGTTTGAGAAATCTCCAGAAGCGGAACTGGTTGTTTTCATGAAAGACAAAACAGCTCATTACGCTTATCTAGTCAATTTAAATTACCTTCTTCCTAAGCCAGGAAACTGGAATTATTTTATTGATGCGGTAAACGGAGAAATCCTGAATCGCTATAACGACATGCATGAAGTGACAGGGACGAACACGACAGGGACGGGTAAAGGTGTTCTTGGGGGATCAAAGGCTCTCAATCTGACATTGTCGAGCGGAAAATATTACCTGCAGGATAATACGAGAGGCAGCGGCATCTACACATATGACATGAAAAACCGTACGTTCCTTGCTGATTTTTATTTGCCAGGCACACTATACAGCAGCGCAGATAAAGTTTTGGACAGCTCATATGAAGGTGCGCTTGTTGATGCCCACCATTTTGCCGGTGTGACGTTCGATTATTATAAAAACACGTTTGGCCGAAACTCTTACGACAATAAAGGCGCGAGAATCACCTCATCCGTTCATTATAATAAAAACTACAACAACGCATTTTGGAACGGATCTCAAATGGTCTATGGCGATGGGGACGGAACCACTTTTATTCCGCTTTCTGGAGGCCTTGACGTTGTTGCGCACGAATTGACTCATGCCGTGACAGATACGAGTTCAGATCTTGTCTATCAGAATGAATCAGGAGCCTTGAACGAAGCGATGTCCGATATATTCGGAACGCTGGTAGAATATTATAACAACAGCAATCCTGACTTTGAAATCGGCGAAGACATTTATACGCCGGCTGTGGCAGGAGATGCACTGCGGTCGATGTCTGATCCGGCTAAATATCAAGATCCTGATCACTATTCTGTCAGATACACAGGAACAGGTGATAACGGCGGTGTTCATATTAACAGCGGCATTATCAATAAAGCGGCATATTTGCTTAGTGAAGGAGGCACGCATTACAACGTCACGGTCAGTGGAATCGGGAAAGCCAAGCTTGGTGCCATTTTCTACCGTATGAACACGGTTTACTTAACGTCTTCATCCACCTTCAGTCAAGCAAGAGCGGCAGCTGTTCAATCAGCAACCGATCTGTATGGTGCCGCATCAGCGGAAGTCGCCTCAGTGAACCAAGCGTTTACGGCAGTCGGCATTCAATAATGCAACATTCTCACAGAGCTTAACAAAAGGCCATCCTCAATCTACTTGATAGAGAAGGATGGCCTTGTTGAATTCCTATGGATAAACACATGCGTCATGTAAAATCGGGGCGTAATAAAGAATACATGTACAGCGGGAAATAGCCCTTTGATGTACGCTGATAATCTTGCAGCAGTCCATCCTGAATGAAGCCAAACCGTTCAACAAGAGCGATTGATTCCTTATTTTCAGGACGTATCGTGGCACCGATTCGATGAAAGCCAATGTTGCTAAAACCAAATGCGAGAATACACCGCATCGCCTCCGACATATACCCATTCCCCCAATAAGCTCGGTTAAGCTCATAGCCGATTTCGGTCCTGTTATGAACGTGGCTCCAATTATGAAAACCGATCGTACCGATAAGGTCACCCGTTTCTGCTAATTCAATGCCCCAGCGTATCGACTTACCCTGCATATATCCATCATCGAGGGCGGATAGGAACTGCTCAGCATCATGTAGTGTATGGAACGTTTCGAGACCATAGTATTCTGTCACGATCGAATCAGAGAACACGCTGAAAATGGCTGCCGCATCCGAAGTAAGAAGTTCTCTAAGAATAAGGCGGCCGGTAATCAAGACAGGGAAATCTCCGGTAGAAATCATGTGTTCTTCTCCTTTAAGATGATTGTTTGAAAGTCATCTTCATCTGTTCGATAAAGAGATCAGCAAAATAAGGGTCCCATTGAGAGCCTTTGCCTCTCTCAATTATTAGCAAGGCTTTTTCAAATGTCATTCCTTTTTTGTAAGGCCTGTCGGATGTCATCGCATCAAACGCATCCGCTACCGCGATGATTCTTCCAAACAGTGGAATACTGTTTCCAGCAAGTCCCTCTGGGTAGCCTTTGCCATCATACCTTTCATGATGGTATTTGACTCCTGGCATAAGCGCACGCATTGCTTCGGGAGGCTGGACCTGGCTTAGAATTTCTGCACCGATCACAGGATGCTTTTTAATCGATTCAAATTCTATTTCTGTAAGGGTTCCTTCCTTTAACAAAACGCCGTCAGGTATGCCTATTTTTCCAATGTCATGAAGCAGTGCGGACTTTCTTAAATTGAAAAGCTGCTGCTGTGAAAGGCCAGCCTTTTCGCCAATCACGACGGAAAGGTCTGCCACCCTTAGAGAATGTCCAGCTGTATAAGGATCTCGGGCGTCAAGTGTGGCAGCAAAGGTAGAAAAGAAACTTTCAAGCATGAGCCTGTTTTCGTAATCTCGCTTCACAATAGCATCAGACATATGATTAAATCCGTTAAAAAGAACGGAAAACTCATCAGGGTAAACATTCACAAGCCTTGTCTGGCTGTTTCCATTTTTGACTTCATTCATGGCAGCCTTTAATTCAAACATCGGCTGCTGCATGTCCCGGTATAAAAGAAACGCTCCAGTAACAGCAAAGATGATGCCCGTCACTAGTGCATAGGCTGCCCAGCTCCAGTATCCGCTGGAAATGCCGGCTTCCTTCTCTAATAAATGGACTTGTGTAGCAAGAGCGAACAAAACAAGAGGAAAGGTGCCGATAAACACGATGCTCAGCTGAATCTTTCTTTTAATAGAAATGTGCACGGGCCGCTTGAGTGTAAGATGCACACCAAATTGCAACGCGGCTGAGTTCTGGATGTATCGTACAATGGGCTGTACGGCTTTTCCGGTAAGAAAAAATTCAATCAATGCATGCATGCCGGCGACGAGCACAGCTCCAATGATGGCAAACACAATGTAGGAGTATGGCAGCTTAAGGTAGCCAAAATATACAGCTAGTGCAGATAATCCCGCTCCAGGTATGGATATTCCTAAAAAGTGCGGTCCAAGTATACGCTTAACCGTTTTGGCAGGAAAATCGAGCGTATAGTAATACGCATTTTCTGTTTTCTTTAATGAAGGAGAATCATCAGTCAAAAATTCTTTGATCACTTTAACCTGACGAAAAAAGAACCAAGATTCTGATACGGCCATAATAATCGTGGACAATGCTAGTATAGCGGCTAATAAGATCAGCTCTTCCCGTGAAGGCAATAAAGTAGAAAAGATAAAGACCGCACCAACGCCAGCGACGGCAGTAATGGACCCGGTTAAATAGTTGCGAACAAGCTTTTGTTTGAATTCGCTGAAAAGATTCACCTTTTTCACCCGATTCATAATGGTTTGTATGTATAAGAATACCGTTAATATGCAAGGAAAAAAAGTACTTTCTATGAATATTTTTACAATTTTATTGAAGTTTATTAGGAAGGCAATCAAATAGCCGGTGTTTCATGCGTATACGAGTTCTTGAACAGGTAAATCATAACGAAGATGAATATTTCTGCAGATAGGGTAAGGATAGGTATGATACTAGAGAGGAGTGCTATTGTATGGCGCTGTCACAAAAGGATATAAAGACCTTTAAAAGCCTGTTGGTAGAACAAAAAAAGGAAATCGAAGATCTTCATGAAATGAATGACCAGTTTCGGCCTGATGATGAATTCAAGCAAGAAGAAACAGGTGAATTATCTCATTATGATAATCATCCAGCCGATTTGGGAACAGAGCTCTATGACAAAGAAAGAAACATGGTGCTCAGTGAACTGCAGGAAAAAGAACTTTCGGACATTGACCAAGCCTTGAAGAGAATTGAAAGCGGCAATTATGGGCTTTGCGCTGAATGCGGAGCTGATATTCCTAAAGAGAGGCTCGAAGCCTTGCCGGCCACACCGTATTGTCTAGATCATGCTAATCATGATCATGGGAAAGAGAGAGAACGTCCTGTTGAGGAAGAAGTTTTGAAGCCGGGCTACGGCCAGTTTAATAACGATAAAAAAGAAAAGAATTTCTTTGATGGAGAAGACACATGGGAAAGTCTGTCCCGTTACGGATCGAGCGAAACGCCGTCCGATGATCCAAAGAAAGCAGATTATCGTGACAGAGACGATGATCCAATGGATGAAGAAGGATATACTGAAGAGATCGAGGGCTTTGCTGCCGCTGACATGAACGGCAACAAAACCGGTGTCCTTCCCAACAAGAAACATGATGAATATGAAAACAAGCTTGATGCAGAAGAAGAAAAGTTAGCAGATCAAAGAAAATATGAATAGGTATTAAAACAAGAAAAGAAGCCGAAAGGCTTCTTTTCTTGTGCTTTAAACAGTATAAAGAGGTGGCGTCAGCCATGTTTCCTTAATCTCTCCAAAGAGAAGAAATAAATACGATTGAATAGATGATGAGCAGGCAGCCGGAAAGAATAGAGATGAATTTAAGCATGTGGACGTGGATAAATTTCCTGAAAAAATGGAGGGCAAGTGATAGGTTAAGATTCCACAGAAAGATGCCAAAGAAAATGGTAAGACTGAACAAATATTGGATGTGATTTTCCCAAGCATCCGGTAACTTTTGAAGGGCACTTGTATAAACAGATAACCAAAACACAAGGATAAAGGGGTTTGCCGCTGCAAGGCTCATGCCTGTCAGGTAAGGAGATATGGTAAATTTTTTACTCGCGGGGAACGTATGTTGATTCCATTCATCCATCGTGCTAAAAACACTGGTTAGGCCAGTATAAAACAGCAGAGCTGAGCCGGCTATCGTGATGAAATTCATCAGTAAAGAAACATCCATAAAGGAAGAAATCCCCCAAAAGATTAGCGTCATGTAGAACAAGTCTACTGTCATCGCACCAGCACCTGTTAAGAATGCCCTTTTAAAGCCAGACGTTGTTCCTTGCCGTATCATCTCAAGTTTTACTGGACCAATGGGAGCGGCTAGGCTGATCCCGAGTATAATAAACTCAATAAAAAGAAGATAAGTATGCAATAAAGGTATCCCCCTGGATAAGCTGTCCTACCTTATCCTATGACACAGAAAAAGAAATATTTATCTTAGATGAAAAGGAAAATGGCTGTTACTGAAAGAATGCCTCATTGTATGAATAAACAGGGAGGCTTATTGTATGAAGAAAGCATTATTGATCATTGATGTGCAGCAAGGATTCGAAAATGAAAGGTGGGGCGAAAGAAACAATCCAGATGCTGAGAACAACATGCTGCGTCTGATCGAACAATTCCGCGAAAGTGGACTTGAGGTTATTCATATTCAGCATGCTTCCAAGACAGAAGACGGTTCATTCTTTCCTGAAAAAGAAGGGTATCGTTTCAAAAAAGGCTTTGAACCACGGCCCGAAGAGGCTCACTTCGTAAAAAACGTAAATAGCGCTTTTATTGGGACAAAACTGAAAGAACATCTAGAAAAAAATAAACTGACACACCTTACTGTTGCGGGTCTGACGACTTGTCACTGTGTCTCAACGACGGTCCGAATGGCAGCAAATTATGGATTTACGGTTGACTTAGTCCATGATGCAACGGCTGCTTTTGAGATGGCCTCTTATGATGGAAGAAAATACAGTGCGCAAGAAGTGCATGACACAGCCTTGCTACATCTGAACGAAGAGTTTGCGGGCATCGTGACAACAGAAGACGTCATTCGAGGTTTAACGGCTCAAACAGCTCAGAAGTGAGTCAGAACACTGCACTTATTCCCCAGGAAATGTCGATTGACGGAAAGTTTATTCGTTCTATCTCCGGGTAAAACTAGTATAGACATGATGATCAGGAGGAAAAAGAATGACTCACACATTGAAATTGGAAGAGATTAAAAATAACCCAGAGCGAGAATGGGAGTTTCAAAGAAAGGATGAGCCTTCTGTTACAGTAAGGCTAAGATTTGTACCGCAAGGTGATGAAGGCTACTTTCAAGCAACTTTTCTGGATGAGGAAGAAGATATCGTTGGTTCGCAAGTGTTGGATGAATTCGATGACGCTATTAAATTTTTGGAGAGGAACCATTCATAGGATTAAAGAGAGAAGACCCAGCCATGAGCGGCTGAGTCTTTTCTTACTTTAAAAAAGTATATCTATTTAACATAGGTGAAATTCGATGCAGTCAAAATTTTTGAAAAAAAGTATAAGGTCTACTAAGGCTGACTTAAAGGCATGACGTCAGCCAAGTTTTCTTTATCTATAATCGTTTTGCACCAATATAACGTGCTGACCAGTATGTGTTGCTCATCGGAACGATCGATACGCCTTTGGAAGAAGTAGCTGAAATGAAGTTTCCTCCGCCGATGTAGATGCCTACATGCGATGCTCCAGGCGCATAAGTAGAAAAGAACACAAGATCACCAGGTGCCAAAGAGGAGACTTTCGTTCCAAGTGTATACATTTGAGAGGCTGTTCTAGGCAAAGTGATACTCTGCGAATTTTTGAAAACATAATAGATATAGCCTGAGCAGTCAAATCCAGATGGGCTTGTCCCTCCCCATAAATAAGGCACTCCTGTAAACTGCTTGGCGTAGCTGATCAAGGAAGTCTCATTGATGGAGCCATAGATGCCAAGAGCGTTGAATGTTCTAGTACCTGCGATGCCGTCAGCATAAATTCCTTTTTCACGCTGCAGCTTTTTAACCGCATCGGTTGTATAGGAACCGTAGTATGTAGTGAAAGAACCGGCGTATGAAAAATAGCCTTTTTGTTTAAGTGTTGACTGCAGCGATTTTACATCGCTATGTGTCATTCCAGGACGGAGTGTTGTATCTCCTAATTCCGCAAAAGCTTGTACAGGTGAGAGCAATGCCATTGATGCCAATGCTGCTGATGCAATCCACTTTTTCATAATGTTCAATTTCCCCCTATATGTTTGACGCTTGAAATTTTTCTTATGCTTGGTAAATCTATGAAACACTAACATCATTATCCTACAATAATTGTGTAACAAGGGTATGTAAAAATGATTACGATTGCTTAACAAAAATTAGTCTGATAGTCCCGTTTACTAGCAAAATTAAGGGAAATGTGTCTGGTTGTTTATCATTTGTTGTCAGGCATTGTTACTATGTAGGATCTTTTTTCTTGTAATGACTGTAAAAGTCCGATTTTTCTATAGGTTTAACCATAACTTGTAAAGGGTAAATTATATTTTTTATATACCTTATGCTTTTATCATTCCAAAAGATGGAGATGAAAGAATACAGAGGCGGAACTATTTAACTAACAAAATACAAAATAGAAAACAGCACTCAAGATTTTTATTCTAGAGTGCTGCAAGTTTATTTTTCTTTAGCCAGTGTGGCTTGTTCAAGAAGGATGCACGTCATCATTCCGAGCACGAGTCCGTTGGAAAGCAAAGTGACAAGGATACTCGGCAATCCAGACAGTGCAGCTGGAGGGAGGAACTGAGCGCCAATGCCAATCATAAGGGATGTCGCGATAATAAATAATTTATTTTCTATATGAAGGAACGGTCTATATTCCTTGAGAGCCAGCGCAATCATACTGGAAAAAGGCAAAAAAATAGTAGCATAGCCGACTGGAGCAGGAATACCTGCAAAGAAATACGTGACTTTCGGAAAGAAGCTGACGGTGATTACGAAAACGTTTCCGATGATAAAAGGAAGCTTGCTGAAAATTCTTGTTGTCAGCATAAAGCCTGCAGAACCTGAAATTGGAACAGGAGCAATTGCAGACAGCATGCCTGCTATCCATGTGCTGATGCCCATGAAGAAACTGGCACGGTTGTAATTCACTTTCTTGTAGTGTTCATTAGCCGATTGAAAGGCTCGTTCTGTCACACTGATGCTTGCAACCATGTTTGTGAGAAGAAGAAATCCTATAAATAGGGAGGTGACCGTAATGCCGCCTGTAACATGCGGTATGCCCCAATCGAACAGCTTTGGAAGCTGAAACCATGTGGATGTGTCCGCCGTTTCTTTGTTCAAATCCAAAAGCGTAAAAAGACCCCATCCAAACATCAGGCTGATCAAGATCGAATAGCTTCTCATCCATTTGATTTTTGATTTTCCTAAAATAATAGAAAAAATAAGAACCGTTATGGCTGCTGCAGCCACCTTGCCGTCTACTTGATCGTTCAGGTAACCGATTCCAAGTATTCCTTTTTTAAACGATCCGCTTAGCTGTGAAACGAGAAGAATTAGGTATGTGCCTGTAACGAGAGGGGTAAACCAAGTGCGCAGCTTTTCAATCCATTTAAAAAGAGCAAGAACAATGAATAACGCGCCGCTAATGAACATCCCCATCATTAATTCCTGAAGCGCGCCATCAAACGTTAGTGTACCCCCTGCAGCGATTCCTGCGTATACGGTAAAGACACCCCACCATAGTCCGGCGGGACCTTCTAATACAGGAAGTTTGTGGCCAAACAGTACCTGCAAAATGCCCGATAACCCAATAATGAGAAAGCACCGCTGCAGCAGCTGAGCCGTTTCGCTTTGCGAAAGGTTAAACGCATCGCCTACAGCGATTGGAGCCACCAGGCTTCCTGCTAAGATAAACACCATCCACTGGATGGAGGATAATGAAAGTTTCATATATGCACCCGCCGCTTCTGAATGTCATTTAGTGGCTGCCCTGCATGAACCTTCCTGCAGGGCAGCCAGTCATTAATATAGTATAAAACGAACAGCCTATATATTGATAGTTATGAAGGATTTTTAGGTTTTCTCAGCAGAGAAAAAAGGAATAGGACAATAACGAAGCAAGAAGGAGGAAGATGAATGGACAATCGAGCCGTCTATTATGTGTCGACAAAGGGAGATATTCAGCCTATAAGGCCGGACGAACAGCTTCACTATTTTGAAATATTGGTGAATGATAAAGAAAAATATGAGCTAGAACACCTGTTTCTGCGACTGCATGAACAAAACAAACAGGAAGGAATCGACATTTTTTCGCCATCTAGACATTTTAATGAAGAGTACGGTGACGCTGACCGCCGTGAAGACAATGAACTGATGTTCGAATTGTATCGAATGATTTATTTACTAGGGACTGCTGAAACGAAGAAAGATCTTGAAGACATGAGGGTGCTTCCTAATTTATATGAAAGCAAGCGTTAGGACATTGTTATAAAGGGTGCTGCAGCGCATACAATGTATCGTTAATGAGAATTTTCAAAAAATATAAAAAGATACCGACAGATTCTGAAATGAGCTAGCGAAAAGATATAACACGATTAGCGTAGCTTTGTTACCACCCATTGAATGGTTTGCCTTTTTCCTAACATACATAGCAAAGGACGAAACTGACATGAACAAGCGTACGCCTGAAGAGATAGCGCAGTGGATGGAAGATCATTTACCGGACTTTAAAAATTTTACCCCGTACTTATTTAAGCAAGCTTGGATTCATCTGTTTTGTGAGTCAAGCAGCGGTGAAGATTGTGAGATCAAGATGAACGGGAACACGGAACAGATTTTCTGGAGAGCGCTCAATAATTTGGATCGCGAGGAAGAATGGTACACGATTGATTCCTTGCCTTCCCTTATGAGGTGAGAATAATGCGCATCATGCATAATGGAGATAGTGAAAAATATGAAATCGAACGGGTAAAAAAGCCTGAAATTCTGCCTGGCATTCATCAAGAAGAGAAGTCAGCGGAAACATTAAAGCCGATGGATAGAAGCTCTAAAATCAATGAACTGAAAAAGCGCGTCCAGTCGGGTACGTATACTATCAGTCCCGAAAGAATCGCGCAAAGTGTATCTTCGTACTATCTTTCCTAATCATACATGGGTTATGACCCGAATACGTAAAGGTTTATTTAGTGCCGCCGTTTTTACCTTTAAGCAGCTCTATAGCTTTCACTATGACGTCAGGAATGGGCACATGTAACCTTCCTGCATTCTCTAGAATGGACAGAAGTTCATTTCCGAGATAAAAGAAAATGACAGCCTCCACCATAAACGGCATGCGAAGAATTCCACCTGTAACGTGTGCCCCTGCCACAATGGCCATAATTGCTGCCTTACTAAATATTCCTTTAAACCCTTCCTTACTGCTTAGCTTGCCTTCAATCAACGCTGCAGCCAATCCTGTGATATAATCCAATACCATAAAAAACATAAGAACATAGAAAAGATCACCCATGTTTCCGCCGTTTATAGAAAAAATTGTTCCTGCTCCAGTCGATGTACCGATAAAAAGGAATGCGGGTGTTTTTTTCATCATTTTTCACCTCCTTTCTGCAAAATGAGGATGTCGAATTAACAAGTTTTAACTACTTTATTGCAGATTGATTAAATGTTTTGAAATATCAAAAAACTTCGTGTCATGCTTCAAACTTTCTGCTACAATGAAACAAATCCGGAAAGGGAGGAAGAGTTAGAATGGATAGAATAACCCTTGGTTTACCTCCGCATTGCCATAAAGTTTCTTTTGACGGAAAAGTGTTCAAGATCAGAGGAATCGATAACCGGAAGTGGGTCGTCCCATTATCCGGAACCGAAAGCGCAGAAGTCGATTTCCTAAACGATGAAACAGGAAAATTGAACATTTTAGGTCATGATAAGATACTTGCATCGATGGAAATGCCCATCCGGTTCTGCGAAGTAGGAAAAGGCTGGCTTCTTGCCAAGCTGCCCAAAAAGAGAAAAAATAAATAAAGGGACTGAAAAGGATGCAGGAAGCTGTGTCCTTTTTTTACGTTAAGAACAACTAAGGCTGACTTAAAGTCATGGCGTCAGCCAAGTTTTCTAATCGCTTTATGAAGAAATAGGAAGCAAATGAAAAAAAGTAACCGCAGTTGTCGAAAAAGTGAAAAAATGTAGAAGGAATTAAGATCTAGTAGTGTTATAATATGGAAGGTTATAAGTTTGTCCTCTCGGAGGGGAAGTAATGAAGGCGAAGTCTATGCTCGAACAAGGCAGTTCTCAGTGGAACAAAAAAATGCTGAGAGTGTTTTGGTATGTTGTATTATTTTCTTTTGTAATTGCATGTGTGAACAGCTTTTTGACTGAACGGCCATTCAAAGAGTTTTTTGTTGATTATATTTTTATCCCTACATTACTTACGGCCAGTGTAGTAGGAGCAACTCAAGCGTTAAGCCGCTGGCTGTCAGACTATATGGACTATATCATGATCGTTTCTGCAAGTTTAATCGCCGTCATCTTAATCAGCGTGCATTCAGGCATGCCAGTCATCTTCTCTTGTTTATTTTTTCCGCTGCTTATCTCTACTACCTACTTTGAAAAGCGAAAAGTATGGTTTTCATTTGCAGTAAGCGTATCTTTTTATGGTGCACTAACTGTTTTTTCACCTGAAAGAAATGATTGGATGGAGCGCGTATCTATGATCGCTGTCCTCTTTTTCTCTACGATTGTATGCTTGAGTATTATGAGGCGGGGACATGAAATCGGGGAGCATTTAAAGAAAGCAAGAGCTGACCATCTTGAGCTGATGGTAAAGTCCACCCTTATGGAAAAACAGGTGAAAACCGATGCTCTCACAGGGCTGTACAATCATATGGCGTTTTACGAATATATCAATGTATTAATTCACCAAGCGGAAACGTACCATTTTCCGCTGCATCTTGCCATTCTTGATATTGACAACTTTAAAAAAATTAATGATTCTTACGGCCACGCTTCTGGCGACCAAGTATTAAAGCGAGTAGCTGAATGTTTGCGCTCCAATTTAAGAGCAGATGATTTTTCAGCGCGTTATGGCGGCGAAGAGTTTGTCGTGATCTTAAATGGTTCTGACAGCGAAGAAGCTTATTTAACAATGGAGCGCATTCGTAAAGACATGGCCAGCCTTAAGCATCCTGAATTGAAATATAAGCATGTAACAGTCAGCATTGGCCTTGAGACCTATAAGCCGGGCATGCATAAGCAATCATTGTTCGACGGCGCTGATACAAACCTGTATACGGCAAAAAACAGCGGAAAGAACAAAACGGTTTCCTCTTGTGCACTATCAAAGCAAAGAATTGCAGAAGTAAAGTAAAAGGAACAATAGATAACACTGCCGGGAAGGTATCATTTGGATACCGACCCGGCAGTTTTTTTCTCTTAAACAACGTGCTGTTCGTTTATTAACATTCCAGCTTGCTGTTGAATGGGGAAAAAACAATGGGACATGTTTTAACAAATGCTGCATACATATGAAAGAAGACATTTGCGGAGGTTTAGAATGAGGCAGATGAAACAAGTGCTTCAAATTGCAGCGACGTATATCGGAACAGTTGTTGGAGCGGGTTTTGCTACAGGCAGAGAAATCGTCGAGTTTTTTACGTCATATGGCTCAGCGGGTTTTGCCGGCATACTAATAAGCGGGCTGCTTTTTATGGTTCTCGGCACAAAGATCATGCTGCTGTCACGGCGAATCCAGGCAGCATCATTTCAAGACCTTAATGTTTATTTGTTTGGAGTGAAAGCAGGGCGTGCAGTGAATGGCTTGATGGCCGTTATGCTCTTTGGCGTTACAGCAGTCATGCTATCAGGCAGCGGCGCTCTCTTTTCTGAACAGCTGAAACTGCCGTTTGCTGCTGGTGTCATCGTGTCCATTGTATTAACCATCATCGTGTATCAGCGGGGGATGAGCGGTCTTCTTTGGACGAATTCATTTGTCGTACCCATCATGATTGGATTTTCTATGCTGCTGTCACTCAACATTTTGCTGGATAAAGCGTGGCCGGATGTCTTCCGTCCCGATGACTTCTCAATGCAATGGAAATGGGGGATTAGCGCATTCGCCTATGCCTCCTTTAATCTTTCTCTCGCACAGGCCGTACTTGTTCCACTGAGCAGGGAAGCGGCTAGTGAGAAGGTGATCAAGTGGGGTGGAATAATGGGGGGAGCTGGCCTTACCTTCATTCTATTAAACAGCCATTTTGCACTGTATGCGATGCCGGACGTGTTAAACCGTGAAATCCCGGTCGCTGAGCTTGTTGGACAGCTTGGAGCAGCCGTTCATCTTATCTTTGTCGCCGTCGTGTTTGGCGAAATATTTACTACATTAATTGGAAACTTGTATGGGCTTTGCGGGGAATTGAACAGACAAGCAAGAGGAAAATCGAATATGGTCATGCTAGCTATCCTCTTAGGCTGCGCCTTGTTAAGCCAGTTGGGCTATTCATCGCTTCTTCATTACTTATATCCTGCATATGGCATTGTAGCGCTCGTATTTCTAGTGAAATTATGGAGTGCTAAAATAGATTGATAGGTAAAGGATGTGTCATTCGTGGCTGTATTTAATAAATTGGTGCGAGATAAAATTCCAGAACTAATCGAGCAGGCAGGCAAGAAAGGGACGTTCCGCATCTTAGGCGTTGAAGAATTCAAAAAAGAGCTCATGAAAAAAGTAGCAGAGGAAGCGAAGGAATTTCAGGGAGACAGTGAGCTCGAGGATACGGCTTATGCCATCGCTGAAATTTTGGAAACGCTCTATACTCTTGCGGATTGCTATCAAATTTCACAAGAAGACTTGGATGAAAAAAGAAAAATGAGAAGTAACAGCAGAGGATCATTTGCTCAGCGGCTGTTTTTAATGGAACTAGACGATTAGTTGATGATTGATCATCAGTTTGCTAAAATTTTATATAGACAAAGTCACGTTTGCGAACAGTTCTGCCTGTACGTTACGTGGCTTTTTTTGTTACCGAAAAGTAAACGCTTTCAGAGTAGGGGTGGAAATGATGGGGAAAACAAAACACAGCGGTCCTGTTTCACTGCCTAAATGGCCAGACCCTAAATTATGGGTCAGTCTTGTCCCGTTTGGTGCTGACAAACAAAAGCCGCGCCACATTATCGATACAGTGAAGGCAGCGTGGGACAACCGAGATAATTTAAGCTATGCCGCGCGAATTCTTACACAAGGTGTGTGCGATGGCTGTGCTCTTGGAGTATCAGGATTATTTGACCAAACGTTAAAAGGGCCTCATTTATGCACAACAAGGTTAAATGTCCTCAGGCTCAATACGATGCCAGCGATCAAGCAAGAGGTATTGCACAGTGATATACAAGAGCTGCAAGCATTACATTCATCAGAGCTGCGTAAGCTTGGACGCATTCCTTACCCGGTCATCCGAAGAAAGGGAGAGCGCCGTTTTAGACGAATCACCTGGGACGAGGCATTAAATTATACAGCGGATAAAATGAGAAAGCTCAATCCAAAGCAGTTTGGTTTTTATTTAACAGCGAGAGGCATCACGAATGAATCCTATTACGCCGCCGCGAAGGCAGCTCGTTATATAGGAACAAATAACATTGATAATGCATCAAGGATCTGCCATTCGCCGTCCAAAACAGCACTCAAGCGGTCGCTGGGCATCGCGGCATCCAGCTGCAATTACAAAGATTGGATTGGGACAGATGTTCTGCTGTTCTTTGGTTCTGTCGTCGCCAACAATCAGCCAGTCTCGACAAAATACATGTACGCCGCCAAGCGTAAAGGAACGAAAATTATTGTCATCAATCCATATCATGAGCCTTCGATGGACCGGTATTGGGTGCCTTCTATTCCGGATTCTGCTCTTTTCGGAACGGTTCTGGCCGATGATGTTTACCAAGTGAACATTGGCGGTGATATTGCATTTATGAATGGCATTATGAAGCACTGGTTTGAAATGGAGAGAGTGGAACGGGGAACGGCAATCGACCATGAATTCGTGCAGAAGCATGCAGCGGGATACGAAGAATTAAAACAGCACGTGAGAAGATATGAGTGGGAGGTTCTTGAAGAATCTTCCGGGATCACAAAGGAACGGATGAGAGAATTAGCGGGCTTGCTCGCCCGCTCAAAATCAGCTGTATTTGTCTGGTCGATGGGGCTCACACAGCACCGGTTTGGAACAGACAACATCTCTCAGGTCGCCAATCTTGCGTTGCTTCGCGGGTTTATAGGCCGGCAGCATTGCGGTGTTATGCCGATTCGAGGCCATTCTGGCGTTCAAGGCGCGGGCGAGATGGGAGCCGACCCGTTCAGCTTGCCAGGCGGAGGTTTCGATGAGAAAAACGTAAAGCGTGTGGAGAAGATTTGGAACTTTTCTGTGCCAAAATGGCAGGGTGACATTGTCGGTGTCAGTCTCGAGAACGCTCTGCTGCCGGACACACATGAACGAAGAATGAAGCTGTACTATATGTCCGGGGGGAATTTTTTAGAGACGATGCCAGACCCCGAGTTCGTCAAAACCTGCCTCGAGGCGATGGATGTGAGGGTGCATCAGGATATCATTCTGAACACATCAACCTTGTTAGATGCACGTGAAGCGGTTATTGTGCTTCCGGCGATGACACGCTACGAGCAGCCAGGCGGAGGAACGTCCACTTCTACTGAGCGCATGGTTTATTATTCTCCTGAAATTGAAGGGCCGAGAATGGAAGAAGCGAGAGCAGAGTGGGAGATTTATGCTGATTTGGCAGCAAGGTTTCGTCCAGATCATAAGGAGCGCATTATATGGAAAGATGCGGCCTCCATAAGGGCGGAAATTGCAGCGGCAGCCCCTGATTATGAAGGCATTCAGCATTTGAAAAAACGCGGTGATGTCTTTCAGTGGGGAGGCGCCTGGCTGTGTGAAGGCGGGGTATGTCCGACGGATGATGGGAAAGGGAGGCTCATAGCAATCGAGATTCCTGAACGGAGAAAAGCGGAAGGGCACTTTTATGTGACGAGCCGCCGCGGTAAGCAGTTCAATTCAATGGTATACAGTGAAACAGATCCGTTCAACGGAGGAAGAAGGGACGATGTGTTCATCCGTCAAACTAATGCAGAAGCACTTGGCCTTCGCGAGGGCGATGCCGTTGTGGTCTATAACCGTAATGGGCTGTTCCATGGAAAAGTAAAATACGAAAACATGAAGGACCATAATATTGCGCTGTTCTGGCCGGAAGGGAACATGCTATTTTCAAAAGGTGTGTATGAATCGTTCGCCGGCATACCTGAATATAACGCCGGTGTTATCGTGGAACGTGCCGAAACCTTTCACTCACAAAAAGATATTCGATATGCAGAAAAGCGACTGGAGGAAATGGAGATCGATGCAGGATGAGCGGAGTGGAGAAACGCACTATATGGAAATTCACACCCGGTAATAAGACGGCAGAAGCAGTGGAGGATGCTGTCGCCGTTGAACAAGCCTTTACGGTTATCGTAAACGGCGAAGAAACGGGCACCATCGTATGCACGCCGAGCCATATAGAAGAACTGGCAGCAGGGTTTATGGCAGGTGAAGGCATAATACGGAAATACTCGGATATCACTCAGCTAGAGGTCGATCACAGTACAGGGTTTGTGTATGTGAAGCTTCAAGAGGGAATGAAAGTGGACAAAGATCAGATGTCCAAACGGTTTATCGGATCGTGCTGTGGAAAAGGAAGACAATTTTATTTTAAAAGCGACATGATGACCTCAAAGACAGCTATAAAGGGTGCCTCGTTTTCCATCGAGAACTGCCTGAAACGAATGGAAGAGCTTCAGAATGCCTCCTCAGTTTTTCACGCTACAGGAGGTGTTCATAATGCTGGGATCGCGGATTCAGACAGACTAATCGTGATACGCAGTGATATAGGCCGTCATAATGCGCTTGATAAGCTTTACGGCAACTGGCTGATGAACCCTTACAGTCTCCGTGACAAGATGATCGTTTTCAGCGGGAGGCTTTCTTCAGAGGTCATTTTTAAGGCATCTAAAATGGGTGTCGGATTAATTGTTTCCAAATCAGCGCCTACCAACCTGGCTCTTGAAGCGGCAGATGAGTTAGGCATCACAGCTGTAGGATTTGTAAGGAATAACATGTGCAACGTTTACACACATCCAGATCGTATTCGAGAATTTATAGGATAAGGTAAAGGTCAAGGTGACAAAATGATCGTTTATACAAGAGAAGAAGAGGACGCAGCTAATGCGTCCTCTTATTTTTTTAATATAGGTAAAGTATCTCTTTTGCAAGAAGCGTACTTGACGTGGCAAAAAGTTGCCGCGAATAGAATAAGGTCAACTTTGGCTGAGGTAAAGTCATGGCGTCAGCTGCGCTTACCTTAGCACGTAAGAAAGCATAACGTTATATCTGCGGTCCGTATCAGCTTAGTCAACAGTTTTCATTCTTTCATTTCGCACACACTAAAAAAGTGAATGTTCCGTCTATTTCCTATTCTAGTGACAGACTACGAGCACTGTGTTAAGTTTGTGGAAACAAATGTCCTTTCCGTGAGGACATCTTATGACAGGGAGTGGACATCAAGTGAACGCAGAAGGAGAAAAACAGTTAAAAAAAGAGATCGGATTAACGGTTGCCATGTCAATCGTAATTGGAACGGTTATTGGGTCCGGTATTTTCATGAAGCCTGGAAGAGTGCTCGAGTTTGCGGGTGATTCTTCTATGGCTCTGCTTGCATGGGTGCTGGGGGGCGTTATTACCATTGCCGGCGGCCTGACGATAGCCGAGGTAGCTACACAGATCCCTAAAACAGGAGGACTGTATGTCTACATGGAGGAGGTATACGGAAAAGTCTGGGGATTCTTGAGCGGATGGGTTCAAACCGTTATTTACGGTCCGGCAGTGATAGGAGCTCTCGGCCTTTATTTTGGGTCATTAACGGCCAACCTTTTTTCTTGGGATAAAAAGCTGGGACCAATGATTGGCATCCTGACAGTTATCTTTCTTGCCATCATTAATAGTCTTGGCACGAAGTATGGAGGGTTCGTACAGAATGTGGCCACTGTAGGCAAGATGATTCCGATCACACTTATTGCCGTGTTCGGAATTTGGAAAGGCAACGAGCAGATTTTATCTGTATCGAGCGGCGCTGCCGTTGAGATCAGTATGGGTGCTGCCATTCTTGCTACACTTTGGGCGTATGATGGGTGGCTGATGGTCGGGTTTGTTGCCGGAGAAATGAAGAATCCGGCGAAGATTTTGCCTAAAGCGATTATTGGAGGCATACTCATCGTCACGGCTGCTTATGTTCTAGTCAACATCGCTCTGCTTCACGTCCTTCCAGCTGGCGAAATTGTGGCACTTGGAGAAAACTCTGCAGCAGCGGCTGCAACCGTGCTGTTCGGGCCTATTGGCGGGAAGCTGATTGCTGTTGGAATCGCCGTGTCTATATTTGGTTGCTTAAACGGCAAGATCCTGACATTCCCAAGAGTGCCATTCGCGATGGCGGAGCGCAATCAGCTGCCTTTCGCCAAGACGTTTTCAAATGTGAGTGAAAAGTATGGAACACCTATACCTGCATTAGTTATGCAAGTAGTGCTTGCTGTCATCATGATGCTTTTAGCAGATCCTGATTATTTATCTGAAATGGCGATATTTGCGGTCTATATTTTCTATATTTTTGCGTTCTATGCTGTTTTCTTGCTGCGCAGACGCAATAAAGGTGCAAAAAGGCCATACAGTGTGCCGCTATATCCTATCGTTCCTATCTTTGCGATCATCGGTTCTGGGTATATTGTTGCTGCAACTATTCTTGATAATCCTTTTGATAGTCTGACAGCCATCCTCGTTACGGCAGCCGGCATGCCATTGTATCTGTATATAAACAAGAAAGCATAGAGAAAACTGGCTGGCGCCAAGCCTCCTTGGACTTTGCAAAAAAAATAATGCCTTTTAAATATGAAAGAAAGCCAGCTATAGAATGTTCATTCATAGCTGGCTTTTCTTTATGCCGTAACGGCAGACAAAACGCTTTTCATTTCACGGTAGCGTGAGGAAAGGCTACCTGGTGATACACTGTATTTCTTAGCGACAGCCGCTTGGGTGGCTGATATACCGAGAATGTCTTTCGTAATGTAGTAGTCTAACGCTGCTGAAAAGACTTCTTCCTTTCGGATGATGGGATTAGCTTCATGCATGAATTGTGTCCAAAGGCGAGCCGCATGCTTGTATACATCCGGTTCCGCATACTGTTTAACAAGCAGGAGAACAGGAGATAACGAGTCTTCTGCGGTAACCAAGTTGGATTCACTTTTTTCTGCATTATCACCTAAGGCGATTTGGAGAACCGCTGGAAACTTGTAGCGGAATGTATCTGTCACATCACCTTGGCCAGTAAGAGTAAGAATTTTCTCTTTTAGCATCGGCAGTTCATTTTCCGGAATCTCTACATAACCGATATAAAATTCAAAGGTTGATCCGTTATTCACAAGTGTACCTAGCAAGAGCGCACCTTGAGATGGCTTTTGAGGTGAACTGATATGTACGGTGAATCCTTTTTCTGTAAATGCATCTTTAACAAGAAGGTGGGCATCTGTTTCGTATCCTTCAATCGTATACAAGGATGGTGCAGCATGACTCCAGCTTTTTGCAATATCAGCCGTCTCCGGGCTCATGGATGGCAGCTTTTGTTCGAAATAAAGCTCTGTAATCGTCTTGCCGTCCTGAAGAGGTGTACAAAAGACATCCCAGCATACAGAAATATTGGCAAAGGTTTGTTCATGTTCTTTCTCAACGGGGTATTGCGCTACAAATTTCGTCGTCCTTTCAGCGAGTACAGGCTGATAATGGTCCAAGGCATATTTAATAAGCCCTTCGTGATGACCTTTCATCTCCAGGACAATTTCTTCCGCGTGCAGACAGCATTTTTTAAACTTTTTTCCGCTGCCGCAAAAACATACATCGTTTCTTCCTAATTTTTGCATTGTATCCTCCAGTAAAACAGGTAACTAACTAAACTCTCACCTATACTAGCATATCTCGGGTTTTTTTCAAGTTCGTATGAAGTATTCAACCTATTTGAGGGGGGATGGGCGGGCAGAGGAGGGAAAGATTTCTGCGCACAAAACAACACCCATGATTGGCCAGAAGGCAAAATCAGGGGTGCCGGCTATATTCAGCCTAGAAACTTCTTATATTCTGCAGTCAGCTTCATGAACAGATCGCGGTCACGTTTCTCTAAAGCTTCGTCAATTCGTTTCTCGTAATAGGATTTGTAATAACCGTGAAGTGATTCATCAAGGACCATTTGAGCAATTAGGCTGAACGCGAATGGATCAGCTTTCTTTTGCAGCTTATACTTGACCAGTTCATTCTTGTTCTGATGGTTAAAGGACGTATTGTCTTTCATGCTCTTTCCCTCCTTGAATTTTTCTCCTATCCAGCTTCTCTTGTGTCTGTGAAATAGGTTTCTACTAGTATACTGACCAAAGTTGCACCTGACAACCATTTTATTAGAAAATTCAGATAAATTTTCTAAAATGGTATAATGTGCGGATGTTTTCACCACCTTTTGGATATTATTTTCTGTATTATTATTCAGCTAATGGTTGCTTTGTGCTTGTTCGATGTGAATGGTTATGAATGAAGGACTTATGTTGTTACTCCATACTTCCCCCATTTTTGGGCGTGTTAAACACCGTGATGCACATGAGCAGCTATTCATCATAGCCCTTTCTTTTGTTGACAGCCTGATGGATGGATTGTACGATATGACTGACAGAAGAATACAATTCCGCTAGGGGAGCTTTTCGTAAAAAGCTGAGAAAGAAATGTGATTTCTTGACCCTTTGAACCTGATCCAGATCATGCTGGCGTAGGGAAGCGGTGTGGACCGTTATTTTTATGCTTATTTCTGCATTTCTGGGCCACCCGCTGCAATCTTAGCGGGTGGCTTTTTTTGTACTCTAGGGAAGGATAACTTTTTCACAGTGAAGGAAATTGACGCAGTCAAAAAGTTAGTGAACAAAGGCAAGGTCTACTTTGGCTTAGGCAGTGTACGAAAAAGGAGGCAGAAAAATGCGGTTAAAAGTGAACAAAGCATTAACGATTGCTGGGTCTGACAGCGGCGGTGGTGCCGGAATTCAAAGCGATTTAAAAACATTTCAAGAGCTGAGCGTGTATGGCATGAGTGTGATTACGGCAGTTACGGCTCAAAATACGTTAGGTGTTCATGGAGTTTATCCGGTTCCCCTTGAAGGGATAGAGGCACAGCTAGATGCCATTGGGCATGATTTGCAGCCTGGCGCAGTGAAGACAGGCATGCTGTTCAGCAAAGAGATCATTGAAGCTGCAGCAACAGCTGTTCAAGAATTCGGCTGGATCAATGTAGTGGTCGATCCTGTCATGGTAGCCAAAGACGGCACTGTTTTATTGGAGAATAACGCCATTCAAGCGATGAAAGAGCACCTGCTTCCTCTTGCTAAAATAGTGACACCGAACCGGATGGAAGCAGAGGTGCTGATAGGGAACACTGTTACATCTCCTGAGGACCGGAGACAGGCAGCAGTGATGCTTTGGGAGATGGGTGCTGAAATTGTTGTGATGAAAGGCGGGCATGATGAGAATGATGATATGTCCAATGACCTTGTCTATAACGGGAGTGAGTTTTATGAACTTAAAGGAAGAAGAGTGGCAACGAAAAACACGCACGGGACAGGCTGTACATTCTCAGCCTGTGTTACAGCTGAGCTTGCTATCGGAAAAACCCCGAAAGAAGCCCTCTTAACGGCAAAACAGTTTATTCAGGCAGCTATCGAATACGGAATTGAAGCCGGAAGCGGCCATGGACCGACCAATCATTGGGCGTACAGGAGGCTGTCTCATGAATCAAGATAATAGCGTGCTTGATGAAATTAGGACGAAGAAGCCGCTTATCCATCACATAACAAATAACGTGACGATGATGTTGCTTGCTAACGGTGTCCTAGCAGCAGGCGGAAGCCCGATGATGGTGCATGCGGAGGAAGAAGTCGCTGAAGCGGTTGCGGCTGCCCAGTCCCTCGTCATCAACATAGGAACACTAACCCCTTCTGCAGCAAGATCAATGACGGAAGCATTAATGCTCGCTGTCCAAAAAGGTGTGCCAATTGTCATTGATCCGGTCGCTGTTGGAATGACCAAGCTGCGCCAAAATACGCTGAACGATCTTCTCTCCGCAAGTGAAGGTGCGATGAGGACTCTTTGTGGAAACGCTGCTGAAATCCACTTTCTCGCAGAAAAGGAATGGAAGGGCCGTGGTGTGGATGGCGAAATGAATGTTCGCCACTTAACAAATGTTGCGGAAAAGGCCGCTCAGCAAACGGGCTGCTTGATTGTTATGACTGGTGTGAAGGACATCATTTCAAATGGCAAAAAAACCATCATCATAAAATCAGGTCATGAATTGATGGCTAAAATGACAGGAACAGGGTGTTTCGCTTCCTCACTCACCGCCCTTTTTCTTGCCAACTCTCTTACCGCTAAACTATGTCCTGTTCAAAAGGCAGCACGTGCCATGCTGATGCTCGGCATGTGTGCCGAAAAAGCGGCACAAACCAGTGAGGGGTCCGGTACGTTTGCTGTCCGATTGCTGGATGAACTTTGCCTGTTAAACGGAAACGATCTGGAGAAGCGTTATGATGAGTGCGTCATGGAGAGAGTGATATGAAACTGTCAAACTATCTGCAGCTGTATTTCATTGCCGGAGCGGAAAACTGTCATAATAATCAATCCATCGAACAAGTTGTCAGCGGCGCTCTAAGAGGGGGCGCAACATTATTTCAATTCCGTGAAAAGGGGGACACGGCACTGGGAGATCAGGAAAAGCTTCAATGTGCGATGAGACTGAAAGTGCTTTGTCGTGCCTATTCTGTTCCGTTGATCATCAATGATGATGCAGAGCTAATGGTAGCTTGCGGAGCAGATGGTTTGCACATCGGACAAGACGATGGGGATATAGCGGAAATTAGGAGCTTAATCGGAAATGAAAAAATTCTAGGTGTATCCGTTCACTCGCTGAACGAAGCTGTCACCGCCGTGAAAGCTGGTGCGGATTATTTAGGCATCGGACCTATCTATCCAACGTCTTCAAAAAGAGATGCCAAAAGTGTTTTGGGGACAGGTGTAGTAGAGCAAATCAGAAAACGGTTTACTTCTGTTCCGATTGTTGGAGTTGGCGGGATTCGTGCTGAGAACGCCAAGAAAGTGATCGCTGCGGGTGCGGATGGAGTGGGCGTCATATCAGCGATCTCCGGTTCCTGCAGCCCTTATACGGCAGCGAGCAATTTGTGGAAAGAGGTGACCGATGCATGCGCAGCATACAAAAGCTGACAGCAGCAGCGATGCTTAGTGCCATAGCGGTTATAAGCTCACATGTTCTTTTTATACCGTTCGGACCTGCCAAAGCATTTCCTGTCCAGCATCTTGTGAACGTAATCGCTGCTGTCTGGCTTGGACCTCTTCCTGCTGTTGGCTCGGCACTGCTCACGTCTGTGCTGCGCAACTTGCTTGGAATAGGAACAGTGCTTGCCTTTCCAGGCAGCCTGTTTGGGGCATTGCTGGCAGGCCTTTTATATCGCAGATGGAAGAAGCCAGCTGCAGCGGCGGCTGGGGAATGGATAGGCACAAGTGGTATTGGGGCATTGGCAGCAGTTCCTGTCGCAGAATTCTTTTTAGGAGTAAAATCAGGAGCGTTTTATTTTGTGCTTCCGTTTTTTCTCAGTTCGTTATGCGGAGGCTTGATTGGCCTCTTGCTGCTAAAGTTTTTGCCTCATGCAAAAGTGATGCATCAAGATAAGAATAAAGCTGGATAAGCACGAATGCATGAAGTTCTCCGTAAACTGCTAAGACCTGGCAGAGGAGAGATGATTATGAAAAAACGTCCAAAACCATGGGTGTACTTCGAAATGCTGCTTATCATGGCAGGTTTGCTGCTTGCGATTTACAATGGCCAGCATTGGGGAAGCCCTGCTGTATTGTTTTCCATCTTTGTAGGAGTGTTTTCGTTCAGGACGCTGGAAAGGTACGTGTTCAAACAAAAAACAGAATTCTGGTTCAACCTGTTTATGAGCCTTCTTTTCCTCGTCCTGGCCATCTTTGGCTGAAAGCCGGTGACTGATGTCGCCGGTTTTTTTTTGCACTTAGGACCATGACTGACTTCAGCTGAAGTTTCTTTTTTGTTTAGATGGCTGTTATTTTGGAATGAAGAACAATAGCACATGAGATCATTCTAGAAATACATATAATAATTGCGGCTGCAGCAGCGTTCATTAACGTACCGTACCCCAAGCAGAACTGAATCAAAAAAAATAGGGTATTTTTTGACAAGGAAGAGCCTATCATAATAATATATTTGTACGTAAAGAATAATTTTTATGTGAGGTGATGAGGTGAAGCCGAAAATCATTAAAGAGACGTTTCTTGTCACAGAGCCCGAGCAGGCCGCTGCTATGCTGCATCCTGTGCGTTCAGCGCTGATCAGCTTGCTGAAAGAACCCGCGTCTGCAACTGAACTGGCGAAAGAGATGAACGAATCACCGCAGAAGCTGAATTATCATTTGAAGGCGCTTGAGAAAGTTGGACTCGTTTATCGAGCGGGTACGAGAAATGTCCGAAATCTTGTGGAGGTCCTGTATCAGGTTGCCGGTAAATCCTTTGTTCTCTCCGACTCCCTTGGCATGCCTCAGGAAACTATACAGAAATTGAAAGACCAGTCCGCGCTCGCTCATGTGCTGGCCTTTACAGAAAAAATCAAGTCTGATACAGCTGCTCTTATGGAACAAGCGGATGAAGAAGAAGTGCCAACAGCGATAATGGAAGCAGTCATTCAGCTGAGCAGCAAACAGCAGCGCAATCAGTTTATGAAAGAGTACAGCGAACTGCTGAAAAAGCTTATTCAGCATTATCAGGCTAGAGAAAACGAGCAGTCTGTACCGTATCAAGTATCCATAGCCGTCTATCCAAGACCTAAAGGAGGCCGCAATGATGAATCATTCAATAAAAGAGGAAAAGAAGATCGTTTGGGAGAATAACGAGAAAAGGGAAGACAATAATGTGGTGGCTTTTCCGTCAAGGGAAAGCACTGGCAGTCAGGATGAAGCGTTCCGTACACATATTGAAATTTCATCACCGGGCGTAAAGCCTGCCGAAATTATTTATATTACATCCGGTTTTGGCCAGATTACGGAAAATAAACTGCAGGCTAAAGCTGCATAACATCCATTTGAAGGAGGAAAAGAATCATGAATTTAATACCAATGGTTGTAGAATCAACAAACCGAGGTGAGCGGTCGTATGACATTTATTCCAGGCTCTTAAAAGACAGAATTATTATGCTCGGCAGTCCGATCGATGATAATGTAGCCAACTCGATCGTGGCACAGCTTCTATTTCTTGCAGCCGATGACCCGGAGAAGGATATTTCCCTTTACATCAACTCTCCAGGCGGTTCTGTTACAGCAGGGCTAGCGATTTATGACACCATTCAATATATAAAGCCAGACGTATCCACCATTTGCATCGGCATGGCGGCATCGATGGGAGCCGTGCTTCTAGTTGCCGGTGCTAAGGGGAAGAGATATGCGCTTCCTAACGCAGAAGTGATGATTCATCAGCCTCTCGGCGGTACACAAGGGCAGGCTTCTGATATGGCGATACATGCTAAACGCATTTTACAGACAAGAGAGCTGCTGAACAGCATTATTTCCGAACGATCCGGCCAGCCGCTCGATAAAGTAGCGAAAGACGTGGACCGTGATTATTTCATGTCAGCACAGCAGGCGCTTGATTATGGCATCGTGGATAAAGTTATCGAAAAAATATAGAGGGAAATTTAGCATGTAAGGAAGAGGAAATCTCGTGATTTGGAGATTTCCTCTATTTTTGTGGTGGTATGATGGGGTCCGGTACCACTCATGTACCTATTAGACACGACTTGGTATAGAACAAAATGGTACCGTACCCCCAGCACTATGCCGCACAAGCATTATGTTTCCAACTTTCCCCTGTTTTGTTGTATGCTGTGGTCAACACACTACAGAAGTGAAAGAAGGCATTAACATGGGTACAGCTTCTTTTAAAAGTCAGGATTACCGCACACCTGCAACGATTTACCCCATTCTTTTTGCGATCAGCTTCGTCCATTTGCTCAACGATTCGATGCAGGCTGTCATTCCTGCGATCTTTCCTATTTTGCAAGAGTCTATGAAGCTTTCGTTCACGCAGCTAGGATGGATTGCGTTTACGCTGAATATGACATCCTCTGTGATGCAGCCTCTAGTAGGCTGGTATACTGATAAGTCTACAAGTTCGTATATCCTTCCGCTCGGAATGGGAGCGAGCTTGCTGGGGATGATCGGCATCGCTTATTCTACGTCGTTCGAGATGATCATCTTGTCGGTCATTGGAATCGGACTTGGATCAGCCGTTTTTCACCCGGAAGGTTCGCGAGTTGCTTACATGGCGGCAGGCGGCAGGAGAGGCCTTGCGCAGTCGATCTATCAAGTGGGCGGCAACACGGGCAGCTCGCTCGCCCCGATCATGACCGCTCTTATTTTTGTTCCGTTCGGTCAGCATGGTGCGATCTGGTTTACCTCACTTGCAGCAATAGCTATCTTTGTGCTGATGTATGTATCAAGCTGGTACAGCCAGCAGCTGTTGAGTATTCAGAAGCCGGCAGGGCAAAATAAGCCTGCTGCTGCCGTTTCCTCTGTTAAGAAAAAAGTGGCGTTTGCGATCGGCATCATCATCTTTCTCGTTTTCGCCCGTTCTTTTTATTTTTCAGGCATCAGCAACTTTTATCAGTTTTACTTGATTGACGGTTATGGCCTTTCCATCACGCAGGCTCAAGTCTATTTATTCGTCTATATGGCTGCAGGTGTTCTCGGTACGTTTGCGGGGGGACCGATCGCAGACAGAATTGGAAGAAAGAATCTTATCTTTTGGTCTATAACCGGCACAGCACCGCTCGCGCTTTTTTTGCCGCATGCTAACCTGTGGATCATTTTCCCGCTGCTGTTTCTCATCGGATTCATTATTAACACAAGCTTTGCCGTTACGGTCGTTTATGCACAAGAACTGCTGCCGGGCAGAATCGGCATGGTATCGGGCCTCATCGTTGGGCTCGCGTTTGGCATGGGGGCGCTAGGTTCGGTTGTGCTTGGCAAAATATCAGACATCACCAGCATCTCTGCTATGATGCAGCTTGTCAGTTTTCTGCCGCTATTTGGCCTGTTCACACTGTTCCTTCCGAACGAAAGAACGCTTCGAACGGAAACATAAAAACACGCGGAAGCTCGAGAAAAGAGCTTCCGCGTGTTTTTTAAATGGTCAGTTGTTTTGAAGCCTTCTATACCGGGCATGTGCGAACATATAGACACCATAAGAGATGAAGCCAAGTGCGACGATACCGAGCTGAAGGGGGCCGTATGGCTGAGAAGCGAGCTCCGCTAGAGCGCCGTCTAGCCCTTTCGTCTCTTTTGGGTCTGAGGTATAGGCGGTGCGGATAAGAAATATTCCGATGATCACAAAAACGACAGCTCTAGCGGACATGCCGAAAGTGCCGACATAACCGCTCCAGCGCCATTCCTCTTTGTTCATTTCGTTCTTTTTGAATTTCTTCTTAAACCTTCCCGATACCGCTTGAAAGAGCATAACCGAACCGATAATGATGAAAACGAGACCTGCTAGGCCAATAATGAGCTGTCCGAAAGGCTGTGACAGCATTTTTTCAGATAGTGTCTGATAGCCTTTATCCGAAGTATCCACTCTTGCGCGAAACAAAATACGAAGGGCGCTAATGCAAAGGGTCGTGTAGATGCCAGCAATGAACAGATAGCCGATACGGTTGAACCACCTTTTCCAGGTAGGATTGGGGCATTCGGGATCAAATAAAGCACGGATGATCTGCCATAAGGTGTATCCGGCAAGGCCGGCTGCAAGGATAATGAGCAAAACAGGGCCGAACGGCTGCTTAGCCAGTGTGTACATGGCTCCTTCCTGACTTGTCAGTTTGCCTTTTAAACCAGTAGCGGCCAAAAGCGCGAGAATGCCAATCAGCATATATACGATGCCTTTGGCTGTGTAGCCAAACCGTGCAAATTTCAATACAGCAGGCTTGCATGAAGTGATATGGCCTGAAATTTTCTGCCGAAGTGTCCGTTTTTTCACGAATGGCTGTTTGCTCATGAAATTTCTTCCTTTCATCATGCTTATAAAAGATCGCTCTTTACCTCAGGCGGATTGTACAGCAAATATAAGCGATATAGACTGCTAATTAATGTTTTCATTAGAGCGTAGGCCGGTACAGCGATCAATAGGCCGATAAAGCCGCCGACTGCGCCTGCTATCAAGACGATTAATATGATCGTGAGCGGATGAATGTTCAGCTGCTTGCCCATAATGTTCGGCGAGAGAATATTTCCTTCCACCTGCTGCACGATCAAGGTAACAATCGCTACTTTTACAGCCATGAATGGATCTTGAATGATGGCTACTAGCAGTGCGGGGAATACACCGATAAACGGTCCGAGAAACGGTATGACGTTTGTGAGCACCGCAAACAGGGCGAGGATAAGGGCGAATTTAAGCCCGATGATCAAGTAGCCGGCATACATGAAAATGCCGACGAAAACCGCTACGATTATTTGGCCTTTGATGTAAGAGGCCATCGTCGCATCAATATCTCGCAAGATAGATGACAGCTCTGTTTCCAGATGCTTCGGAACGATGTTGTGGCAGTAGCGGAAAAACTTTTCATCATCCTTTAATAGATAAAAGAGAATAAATGGCACGACCACAAGGACGAGAGCAATATCTGTCAGCATGGAAATGAGAGCGGTCACATCTTTTCCGACAGACGAGGTGAATTTCTCCAGTCGTTCAGTCGCGCTTTTGGCAAGCTTCTTGCTGTCGATAAACGAGTTCGCTCCTGTGATCATCGTGCCAGTCTGTTCCGTTGCTTCGCCGATTTTTCTCGGGAAGTCAGCAGAGATTCCTGAAAGCTGTTTAGCGACGATAGGAGCAGAAGCACTCCAAATGGTGCTTAATAAAATAAATAAAAGGGCAAAGACAAAAGAGATGGCGAGCCCCTTTGGAATTTGTTTTTGTTGAAGCAATCGGACAAAAGGGCGAAGCAGGTAATACAGCAGAAAAGAAATGAGAAGGGGAAAGAAAACGGCAGAAATGATCAACCGGAAAAAGTTGACGAGATAGTCGATCTTGCCAAAAAGATAAAGGATAAGAAGGATCATAATAATGGCGGCTGCGTATCTGAAAAAAGAATGCTTGAACGACATGGTTTTCCCTCCATTTATGCTTGCTAATTCATAATTTCCCTCTTTCTTTAATCCTAATCTTGCAAACCGTATTTCATCATTTTTTTATTTGACAATGTAAGGGCTTACTGCTAAATTGAAGCTATGAAAGTAAACGTTTACGTAAATAGAGAGCAGGTATAGGGATGAATCCCACGATTAAAGATGTAGCCAAAAAAGCAAACGTTTCCATTGCGACCGTATCCCGCATCTTAAACGGTCTGCCAGGCTATTCAGAAGACACTAAGAAAAAGGTGACGGCGGCGATTGCTGACCTTGGCTATCAGCCGAATGCGGTAGCGAGGGGCCTGATCAACAGAAGAACCCAGACTATAGGTGTTCTGTTCCCGAATGTTTCTGGCATGCTTTCCTCCGAAGTGCTAGAGGGCGTCGAACGTGCTGCTCATGAAGCCGGCTTCAGCGTGATCGTCTGCAACACCGCATCGAGCGGAAGCCGGACGCTCAAATACTTGAGGCTGCTTCAGGAGAAGCGCGTGGACGGCGTCATTTTTGCGAGTGAAGACATTAAGGACGAATATGCTGAAATCTTTAAAGAAATGAACGTGCCGGTTGTCCTTGTATCAACGGCGAGCCAGAAGCATAACCTTCCATTTGTCAGAGTGAACGACTTTGAAGGAGCATATCGTGCGACTGAGTATTTGATCCACCGCGGCCACCGTCAGATCGGCATGATTGGCGGAAGCAACTATGATCCAATCGCCGGTGTGCCCCGAATGGAAGGTTTCAAAGCGGCGCTCACAAAGCACAGCCTGCCATTCATCGATAAAATGTTGGTCACCAATGAAGGATACCGTTTTAACGACGGACAGCAGTCATTGCCGAAGCTGCTTCATCAGTTTCCAGAAATGACCGCCGTTTTCGCAGCCAGTGACGAACTGGCTATCGGCGCCATGTCCGCTGCCCATCAGCTGAGAATCAGCGTCCCTGATCAGCTCTCGATAATCGGGTATGACAATTTAAAAATTTCAGAAATGTGTTATCCGCCGCTCACTACTGTTTCACAGCCGCTTGTTAAAATGGGTGAAAAAGCCGGTGAGATGCTCACAGCACTAATTAAGGAAAAAGAGCTAGAAGCAAAAAGCATGTATCTGCCATTCACGATTGTTGAAAGACAGACAGTCAAAAGGATGAAGTGATTTTTTTATTTAGCAGCACAGTAAACGTTTACGTAAACTTGAGAGGAGACATGGTTGATGAAAGTAACCGTATGGAACGAAAACAGACACGAACAGAAGAACCCGGAGGTAAGAGCCGTATATCCACAAGGCATCCATTCAGCTATCGCTGCGTTTCTTTTAGAAGCTGGATACGATGCGCATACCGCTACGCTGGATGAGCCGGAGCATGGATTGACGGACGAAGTTCTCAACAGCACAGATGTCCTTGTCTGGTGGGGCCATATCGCGCATGATGAAGTACAGGACGAAATCGTGGAAAAAGTGAAGCAGCGCGTGCTTGACGGCATGGGTCTTGTTGTCCTTCATTCTGGACACTTTTCCAAAATCTTTAAAGTGTTGATGGGCACAACGTGTGATTTAAAATGGCGCGAGGCTGACGAGAAGGAGAGGTTGTGGGTCATCAATCCGGCTCATCCGATCGCAAACGGAATCGGGGAATATATCGAGCTCGAAAAAGAAGAAATGTACGGCGAGCATTTTGATATTCCATCACCCGAAGAACTTGTGTTTGTCTCCTGGTTTGAGGGCGGCGAAGTGTTCCGTTCAGGCTGTACATACACACGCGGCAAAGGAAAAATCTTTTACTTCCGTCCGGGACATGAAACGTACCCAACGTATCACAACCGTGACATTCAAAAAGTCATTACGAACGGTGTTGCCTGGGCAGCGCCGACAGGCAGTGTGAAGCCTGTTTATGGAAACGCCAAACCATTGGAAGCCATTGCGGCGAAATAAAAGGAGGAATAACAAATGACATTAAAAGTTGGAATTATTGGATGCGGCAGTATAGCGAACCACCGCCATTTGCCGGAGTACGCGGCACATCAAGGCGTTGAGATCGTGGCCGTGTGTGACAAGGTAGAAGAGCGCGCCATTAAAGCGGCGGCTGAATATGGCGGAAAAGTGTACAGCGATTACAAAGAATTGCTTGCAGATGAAACGATAGAAGCGGTAAGTGTCTGTACGCCAAACTATCTGCATGCGCCTGTAACGGTTGACGCATTGAACGCAGGCAAGCATGTGCTTTGCGAAAAGCCGATGGCAACATCGCTTGAGGAAGCGGAGCAGATGATCGCGGCTGCTCAGAAGAATGGGAAGAAGCTGATGATCGGGCACAACCAGAGGTTTGTTCCATCACACGAAAAGGCTCGTGAAATCATTGCGGGCGGAGGGCTTGGCAAAGTATACAGCTTCCGTACAGCGTTCGGCCATCCGGGACCTGAGGCGTGGAGTGTAGACGGTGCGGATTCGTGGTTTTTCCGCAAAGACGAAGCGTTTATCGGAGCGATGGGGGACCTTGGCGTCCATAAGACAGACCTGATTCGCTACATTTTAGGCGAAGAAGTTACAGAGGTTGCTGCATTTGTTGAAACGAGCGCTAAAGAATTTTCAACGGTTGACGATACGGCGGTGCTGTCGCTGAAAACAGAGAGCGGGATTATCGGCACACTGGCGGCAAGCTGGTCGTACACAGCGAAAGAAGATAACTCTACTGTCATTTATGGCGAAAAGGGAATCCTTCGCTTGGAAGATGATCCACAGTATTCGTTAATCGCTCAATATACAGATGGTTCAGTCGTGCGCTATGAGCTTGGCCAGATTCAAACGAACGACAGCGGCGGACAGAACAACTCGCATGTGATCGAGAAGTTTGTTGAAGCCGTAGAGAACGATACCGAGCCGCTCATTTCAGGTGAGGAAGGAAAGCGTTCACTTGCGGTCGTCCTCGCGGCACTCGAGTCAAACGAAAAGAAAATCATCGCAAAAGTGAAAGCAGGAGTTTTGGCATAATGAAACAAGTGAGAATCGGCATCATAGGGAGCGGCGGCATCGCACAGGGCCGCCACATCCCTGCTTTTCAATCTTTTGGAGAAAAAGCGGTCATCACCGCTGTCAGTGACGTCAACGAAACAACGGCCAAAGAGGCTGCTACAAAATTTCACATACCGTACTATTTTACAAAGTATCAAGACATGTGGGAACACGTCGATGCGGTTATGATTGCAACACCGAACAAATTTCATAGAGACATAACGGTAGCAGCACTGGACGCCGGCAAGCATGTGTTGTGTGAGAAGCCGATGGCGATGACGGTTGCGGAGTGTGAAGACATGATCGCTGCACAAAAGCGGTCTGGAAAGATTCTTTCTATCGCCTACCATTATCGCTACATGAAAGAAGCTTCAGCGGCAAAAAGAGTGATGGATTCAGGAGATGTCGGCAATCCGCTCGTTGTGCGGGTTCAGGGACTTCGCCGCCGGAAGGTTCCGGGATGGGGTGTGTTCACGAACAAAGAGCTGCAAGGCGGCGGTAGTTTGATCGACTATGGCTGCCACCTCCTTGATTTGTCACTTTGGCTGATGGGGAGCCCAAAGGTGGCAGAAGTGACTGGGAAAGCGTATAACGTATTAAGCAAACAGCCTAGCCCGGTGAACCAATGGGGTGCATTCGATCCTAAGACATTTGAGGTGGATGATCATGTAACCGCCTATCTTCGCCTGGAGAATGGCGCGACAATGCTGTTTGAAACATCTTGGGCGGCCAACATTAAAGAAGATGCCGAGATGGTGAGCATCTCTGGCGATAAAGGCGGTATCAATGTCTTTCCTTTTGAAGTGTACGAAACGAAATACGGCATCTTAAGTTCAACGAAAGCGGACTGGATACCAGGAGATGATGAACCTGGCATACCGCAGGCGGAGAACTTTGTGGACAGCTGTTTAGGAACCGCAGAACCGCTCGTAACAGCGGATCAGGCACTCGAAGTCTCTAAGGTAATTGAAGCCATTTATGAAAGCAGCGAAAAGGGAACAAGTGTGAAGCTGCTTCAAAAAGAAGGAGTGTAACCTATGAAACTAGGCGTATTTACAGTTTTGTTTGCAGACAAGTCGTTTACAGAAATGCTGGATTATGTAAAAGCGGCAGGAGTGCAAGCCGTTGAAATTGGAACAGGAAACTACCCAGGAAACGCGCATTGCCCGCTGGATGAACTGTTGTCATCCGAAGAAAAACGCAACAACTATTTAAACGAAGTGGAAAAGCGCGGCTTGACAATTTCAGCGTTTAGCTGCCATGGCAACCCTCTTTCACCTGATCAGCAGTTTGCTCAAGAATCACATGACACGTTTGTTAAGACAGTGGAGCTCGCCGGTTTGATGGGCGTTCCAGTCGTGAACTGTTTTTCGGGTGTACCAGGCGATCACGAGAACGCGAAGGCGCCGAACTGGCCTGTCGCGCCTTGGCCGAACGAATATGGCGATGTGCTGAAGTGGCAGTGGGAAGAAAAGCTCATTCCGTACTGGCGTACATGGGGCCAATTCGCAAAGGATCACGGTGTGAAAATCGGCCTCGAGCTTCATGGCGGTTTCCTCGTTCACACACCATACACGCTGCTAAAGCTTCGTGAAGAAACGTGTGATGCTGTCGGTGGAAACCTTGATCCTTCCCATCTTTGGTGGCAGGGAATTGATCCTGTCGCAGCGATTAAAATACTTGGGAAAGCTGGTGCCATCCATCATTTCCATGCAAAGGATACGTACATTGATCAAGATAACGTGAACATGTTCGGTCTAACAGACATGCAGCCATACGGTGAAGTGCAGACGCGTGCATGGAGCTTCCGTTCAGTCGGCTGCGGCCACAGCGTACAGGAATGGAGCGATATGATGAGTGCTCTTCGAACGTTTGGGTATGACTATGTTGTCAGCATCGAACACGAAGACCCCATTATGAGCATAGAGGAAGGCTTCACACGTGCCGTGAAAAACCTGCAGTCTATTTTAATATCAGAACAGCCCGCACAAATGTGGTGGGTATAAAATAAAGTGGAGGATGTCCCATAACTTACGGGGCATCTTTTTTGATTAGGTGCATCAAGCTCAACTATATAGTCGTGTATCGTATATGGATAAAAGTGGAATAATAACCAAGTGGAGACGGTAGTCGCCCGAGAATATAATTTTGAAGCCGCGTGACTTTGAATTTCGCCCGTTCTTCACAATAGTTAGCCGTACTTTTGTCGAATGCCCCCGCGAACCCTCTCAAATACAATAATAAAGCCGTCTCGAAAGTGTCGTTTCCACGACCTTTTGAGACGGCTTGCACTTTTTTTAGGAGTCTACTCACAAGTGTGCGATGCATGAAGTAAGCCATCCAAAGTGAATAGCATGTGTGTTGCTGCTGTACATGGTGAAATAAGAAAAGCGGCACAGTTTGTCTGCCGCCTTACTTATTATCTAGGTTATCCTTGTTTCGTAGCCTGAGCATTTGCAGCGGAAGAATAGGGGCTGGACGTGTCAGGTACGCTGCCAGCTGTGTTCATAGGATCGCTTCCCTCATTCGCAGAAGTCTGAGATTTTGCTTCCTGAAGTTTCTGTTTGGCAGAAATGGAAAGGTTCCCAGCTTTTTCTTTCAAGCTTGTTACGGCTGAAGAAGCTGTGGTACTCATATTCGATACCTTATCTTTCGCATCCATTGCGCCTAACTGAGCATGAAGCATGGCCTCATCCTTTACTTGCATCGTCTTGTCCATTAAATTGGAAGATTGTGATACTAAAGAATCACGCATTTCTTTTCCTGTTTTGGGTGCGAACAAGAGAGCGGCTGCTGCTCCAATAAGGCCTCCAACCAGCATTCCTGTGCTAAAGCCGGTTCCTTTTGTTGAAGATGAGTGGTTGTCTTGTGTGAACTGCCCTTCATATGGGTGTGTATTCGTTGTGTTTGGTGTTTGCATAGTTGAATTACCTCCTTTTAGTCTATAGGGTGTTTACCCGTTCTCGGGTGTATGAAACATAAACCGGTCATGACTAGGGCATAAAGTCCAGAATAACCAATACCTATCAAAAACAAACGAGAGAGCAAAACGCGATGGACAGTCGTCATAAATACTTCTCCCTCACGCATTACATTCAGTATCGTGACACTTAAGAGGCTTCCCGCTGTTAGAAGTGACAAAAAGGCTAGTCCGCTATATACCCGCACCAAATAGGGAAAACGGATCGCACAGCCAATCATGAGAAGGGAGACAAATGCACTAACCATGAAAATCATAGCTGTCATAAAGATACCCGCTTTCTTAAATAGTCGTTTTAATCTGTGTACTCAGTGATGACATACACCGCCGTGAAAGTTAAAGAAAGCTTGGCTGATGACAAGCTTTATCTTATACGTCCCTCGGTAACTTTTTGCTGAATCATCGTTTCCCTCACAGTTAAAAGTTATGCTTTTTCAAAGTAAAAAAAAAGAACCGGGATTAGTTTTCCCGGCTCTGTGCCCAGTTATTCACCGGGCAGTATGTTCACATAAGCTTCGATCATTATTTTAATTCGGGGAGCATCCTTACTTCCTGTTTCATTTCGGACTTGCAGATCGGACAGTCCGGCGTTTTATGAAGCGAATAGTCCTCGCGCATCCAGCAAGAACAGGACTCGCTCGAACAAGACCATACTTTCGTTTCGACATCAGGTACAGGTTCAGCTTGCTGTTTGGAGAAAAAGGCCATAGGGAACCCCCTTATTTGGAATATATCTATTATACTCCAAATCATGGCATTTTATGTGTTTAAAGCATTATTTATGAAAAACTCTTTTCTCACAGTATTATAGTACCGATGCTTTAGCAGACTCCAATCCACCGATCTGAACCGTTTGTCCCTCATTACTTAGATAAACAGGAGAGAGCAGCGTGGCGTCATCTTTAAGTCCTGTGATACAGTCTGAGATGAGCGGCAAGCATTCGTTTAATACAGTTCCTTTGATTTCACCAGTACCATCAGGATGTATCGTTAGAAGCTGTGATAATACAGGATGCAGCGACACCGAATAGGCTCCTTCCAATGTAAGGTGAACATGAAGGAACGTCTGGGAAGGTGATGCAATAGTGTGTACCCAATTTAAAATGGTCACGTTTTGAAAGTTTTTGGGACCTGACACATCTTGAATGATAGATGCGGCCTGTATAGTTTTTAAAGAGAGAATGGTAAAGTCTTCTTTCGTAAAACAATACGCTGGACAGTACCAGCTGCCGTTTAAGGAAAAAATGCCGATTGGCTGTATGTTGCTCATGCCATCTTTGGTCGTTAAAGAAATGACTTTCTGCTTAACGGAAGCCTCAATCACAAGATCCACAAAATCGGAATGAACAGGAAGCGGCGTTTGGAACATGACTCTATCTTGGCGCTGCAATAATAGTTCTTTTGCATCCTGTGGCAAGAATTCCAATAGCTTGCGATAGGCTGATCTGGCAGGGTTCTTCCAAGGTGATGAGTCATGAAGGTGTGGATCAGCCGCATGAAGCAGTGCTAGTGCCTCCATTTCAGTCAATCCGACAGGCGGCAAGATACGGTCATTTTCTAGCCGATATCCGCCATTTGGACCGAATTCGGATACGATAGGCAGGCCCATTTCTGTAAGCTGAATAAGATCGCGCTGAATCGTCCGCGTCGACACTTGAAATTCTTCCGCAAGCTCTTTTAATGTAAAATGCTGTTTTGAGTTAATGGAAAGCAGCAGCAGTTCCAGTCTTTTTATTTTGGCCATAATCGTTATCCTTTTTGTAAAGTTTGTAAAGTTGTCTAACGGTTATATCGTACGATTGGCTGTGATGTTAAGGTATTTTACGTATAAAAAAATCCAGCATGATCGATGCTGGATATTGAATAGGCTTATTTGTTTTTAATGACGGCAGCTAATTGTTCAAAAGAAGAGACTAATTGAACCAGCGTGGATTCTGGCAGCTGTGAGATGTATTTCATCAAGACACTGTTTCGTTTAGAATTGATGCGCTCGTATGTGTCTTTGCCATCAGGATTAATTTCAACGTAAACGATTCTACGGTCTAGATCAGAGCGATAACGATTAACAAGGCCGCGCTTGACGAGTCTGTCAATAATGACGGTTGTAGCGCTTGCACGGACTCGCATCGCATCAGCGATTTCGGTCACTGTCCATTTTTCTTTTTTGATTAACGTTTTCAAAATATGAAACTGGGTAGCAGTTACTTCTTCTTCTTCCCAAATTTCAGGTTTCAGCACTTCCAGAATTTCGTTGTATGCTGATTCCAGCCGTTCGATGTCTAGTAGTAAGTCGCTGGCCAATCCTCTCATAATAATAGTCCCCCCATACAAAATGCTGCTAACGGCACACACCATATGCAATGATAATAGTAATATGTACTGTTATTGATAATAGTATAAATTATCTAAAAATAGATGTGAATGCCTAATCTATTTATTTTGCACTTTATGTATTATTCCATTATATGTCACGTGCCCGGTTTTTCAAGAAAAAAGGATATTTCCATGTGTTTAGCAAATAGATTATAGAAAAGGGGGTAGGAATATGACACGAAAAAACATAGCGTGGATTACAGACAGTACAAGCTGTCTCTCTTTTGATAAAGCCTCAGAGCATCATATACACGTTATACCAGTCTCTGTTATATTTGGCGAAGAAATTTATAAAGACGGTATTGATATTTCAGTAGATGAATTTTATGAAAAGCTTAATCGTGATTCTCAGCAGCCTACGACTAGTCAGCCTTCACCTGCAGAGTTCGCGCAATATTACGAGAATTTAAAGAAGGAATATGACTGCGGTATAGCCGTTCATGTATCAGGCAAACTGAGCGGTACGTTGAACAGTTCTAGAATTGGTGCTGAGATGGCAGGCTTCCCGCTGCATATCGTTGACTCCAAAATAACGTCAGATGCAATGAACCACCTTCTTTATTCAGGAATTGAATGGCAAAAGGATGGTCTAGCACCTGAACAGATTGCCAGTAAGCTTTCCGATATGGCCGATCGCGTAAAAGGCATCGTTTGTGTAGGGAATTTGGACCAGCTTCATAAAGGAGGGAGACTTTCTGGAGCAAGCTTTTTCCTAGGTAATCTGCTTCAAATTAAACCGATTCTCACCTTTGATGAAGGCTCCCTCGTTCCGCTTGAAAAGGTTCGCACACAAAAAAAGGCGGATGAGCGCGTTTTTGCATTGTTCGATGATTCGTATGAACGGTGCGCAACCCTTTCTGGCGTAAGTGTTGTATATAGTGGTGACAAGGAAAAAGCAGAAAAATGGCAGCAGCTGCTGACAGCAAAGTATGGAATGGACGTTACGCTCGGTCAGTTAAGTCCCGCCATTGGTGTACATGTCGGTGCAGGAACAATTGGCATATTGTGGTTTGAAAATTAGCAGATAAGAAAGAAGAATGCATATGTGGAAAAACAAGAACTTCCTTTTAATATTAGGTGGCACACTGATCGTTGATGTCGGATTCTGGTTTGGCATTATCGGCAACCTTGAGTTTTTACAGCAGAATATCGAATCATCCTTTTATCAGTCGCTGTTCTTGATCGTGGGCATTTTGATGGCCGTGATATTAGCACCTCTAGCTGGAAGGATAGTCGATCAAGCGCCGAAAAAGAACATTATTGTATTGTCTAGTTTTGTAAGAATATTTGCCGTATTCTTCATGTTCGCGGCAATTAAGACCGGATCCGTCTGGTGGATGCTGCTATATAACGTGTTTATGGGGGCTGCCGCCTCGTTCACTATGCCGGCATTTCAAGCTCTTTTGCCGCTCATCCTTGAAAGGGAACAGCTGCTTGGAGCCAATGCTCTGCTTCAGAATATGATGACGGTAAGCCGAATTGCCGGGACTGCGCTGGCTGGGTTCATGCTCGTAAAGGTAAGCTTGTTTTCACTTTACTTGATTACATTAATCGCATATATCGCGACGTTTGTTTGCTTAACCTTTCTAAAGGTAAACGAGCATAAGGAAGAGAAGGCGAGCACAACGAATAAAAATAGATCAAGATTTAAAGAAGTGTTTCCTATATTCAAAGCACATCCTGCTATTATAACGCCATTTCTTCTCGTCATCGTGCCCTATTTGTTTTTAGCTGGGTTCAATTTGATGATTATCGAGATATCTGAACTTCAGAATAATCCATCCATAAAAGGAACGCTTTATATGGTCGAAGGAGCCGCTGTCTTTCTTGGTTCGGTCATTTTAAACAGATTCCTGAAGCAGCGTGCGATTGTACCGGTCCTTTTAGGAGCCGTCACGCTTGTAGCGATTTCTCAGCTCACGCTTTATTTTTCAACTATTCATTGGATGCCGTTTGTTTCGTTCGCGTTATTCGGACTGACTGTCGGTGTTTATTTTCCGGTTTCCAATACCATTTTTCAAGTAGAAGTACCGCAAGAATTTCATGGCCGTTTCTTTTCATTTAAGCGGATGATTGAAAGCCTTATGTTTCCGCTATTCATGATCATGACCGGTTATTTCCTCGACACGCTCGGCATACAGCATATGGCCGTTCTCTATGGCGGAATTTCACTGTTGTTGATCGTTTTATATGGTTGGAAAGTGCTGAGAGGCAACGAAGACACGCGAACGATGAAAGTTTCGGCTCTTGAAGCTTCAAAATAATTTGTAAAGTAAAAAAGCCGTCACAGAAGGTCATGGAAACGACACTTTTGAGACGGCTTTTTGTATGGATGAAGCGTTTGCTGGCGAATTCGACAAGTTTGCGGCTGACTTATGCGTAAGCGCGGACGTAATCCGAGGATACGCGGCTGAAAAATCATATCCGCGGGCGACTGACGCCTTTGTTCGGTCGACTTTCCGTATTTCACCAAATCTAAGTTGATGAGTGCGTATTGATAAGTTGGTTGGGGTCCGGTACCTTCTGCTTTTTCACCGCATTGTGACTCAGATCATATGTGAAAGTACCGGACCCTCACTAAAGGTTATCCTTTTCGAACGGCTCTGACGATAAGCAGCAGCCAGATAAGAAGGAGTGGGAGCAGGATTTGGGGTTCTCCAACCGAAACACCGGCAAATTCTTTTAAAATGGTCCTCAAATTCGTAAGGATGATCAAACCGCCGGCAAGAACGCCAAGCAGTTCGGTTCTCATCTTTTTCACAATATAAGCCGCGATAGGAGCCGCGATGACACCGCCAAGCATCATGAAAACGACAATTTGCCATTGCAGCGACTCAAAACCGATAAAGATAAAGAATCCTACAGACGCAGACAAGGCAACAGCAAATTCGCTAAAATTAACCGAACCGATGACTTTATTCGGCTTCATCCCTTTTTGCGATAACAAAACAGGGGTCGTAATCGGTCCCCAGCCTCCGCCGCCTGTCGCATCCAGCAATCCTGCGAAAAACCCGAGCGGGGTATACCATTTTCGTACAGGAAGCTCAGCCGTGTGATTTTCTTTGGCCAAGTCCTCTTGTTTCTTAAAGAAAACAAAGCGCAAAATGACATATACACCAAGAGACAATAAAAAGATGGAGATAAAGGGCTTTGCTAAATGTGCTGGAATAGAAGACAACAGCGCAGCACCAGAAAACGCACCGAGTGACCCGGGGATGACAAGTTTTTTGACAATCCGTCTATCAACGTTTCCAAACTTCCAGTGAGAGAGTCCAGATGCACCAGCCGTGACCACCTCCGCAAGATGAACAGACGCAGACGCTAAAGCAGGGCTTAAGCCATACCATAGCAACAAAGTGGTGGACGTTACACCGTAGGCCATGCCTAAAGAACCGTCAATTAATTGAGCGACAAGTCCGATTAACGCCAACATAATGATTTTACGCATTACAGGAAAACTTCCTTTCACATGTTTTCCTATAAAGTATGTCAACAATGAAAAATGTGTTTGGACATTCTTGCCCTTTTTAAATAGCAGGGGTCCGGTACACTTTTCTTTTCAACCACGCTTAAGTCAGCTGCGAAGAGAAAAGGTACCGGACCCCAACCTTTACATTTTCGTGTTTTTCTTTTTGGCAGTATCTTCTAGTTTCGTGTGAGGTTCTTTTGCGAACTCCGCATCAGGGCTCATTCCCTGTGGGTTGACGCTGGACGCTCTTTGTCCCTTTCCAGCACTTTTCTTGGCCATATTCTCACCTCCTTACCTATAAAATGGGATGTCATGAGAAAACTTATGCTTTTCTATACCACGATTGTTGTCTTTTCCTTCGTTTTTCGATAAGGTATAAATCAGTGTGGTGTTTGGTAGGTTACCGCTAGAGAAAAAGTGGAATAATAAAATTTATCAAATGCTGAAGAAACTTACATAAATGGAGGAATAGCAATGGAAATCGGTTTAGTCGGCCTTGGGAAAATGGGCTTTAATATTGCACAGAACATGCTGGATAAAGGATATACCGTTATTGCGACAGACACAAATCAAGATACCGTGAACGACATCGCATCAAAAGGTGCGAAAGGCGTATCATCTCTTGCGGAACTTTCTGCTGCGTTCACAGGACGCCGAGCGGTCATTTTGCTTGTTCCAGCTGGTAAAATTGTAGATTCCGTTATCTCTGAATTAAAGCAGCACCTAACAGAAGGTGACATCATCATTGATGCTGGAAACTCGATGTACAAAGATACACTTCGCCGCTATGAAGAACTAAAAGCGGATGGCATTCACTTAGTTGATGTGGGCACAAGCGGCGGTACAGAAGGCGCTCGCAACGGTATTTGCGCGATGATGGGCGGAGACGAGGATGCGGTAAACTACCTTGCACCTATGTATGAGAGCATTTCTGTTCCTGATGGTTTCATGATCACAGGGCGTGCAGGTAGCGGACATTTCTTGAAAATGGTTCACAACGGCATCGAGTACGGTATGATGCAGGCGATTGGGGAAGGGTTCGAAATTCTAGATAAAAGTGATTTTGATTACGATTATGAAGCGGTATCAAAAGTGTGGAACAACGGTTCGGTTATCCGCAGCTGGCTGATGGAGCTTATGATTAATGCGTTCTCGAAACAGCCGAAGCTTGAAGATATCCGCGGTGTGATGAATTCTTCAGGAGAAGGGATCTGGACAGTTGAAGCGGCACTTGATTTCCAAGCGTCAGCGCCTGTAATCGCGCTTTCTCAGTTCATGCGCTTCCGTTCACTTGAAGATGACACGTTCCACGGAAAAGTGGTTGCAGCACTTCGCAATGAGTTTGGCGGACACGCTGTAGTGAAAAAATAAAGAAGAAACAAAACCTCTGCTGCATGATTAGCGGAGGTTTTTTATACATTAAAAAGGTAGCATACTCCTTCTCATGAGAGCTGGTTGAAAGAAAGGAAGAAAGATAATGGAAAATGAAAAGTTTGTGAAAGAATCCCGCACGGTTAAGTCCGCCGTCGTGCTGCCACCAGATACGAACAACCATAAAACACTTTTTGGCGGCAAGCTAATGGCTTACATTGACGACGTGGCGGCGATAGCGGCGATTCGCCATGCACGCAAGCATGTGGTCACCGCTTCTACCGACTCAGTTGATTTTCTGCATCCGATTAAAGAAGGACACGCTGTCTGCCTTGAAGCGTTCGTAACGTGGACGCACAAAACATCGATGGAAGTTTTCGTAAAAGTTATCGCTGAAAATTTGTTAAGCGGTGAACGAAAAGTGTGTGCCGTGTCCTTTTTAACGTTTGTCGCGCTCGGTGAAGACGGCAAACCGGTTCCTGTTCCGAAAGCTGTTCCAGAAACACCGGAAGAAAAATGGCTGCATGACCATGCTTCTGAGCGGGCGGTCGCAAGGAAAAAGAGAAGAGAAGAAAGCAAAAGGCTGGCTCAGGAATTTGGAGTCAAAAAGCCATGGGACGAGGCATAAGTCAAAAGGTTTATTTTTTTCAAAACCTGCTTTCTCTTTTGGCAGAAACAAGGAAAACATGCTATACTTAAGCTACCTTTTTCCAGCCAGGGATACGAGAACCCTGGTTTTATTTATGCCTTTTTTCAGGGTCCGGTACGTGTTGCCGGACCCTGCGTTTATTTGCATTGAGAAGGAGGTCTCGAGATGTGCGGAAGATATATGCTATATACCGAGAAAGAGTATTTACTACACATGTTTGATTTATCACACCATGATTTTTTATACGAACCGCGCTATAATATCGCTCCAGGTCAAGACATCTTATGCGTTGTAGCGAGCAGCAAGGGCAACAGAGCGGGTTATATAAAGTGGGGATTTGTTCCTGAATGGGCAGGTGAGGGGTGGAGCGGAAAACCTTTGATCAATGCTCGTATAGAAACGGCAGCTGAGAAAGCAAGTTTTAAACACTCTTTTTCCCAAAGACGCTGTCTTATCCCCGCGAACGGATTTTATGAGTGGCGCAATGAAAATGGACACAAGCAGCCGTACCGATTTACAGCGACCGATCAACAGATTGTGGCATTTGCAGGCATCTGGTCAAAAAGCAATAAAGATAATCATGCGACTTGTGCAATCCTTACAAAAGAAAGTGATTCCTTTATGCAATCGTATCATCATCGCATGCCACTAGTACTTTCTGCCAAACAAGGTCAAGACTGGCTAAAAGGCTGGAATTTTGAAGACTTTCCCGATCCGCGGCTAGAGACCGCAGCGGTTTCATCGGCCGTCAACAACACACGAAACGATACCGTTGAATGTATTCAAACACTATAACGAATAAGAAGGAGCTTTTGGCACGTTGCCGAAAGCTCCTTTTCCGTTTAAAAAACGAGACGTTTATCCTCCGAGTCTAACAATGTCTGCCTGCAGCCTTAAAATTTTAGTTTGGATAGCGTAACCGGGCACATCGTTGGCAAAGTAGGTAGAGGTCTCGATATAGCGGATCTTTAGAATATCCGGTGTAAAGTTAGGATACGCCTGCAGCACTTGTGCAGCCATACCTGATAGGAGGCCTGAAGCAACAGAAGTACCAGATAAGATAAAATAGTTTGGCGGTACGATGTTGCGCGGAAAGCTCTGCGCTAAAAATGAGTTAGGAGCTAACAATGAAACAAGTGAGGTGCCCGGTACATTGATGTCAGGCTTAATGCCTCCGTCAACCGTCGGCTTGACACTCGTATAAAGAGCAGGCACATCGTCTGCTCTTGTAATGGTGCGCTGGTCATTGATGGCGCCAGCTGTGATGAGAAGAGGGTCATATCCAGGTGTGTTGATCGTACCGCTCGGACCCGTATCCCCAGCTGCAGTGACGACAAAAATACCGCGAATCCAAGCGCGCCTGCATGCGGTTGCTATGGGGTCTTGAAGATAGGAGGTTGTTGGAATGCTGCCAAGTGAAAGATTCATGATGCGGATATTAAAAGTAGTCCGGACGGAAATGACATAGTTGATGCCATTGAGAATCTGGGTGAGTGTTCCAGTTCCTGTCCGGTTGAGCACCTTGACTCCGACAATTCGAGCTTGCGGTGCGGGTCCGATGTAACGGCCTCCTGATGATTGGCCGTTGCTCGCCGCATCACCTGTGATATGCGTTCCGTGACCGTTATCGTCATATGGAGTGGTACGAAAATTCACAAAGTCTTTAAAGTTAATAATTCGATTGGTCGGCTGAGTGAGATCGGGGTGAGGAAAGACACCTGTGTCCACGACAGCGATCGTTACGCCAGCTCCAGTCAGCCCGAAATTGACACGCACAGCCGTTGCATCAACTGCAGGAGTGGCGATATTTAATAAAGCTCGAACTTCATAGTCGTGTGAAATTGCAAGGACATCAGGATGATCAGCTATCGAAAAAAGGGTTTGTTTGCAAAATGATCCTGTAAACATTTGTATGTGAGGCAGCCAGTCTTTCGGTTTATCGCATTTCTGAAGCTTGCATAACTGCGAAATATCATTAATAGAAGAGGATTGTTTTAAAACAATAACAGCATTGAACAGGTGTTCAGGCAGTAGATTTTTTTTCGAAAGAATGGTTAGTAATGCGGGATCAAGACAGCGGTGCTCGTTCAATTTTTCGCCCTCCCGTAAACGGTGCTGCTGTTTCAGCACGCCAAATCAGTATGGCGGTCTATTTAAATAGTATGTGAGAGAGTGACATACAGAACATAATTATGAGCATGAAAAAAGAGCTCCATGTCGGAAGCCCTTCCTTTGTTTAGCGTCTGTATCCTCCGCCAAGCTGCTGCTCAGCCATTTGAACAAGGCGCTTTGTAATTTCACCGCCAACCGATCCGTTTGCGCGGGAAGTTGTGTCAGGTCCAAGCTGTACGCCGAATTCAGAAGCGATCTCATACTTCATTTGATCAAGAGCTGCTTGTGCTCCTGCAACGACTAATTCGTTCGAGTTGTTGTTGCGTGCCATATGTATCACCTCCTTGTATCATTAGTGTGGATAACATTGGAAAATTTATGCATGCCTATCAAAATATTTTTTTAATTTCTTTTAACAATGAAAAAAGGCTGACAAAATAATGCCAGCCCAAATCTATTTAAGTTATCAACTTAAACTCCTAATGTTGTCTTGAAGCGTGAAAATTCGATTTTGTAGAGCGTAACCTGGTGTATCGTTGGCAAAGTATTGGGAGGATTCTACATAGCGCACTTTCGCAACATCTGGTGTAAGTTGAGGGTAGGCTTGAAGAAACTGAGCAATCATGCCCGTTGCTATACCAGATGCCATCGAAGTTCCTGTCAGTTTAAAATAATTAGGTGCAACAATGTTTTGCGGATTCTGCTGAACTAAAAAAGAGTTTGGAGCAAGAAGAGAAGTGATATTCGTACCTGGGACTTCAATATCTGCTTTAATGAAACCATCAAACGTAGGCTTTACACTTGTGTATAAGGATGGAACATCGTCTGCTCGGCTCTGTGTATTTTGATCGTTAAGAGCTCCGACAGTGATGATCAACGGATCATAACCAGGTGTGTTGGTCGTTCCGGATGGTCCAGAGTTGCCAGCGGCCGCCACAACAATGATACCGCGAATCCATGCTCTGCGGCACGCGGTAGCGATAGGATCCAGCAGATAAGAAGTGGTCGGTTCACCGCCAAGAGACAGGTTCATGATTCGGATTTTAAACGTGTTTTTCGTTTGGATCACATAGTTAATGCCGTTCAATATTTGCGTCACTGTGCCAAACCCGAACCGATCCAGCACTTTAACGACGACAATCCTTGCGCCAGGAGCAGGTCCAGCGTATTTACCGCCAGATGACTGTCCATTTCCTGCAGCATCACCTGCCACATGGGTACCGTGCCCGTTGTCATCATACGGCGCTATTCTTCCGTTAACAAAGTCAATAAAGTTGATGATGCGGTTGGTTGGCAGTGTCAGGTCAGGGTGAGGAAACACTCCGGTATCCACAATGGCAAGTGTCACATTGTTACCGGTTAACCCGAGTTGGTTTCTAATTGCTGTTGAGCCAACAGTGGGGGTGGCAATGTCGAGCTGAGCACGGACTGTATAATCGTCAGATATGGCTTGAACATCGTTATGTGCTGCAAGCTTCAGCAATGTTTTTTTGCAAAATTCACCAGTGAACATCATGATGTGAGCTAAATAATGGCGAGGCCTGTCGCATGTTTCCAGTGTGCACAGCTGTGAAACGTGAGTAACGATTGATTTTCTTTTTAATACGATGATGACTGAAAAGGTTTCTTCAGATTCATGTGATGTTTGGGATAATGTATGGCTCATAACAGAATTTAAACAGCTGCATTGCTCCAAATAGAATCTCTCCCCCCTCATACTGAGGAACCTTTCTCTTATGTGCTCAAGTTAGCGATGTTGATCTGCAGGCTAAAAACACGCGGCTGAATCGCATAACCGGGAGTATCATTGGCGAAAAATTGCGTCGTTTCTACATAACGCACCTTAACCACATCTGGCGTAAGCGGAGGATATGCCTGCAAAAATTGAGCAAGCATTCCAGTTGCTACCCCTGATGCCATTGATGTTCCAGTGAGGCGAAAATAGTTGGGTGACACAAAGTTTTGCGGGTTTTGCTGAAAGATAAATGAGTTTGGGGCGAGCAGAGAGATAATATCCGTACCTGGCACTTCAATGTCGGCTTTAATGAACCCATCAAAAGTTGGTTTCACACTCGTGTACAGCGCCGGAACGTCGTCCGCTCGATTCAGTGTGTTCATGTCATCAATGGCACCGACTGTTAAAATAAGCGGATCATAACCAGGTGTATTGGTTGGTCCGTTCGGTCCCGTGTTTCCGGCAGCTGCAACAACTAAAATTCCGCGAATCCAAGCTCTACGGCACGCTGTGGCAATAGGGTCCGTCAAGTACGACGTGGTCGGCTCTCCTCCAAGAGACAGATTCATAATGCGAATATTAAACGTGTTTTTAAATTGAATCACATAATTTATACCGTTGACGATTTGTGTGACGGTGCCAAATCCAAAACGGTCCAGCACCTTAACTCCTACAATGCGGGCTTCAGGAGCTGGGCTGATATATTTTCCGCCAGATGAACGCCCGTTTCCTGCCGCATCACCCGTCACATGGGTGCCATGGCCGTTGTCATCGTAAGGTGCTGTTCTGCCGTTGACAAAGTCAACAAAATTAATGATGCGGTTCGTGGGCTGTGTCAGATCGGGGTGCGGAAACACGCCTGTGTCCACAACCGCGATGGTCACACCAGCTCCTGTTAAACCAAAGTCGTTCTTGACCGTGATGGCGCCAACGGATGGTGTCGCGATATCAAGATGAGAACGAACCTGATAATCATCAGATATGGCTTGCACATCTGTATGGGCGGCAAGACAGAGTAATGTCTTTTTGCAAAAGTCACCCGTAAACATCTGAACGTAAGGCAGACGATCCCGAGGTTTATCGCATGGTTCCAGCTTACACAGCTGAGACAGATCGGTTAGAATGGATGTGCTTTTTAATACGATTACGGCGGGAAAGGTTTCGTCCGAATGGTCCTCAGTTTGGGATAGTTTATGTATGAGTACGGGGTTTAGAGTGTTCTCCTGATTCATCGTTATCCCTCCTCAAGCTGCGGCAATTTTATATTTTCACAGCATTCTAGAATAAAAGGTTGTGTTTCGCATGGTGAGCCTTCATAATTTCTATAATATGTTAGTTGAAGAGGAGGTCAGAACATGGAATTACACCGTATAAAAGGTTTCTTACTTGCAATCATTGGGGCTTCACTTTGGGGATTCTCCGGAAACACTGCACAATATTTATTCTCAGAATACGCTATTCAAGCCGACTGGCTTGTATCCGTACGAATGGTTTCTGCTGGACTTCTTTTGTTGCTTTTAGCAACGTTTCAGAAAAGCAGAAAAGATGTACTGAGGATCTGGAAAGAGCAAAAAAGCCGCACCTCTCTCGTTATCTTCAGCATGGCCGGCATGCTCAGTGCACAGCTCACCTTCTTTATTGCCATCGAGAAAGGAAACGCACCGACTGCCACGCTGCTGCAGTTTCTTGGACCTGTGTTCATCACGCTGTATTTCAGTTTAAAGATGTTGAAACTTCCAGCAAAGCATGAAGCAAGTGCCATCGCGTTCGCGCTTGCGGGTACGTTTTTATTACTCACAAACGGAAATGTGAGCAAGATTGCCGTCCCTGCCGACGCTGTCCTTTGGGGTGTGCTTTCAGGGGTGGCTGTTGCTGTTTATACCGTGTATCCTGTTCAACTGCTGAAACAATGGCCTTCCGCAGTTATCGTGGGATGGTCGATGGTGATCGGCGGCAGTGTTTTATCGCTTTATACACAGCCGTGGAACACTGCGGTTCCTTCTTCTGCAGCGTTCTGGAGCTTGCTTTTATTTGTTATCGTATTTGGCACGCTGCTTCCTTTTTATTTGTATCTTGATAGTCTCAGGTACATCACTTCGACAGAAACGAGTTTGCTTGGAAGTGCAGAGCCATTGGTGGCGACTTTCGTTTCGGTACTTTGGCTGCATACGTCTTTTGGGTTATTTCAATGGGCGGGTGCCGTCTTTATTATTTTGACAGTATTCCTTCTTTCTGTACCGCGCACAAATACAATACGAGATTCAAACACGGTGCACATTAATTGACATGTGGTGATAAAAGTCTGAAGATAGTCAGGAGACTTAAACCTACAGGAGTTGGCAGCATGAATGATAAGATTGTCTTTTTTGATATTGACGGAACACTTGTGAATGAAGAGAAAAAGGTGCCCGATTCGGCGAAAGAGGCACTGCACAAGCTTAGGGAAAACGGTATACATACGGCGATTGCGACAGGCCGCGGTCCCTTTATGTTCACTGAGCTTCGAAAAGAGCTGGAGCTGGATTCATTTGTATCGTTTAACGGATCGTATGTGATGTTCGAAAACGATGTGATTCATAAAAATCCGCTGAACACAGAAGTATTGGAGAAGTTGGAAGAAGAGGCTGTGAAAAATGGCCATCCACTTGTCTACCTTGATCATAAAGGGGCAACGAGCAATGTGAGCCGTCATGAAATCATTGAAGCATGTACGTACAATCTGATGCCGTCTTATCCTATTCACTCGCCGCAATATTATAAGCAAAATGAGGTGTACCAAGTTCTTTTGTTTTGCGAGGAAAAAGACGAGCAGCCTTATAAATCAGGCTACAGTGACACATATGGCTTTATCCGGTGGCATGAGCATTGCTTAGATGTGCTGCCATATGGCGGTTCTAAAGCGAAAGGCATAGAAGTATTTGTTCAGAAGCTTGGCATTAAGAGAGAGAACATTTTTGCCTTTGGTGATGCGCTTAACGATTTAGAGATGCTGGCTGCTGCGGGAACGGGCGTAGCGATGGGTAACGGCTTAGAACAAGCGAAGCAAACGGCTGACTATGTGACAAAATCAGTAGATGAAGACGGCATTTATCATGGATTAAAGCATTTAGGATTGATTTAATCTAAAAAAGCAGAGGTGCAGTGAATGGATCAGATTGGACTTGTGTTAGAGGGCGGGGGCATGCGCGGCGTCTATACCGCGGGTGTCCTAGATGTTTTCATGGAGCAGGATCTGTATTTTCCTTACGTCATTGGTGTTTCTGCAGGTGCGTGTAACGCTACATCCTATCTATCAAGGCAGATGGGCAGAAACCGGACGGTGAATGTCGATTATTGCAATCATCCTGAATATTTATCGTATAAAAACTGGCTGTTAAAGAAAAAAGGACTTTTTGGCATGGACTTTATCTTTGATGAACTGCCAAACAAGCTGGTGCCATTTGATTATGATTCGTTCCATAAAGCAAACGAAACCTTTGTTATCGCTGCAACAGACTGCCATACAGGAAAGCCGGTTTATTATGAGAAGAGCAAGTATGGTCAGGACATACTTACTCTTCTTCGGGCTTCAGCCTCGCTGCCTTTTATGACGCCGGCTATTACGTATAATGGTCTTCATTTGCTAGATGGAGGAATAAGCGATCCTATTCCAATTCAAAAGGCTGTTCAGGATGGAAACGTCAAAAATGTTATTATCCTTACTCAAAATAAAGGGTATCGAAAAACGAAGCCTCGAATGACATGGCTCATCAAGCGGAAGTATCCGCAGTACAAAGGTTTGTTTGACGCGCTCTCGAGGCGATATGAAACGTACAATAGCACGATCGATTTTATTGAACGAGAAGAAGAGAAAGGCACTGTTTTTGTTATTCGGCCGATCGAGAAGCTGGAAGTGGGACGAATTGAGAGAAATCCTATTAAGCTTGGTGCACTTTATGAGCAAGGACGAAATGATGCGATTCGGTTAGGCGGCAAATTAACAGATTTTTTACAAGAAACGAAAGAAAAGATTACAAGCTGATTAGCGCTCCCATGCTGTGGGGGCGTTTTTTTTGTGTGATAGCACGTGACGCTGCTCATACACTGTAAGGGAGGAAGTTTTTTAGGAGGCGGAGAGGATGCCTGTTTATACGACTGGGGCGATTAGTAATACGCCTGTAAATGGTGTGCGGCCGACGAGCAGTGTAACGGTCAAGCTCGTGAACAACACGAACTATGAAACGGTGAACATACAAGGCTATTATCTAAATGGATTAAGGCAGCAGTATGTAGAAGAAGTGTTCACGATCGGACCTGGAGAAGTGATTACAAAACAATATTTTGCGGATGTAGACACGTTTGAGTTTATTTTTAACATTCCAGATCCGAACTCGGTTGAAATATCGGTGTTCGGCAAAGATCAGCAAGGCGCGCTCGTTGACGCCCATAGACTGGTAGCGTCTGAGATCGCAAGCATTAATGAGCTGACTAACGTGTTTATTTCTGATATTAACCCGAACTTTAACTCTCAGTTTGCCGATTTACGAACGGTAGAAAAAACACTTTTTATTGAATATAAATCGGTGTACGGTTTGTCCGATTTAAGAGATGTTGTGTTTACGTCAGGAGCAGGATCGGTTACGAATAATGCGACAGAATACTTGATTTCAACCTCTGGAGCAGGAGACGTTGCTATTTTGGAAACAGCTGAACGAGGCAATTATCAGCCGGGTTTTGCAAGTGAAGCAGGAGTTGGAGTAAGATTGCCGGCTGTTCCTATTGGCGGTCAAACGGCGAGATGGGGCATGTTCGATGATCAAAACGGATTCTTCTTCGGCATGAACGCTCAGACTCTGTTCGTTGGTATTAGAAGGGAAGGTACCGAAGAGGTCATTCCGCAAGCGGAGTGGAATGTGGATCCTCTAAATGGAACAGGACCCGCTGGCATTACGCTAAATCCGGCTGACGGCAATATTTATCAGATTACGTATTCGTGGTACGGCTATGGTGTAGTCGAGTTTAAGGTTGTGCTGCAAGCTCAGGAATCAGAGCCTCAAACGGTGGTAACGGTCCATCGGTTTAAAACAATTGGACAGACAAGTGTAGCCGATCCAGACCTTCCGCTCCGGGGCGAGGTCCAGAACAACGGAACGGCCAATCCACTCACGCTGTTTATGGCAGGCAGATCGTATGGCATACTTGGACGGCCAAACCCAGAATTTCGCATCACATCTGAACGGCGCCCTGTAACGGTCGACGTCAGTCCTTTTCCCATTTTATCGTTTGTGAGAAAGCCTGAATTCCCGGCAGGATCAAATCGTCGCAATTCGGTAAGCGTAAGGCTTGAAGGGGTAGATCTTGCGTCAACGGCACCACTGTTTTTTGAGATACGAATTGGAGGCGAGCTTAATGGCGAGTTTGTGGATTTCCCGACGGATACAACACCGATTCCAAGCTCGGAAACGGCATTGCTTGTTAACAAAACAGCTACAGCGATTACAGGCGGTCAGGTCATCTTTCAAGGAGTAGCAGCCGGCGGAGGTACGTTTCGCGACCTTCTATCAACTAGTTTGCTAGAAATTGAACTGCCCGCATTTTTGCCTGTTACGCTCGTTGCAGGAACGTTTTCAGGTATTTCAACAGTTAATGCTGCACTAAGGATGACAGAGGAATGGTAAATAAATCATGAATGCTTAGTTTGTGTATAACATGTATGTATCGTTTATTTTTTAGCGGAAAGAAGTGTGATGATCATGCAGCTTCTGACGACCGGCGCAATTGAAAACTCTTCAGTAAACGGATTAAGGCCAACGAATGAGGTCATTATTATATTGAAAAACAATGACGGCAACAACGCGGTCAACATTCAAGGCTATTATTTGACCGATACGCAGAACCAATATGTGCAGGAAGTTTTCTCGATGGTGCCGTATCAGGTGTCCATCCGGGAATATCAAACACAGTTTGATGCGTTCGAGTTCAAGTTCAGCGTAGAGAGCGGCACTGATATCGACATTTCAGTATGGGGCAAGGATGCGGAAGGGAATCTCGTAGCTTCTCACCGGCTCGTCCCGGCAGAGCTGTCGGTTGTTCAGAGTGCTACGACAGCGGTTACCACGGCTAATGCTAACTTAATCGGTGTAGATGCCCCGCTCGACAGCCAGTTTTCGGACTTGAGGGTGGCGCAAAAGTCGGCTCAATTTGAGGTGAAATCCGTATATGGCATCACGTTTTTACGTGATGAAACGGCAGGAGTGGCTGGAGGAGACGTAACGAATGACGGCACGTTATATTATGTTTCAACAAGCAGCAATCCGGCGAGCTATGCGAGGCTGCAAACCGCAGAGAGAGGAAGGTATATTCCAGGACGCGCAGCAGAAGCAAGCATTGGCCTTCTCATCACGCAGCTGCCGCAAGGAGACCAGATCATCCGTTGGGGATACTTTGATGATCTGGACGGATTCTTTTTCGGAGTGAACGCAAACGGATATTTTATCGGAATTAGACGACAAGGAATGGACCTCATCATTCCGCGGTCAGAATGGAATGTCGATCCACTGGACGGCACAGGTCCTAGTCGTCAAAGCATCGATCTCGGCACTGGTCATATCTTTATTATTACCTACTCGTGGGGATTTGGAACTGTAAGTTTTCGTATAGCAGCCAGTGAACCAAGCAATGGAACCAATCAAGAGGTGTTCATTCTTCATAATTTTGATCCTCCTGATACGACAACGATTCAGGATCCGAATCAGCCTGTTAGGATAGAGGTTGTGAACAACGGTACAGCGCTGCCTTTAACGGTTCCTGTTGCAGGACGTTCGTACAGTATTATTGGAGAAGATACACCACAATACCGTATCACATCAGAACGGAGGTCTGTGACGGTGGAAACGGAGTATTTTCCTATACTTGCGTTTAGAAGAAAAACGACGTTTCCGCCAGGTACTAGGAGGCCGAACACGGTGACGTTGCGGCTTGAGGGTGTCGATTTAGCCCCGACTGCTCCGATGTTTTATGAGATAAGGATCGGCGCGGATGTGGACGGTGTTTATGAGCCGTTCCCGACGCGGACGACATTAATTCAGCCGAACGAAACAGCGCTTGAAGTAAACAATAACTGTACAGAGGTAAATGGAGGATATGTCGCCTTCCAAGGACTCTCGGCAGGAGGAGGTAGCCCGCGTGTGCTCACAAGCCAAGATCTGCAGGACCTGGTGATTCCGTTTAACGTTAGCATCGTCCTTGTCGGTGCGACATTCTCTGGCCAATCGACTGTGAACGCTGTTCTGCGAATACGCGAAGAATGGTAGAAAGATAGAATGTGAAAGAGGGGTCCGGTACAGTTTTCATGCAGCGGTGATGCACCGTCAAGTCATGGAAACCGTACCGGACCCCCATTTTTTAGTAGATTTTTTGAATGATGTCCTCGATATCAGGCTCTTTCATCTGGATGTCGAGCGGTTCACCCCAAAGTCCAACATCCTTTAAAAGTTGTGGGGCTGGAATCAATTTGCGGTCATAATGGATCACGAGCTTGCTGCCATCCCACTTCAGTTGTTCAACACCGAGCTCCTCGGCTATTGGTACCTTGGGCTTTGCTGCATACTGCACTTCCATGATGCTTGGCAATCCAATGGTCTGCCTCATATGTTCAAGTGTTCCATCCAAAATGATTTTCCCGTGATTGATGACGATTACCCGCCCGCAGAGCTGTTCAATGTCATCCATGTCATGAGTGGTAAGAAGAATGGTCTTATTTTCGTTTTCGTTCAGTTCCTTTAAAAAAGCCCGAATACCTGTTTTGGCGGACACATCAAGGCCTATCGTCGGTTCATCCAAGAAAAGCACATCTGGGTTATGAATCATGGCAGCAGCAAGATCGCCGCGCATACGCTGGCCGAGTGAAAGCTTTCGCACAGGTGTTTCCATAAAAGCCCCGATATCAAGCATATCATCATAAAGCTTAAGGAAATCGCGGTACGTCCTGTCGCTGACTTTATACATGGCTTTTAAGATTTCAAACGAATCGCGAAGCGGCAGATCCCACCAAAGCTGTGTACGTTGGCCGAATACGATGCCGATACGTCTTGCCGTTTCTTTCCGATTTTTTTGCGGCGATAATCCTCCGACAATAACCTCTCCAGAAGTAGGATGAAGGATGCCTGAAAGCATTTTGATGGTCGTTGATTTTCCAGCACCATTTGGACCGATATAGCCGACGAACTCTCCCTCTTTAATTGAAAAGGTGAGATGATCAACCGCTTTTATGAGATGATGTTTGGATGAAAAAAGGGAAGAAAGAGAGCCGAGCATCCCTTTTCTCGTTTCGTACATTTTAAAATGCTTGTTTAGATTGGATGCAGTAATCATTTTTTTCATCCTCCTTTAGCTCCCTGTACTGTGATAATGTTTGATTCCTGTTTGCCATAAGATTAGAGACAGTGCTAAGAACACGGCGGCGACAGCAGCAGGAAGAACCAAGTACCACCATTGTCCGCCTTTGTTCAGCAAATAAAAGACAGGCACATAGTTCATGAACGCCACCGGAATGACCGTGAAAAAGATGATCTTGAGCATGCCAGGATAAATGTTCATTGGATAGTTGGCCGCTGTGAACGGCGCATACAACGTGAACGTTTGGAAGTCTTTAATTTTCTCCGTCCAAAATGCTAGAGCAGCGGTTAGAACACCGACAGCAAAACAAATAACAAGTCCTGCAAGGACGGCCACCGGCAAATAGGCGAGCAAGAGAAGGGATGCTCTGTCTGTTTCCATAAGATTCGAAACAGAAATGACCATGATGATCAGCCCTTGGATCGCGCCTCCAATTCTGGATAGATCAATGTTCTTTGTTAACAGAAGAAAGAGCGGAGAAACGGGACGAATTAAAAGACTATCAAACTCTCCGTTCACCATATACCGCTCAAAATCATGGATTTCCGCGCCAATGACCCGGTACAGAGAAATGGCGATCGATGAGATGCTGTAGAGAAGTCCGACTTCATACAGATCCCAGCCTTTCACGTCATCAAAGCGGTGCAAAATGGCGGCGAGCAAAATGAAGTCAACCGCCATGATCATGCTGTAAGATACCATCGAAAAGATAAAATTTACTTTATATTGCATACGAGACTTCAAGCTTCCTGAAATCAGTGTGAAATAAAGCTTCAGCATGTGCTTTTAGCCTCCTTGAATTTCGACTTTTGAACGTGCGATGTTTGTTGCCCAAAGGCTGATCAGCGTGAGTGTAGCTGCCCATCCGGCCTGCAGCCATAGTACATCAGGCGGCGATTTTTCCAGATAAATCATAATAGGATAATAGAGTACACAAGGAAATGGGGTCAGAGCGACCACGTCAGCTATCCCTTCCGGCAGGAGGTCGATCGGGACGAGTTGTCCGCCGAAGCCAAACAATAAGGTGATTAGGACGAAATGCGCCCAAGAAATTTCCGTTGTCCACACAGAAGAAAGTCCAACTAAATATGTAAGATTTAAGGATATACAAAGTGCTAAAGATGCCGATATAAAAACATACAGAATAGAAGATGCTTCTTTAGGAAAATAAAAGCCGACCGAACAGGCATACACAACAGCGATTGGAATCGAACGAAAAAGGAGGTTGTAAACAATTCTGCCTAGTTCCTGAATGATCATGTAAACGAAAAAGTGCACGGGTCTCGCGAGCTCTATACTAATTGCTCCGCTTCTGACACCAGTCTGAATATTTAGTCCAGCTGTGAGAAAGACACCGATCCATAAAAACACTTGACTTGCACCGATATAGTGCACCATATCCTGAACACTGTAAGGACTGCTGCTTTCTTTTCCTGTTAGCACCCCAATCCAGACGGCCATAAAAACAAACCCAAAGATGGCGCTTGCGGCATTGTTAATGAAATGAGCTAGCTTGTACTGCATGTTACGTAGGTAGCTTTTTTGAAACAATAGCCAGTAAACCATAACATCCCCCTTTCTAGTAAAAAACACAGGAAATTTAATTTAGCAAATTTTTCAAATAAACGCAAATCTTTTTTGGAGGTAAATAAATGACTTGTTCTGCATGCTTACATACACCAGCTATCCCTGATAAAGGCATCATGGTTGTATCTCATCCTAATCCTTCCATCATGTCAAATTTAAAGCTTGCATCTCAACCCGCTGGAGAACGAGAATTTCCATACCATACGCTGAAAGAAGCAGAGGATGTATTAGCTCAGCTTGAAAATGAATACAGCAGGCACGCATTAGAACACTTTTCTTTTCATGTGGAAGAAGACGGCATCAGCCGAATGGCTACAAGCGTTCCATTTTTTGAGTGGAAAGAAAGAATTCTGCGTCCCGATCTGGTTTCGGTTATTACAAATGAGCTATTCACAACGCACTATCAGCCGATTTTGCATTTACTGTCAGAAGGCATTTACGGCTACGAGCTTCTGCTGCGGCCAATTGAAGGCGGTCCCGCATTTTACCCTTATGAGCTCTTTCAGTTTGCGGAGAGAGCAGGCCTTCAATCGTTGTTAGACAGCCGCGCGAGAGTCGCTGCGATACGCAACAGTGCCCCGCATATACAAAAAGGCATCAAACGATTTATCAACTTTCTTCCATCTTCCATTTATGATCCGAACCATTGCCTGAAAACGACGTTTCATGCTGCAGCAGAGACAGGAACGGATCCGGCAGATCTAATCTTTGAGGTGGTGGAAACAGAAGAGATATTGGATATGAACCATTTGCAGACGATATTGGAAGTGTATAAAGAGAAGGGGATGAAAGTGGCTCTTGATGACTTAGGAGCAGGACATTCTACAGAAGAGGTGCTTGTCCGGCTTAAGCCCAATTATGTGAAAATCGACCGCGACTTGATTTCTTTTTGTGATGCGAATATTGAGAAACAGCAAAAAATAAAAAATATCATTAAAACATCAAGTGACATACACACACTTGTACTGGCTGAAGGAATTGAAAGGAAAGAAGAAGCAGATTGGTGCCGCTTGGCAGGTATTCAACTGGCTCAAGGGTATTATTTTGGGAGACCTTCATCTGCGGATTTTTATTTTCAGCAGAATGTGACGGTTTAAATAATCGCAACAACGGTTTAAGGTAGGCCAGCTAAGTAACGTGCTGGTCTTTTTGTAGGGCTTTGTATCGCAGAAAAATAGTTTCAAATTTAAAGAAGAAAAACTTGGAATATGATGTGTTTTCTAGTAATCTATATACAGATGTTTTTGTAATATAATTGTAATGTTAAGGGTAATAGATGGAAAACATTTTTGCTGAGAATTAAAGGGAGCGGTCGCATGGTATCCAAGGTTGAACCACAAAAAAAGAAAAAAACACATATCCCATTACGTTTGAATGTCCTGTTTTTAGTTGTTTTTTTATTGTTTTCCACATTAATTCTGCGTCTCGGGGTACTGCAGATCGTTAACGGGGAAGAAAAGCGTCTTGAGTCAGAGGCAACGGTTGAGCAAGTAGCTAAGAAAGAAGCACCGCGAGGAATCATTACGGATCGCAATTACCGTGTAGTGGTAGACAATAAACCTTTCTTTTCTGTCACGTATACGAAAACAAGCGATACGACGCAAGAAGAGACACTCAAAGTGGCCCGCTGGCTTTCTAAACACTTTGATATGAAAGAAGAAATAAAACGAATTACTGACCGTGATAAGATCGACTACTTTATTTTAACACATGATGTAAAAAAACTGCTGAGTGAACGGCTTACTGATAAAGAGAAGAAATTAAAAAACGACAAGCAGTATAAAGTGCTTGTTGAAAAAATCACCAAGGATGAAATGGAGTCTCTTACGGAAAATGATTTAAATGTACTGGCGATTAAAAGGAAGATGGATCAAGGCTATGCTTATTCCGCCCAGCCCATTATCTCCGAGCTTAAAAACGAACAAATCTCCATGATTTCTGAAAACTTGGACCAACTGCCGGGTATTGATATCATGCCAGATTCAGAACGTACCTATCCTTTTGGTGAGTCTGCCATATTTGGCGGGGTGAAGCCGATACCGAAAGAAAGTATGGATAAGCATCTGGCCCTTCAATATGAAAGAAGCGATAGAGTGGGAGTCAGTGGCATCGAAAAGCAGTACCAGGAAGTCCTCCGCGGCACAAAAGAGATGGCCGTCTATCTAACCAATCAAAAGACAGGAAGTACGATCGGAGAACCGAAAATTATTGAAGGAAAACGCGGCAAAGATTTAACGCTGACCATCGATATGGAGCTGCAATTTAAGCTTTCTAAAATTCTGGAAGAAGAAATATTAGCGGCAAAAGCACTGCCAGGAAACAATCTTCTAGATCAGGCATACATCGTGATGATGGATCCTAGAACAGGAGAGATTATCGGCCTTGCAGGGAAGAAATATGAAAATGGTAAATTTAGAAATGAGGAAAGTGGGGCTCTTTTTAATGCGTTCGCGATGGGTTCAACCGTCAAAGGAGCTACCGTGCTTTCTGGGTTTCAAAGCGGAGCTGTCAATATTGGCACGATCGTCTATGACGGCCCTCGTAATTTTGGGGGTACCGAGAAATCTTCTTGGGAAAACATGGGGTCGATCAATGATGCAACCGCCCTTCAGCGCTCATCGAATATATATATGTTTGAGATCATGCAGCGGATGATTGGGCCGGAGCATTATACGGAGACATACGATGAGGTCCGCTACTATTTCAGCCAGTTTGGCCTCGGTGAGATGACAGGTATAGATTTTCCTGACGAATCGACCGGGTATAAAGGAAAAGTGGAACGTGGAGTATACGGAACCCTTCTTGACCTTGGCATCGGGCAGTTTGATACGTATACACCCATTCAGATGGTACAGTATGTATCTACTATCGCCAATGGTGGATACCGTATGAAGCCGCAGCTTGTTAAAGAGGTCCGTGAACCAAGGGTAAACAAAAATAAAGAAGGCAAGCTGCTTCATCGTTTCGAGCCTGTTGTCCTGAATAAAGTAGATATGGATGAAAGATATATCAAAAGGGTTCAGCAAGGTTTCTGGGAAGTGATGCACGGGCCACGCGGAACAGCAAAAGGTTACTTTGACGATGTAGAAAAATATCATAACCCAGCAGGAAAAACAGGGACGGCGGAAGTGAGAGCTAGAGATGAGAAAACCGGGGTGCTATACGACAAGAACAATCTAACTCTAGTAGGATACGCTCCTTTTGACAACCCGCAAATTGCTTTTGCTGTCGTAGTGCCGAATGCGACGACACAAAACGGCATGCAGCGAATAAACAAATTCATTGGTCAGCGAGCTCTTGAAGCCTACTGGGAGCTGCAGAAAAATTATGAGCAAGACGCTGAAACCATAAATGCACTTATACAACAGCCTGAAGATAAAGAAGGAACCACTGCACAATGAAGCAGTGGTTTTTTTGTTTTCATGGCCGGGGTCCGGTACCTCCTTTCTCATTTCCTTAATTAAAGCTGGTTAATGAGAGAAGGTACCGGACCCCGTGCATGTTAAGCAGTACTAAATGCGTGTATTCCAGATTATGTATATTATAGTGTGAACATATATGGAGGTGAGATCTTGGCATATCCATCGCTCGGACAATTTACAGCCATGCGTGTAAACAATCAGGTTTCATTTGATTTAGCGCGTGATGAGAGTCCTCAATATATTGATATCGTGGGCAACACTTCATTTCCTGCTTTTTATGCTGCGTATGATGAACAGAATATATATTTTCGTTTAAGGCTGAATCAAGATCCAAGAAATACTCAGAAGACAGGTTTGCGCAACAGTGTTTGGGGAGTACTGATCAGCACGGACGGCAATACGGGAAGCTATGAATGGCTCATTTCAGCTTCCGGCAGAACAAACCGCATCAATTTGATTGAAAACACGATGAAAGAAGTGAACTCGTGGTCTGATCCTGCAGAAGGGACAGGGAAAGGGAACCCGAACGCCGTTATTCCGATCATCAATTTTGATTATGTCAGAATTATGCCTGTTCAAGATAACTCTTCCTTCAGCAACGATCCTGACTTTTTTTTGGACATCATCATTCCGGCTCAGCTTTTTTTCTCTGAACTTGGTGTAAGTGACACGACATCATTGCAATTCATTCCTTTTACGTCGGCCAATGATAATGTGTATAACAAAGATTCATTACGTAAAAATGAAGATTATGAGTTTAAGAATGCTTTTACTGATGCTATCACGTTATCCCATATAAATGTTAAGGCGAGATTAGCTTTAATCAAAACGATTGTTTCAAGGCCGCCGGTTGTGTTAACCGGCCAGATGTATCAATACACTGAAAAAGTGGTTCTTATTAATACAGGGCGGAGCACAGCAACGGGCGTAACCGTTGTTAATCAGTTTGGCTTTGATGTCATAGCCAACGCAGAAATTTTGTCTTATACAGCAGGAACGGCAGTGTATAACCCGGTCAATCAAATAATCAGCTGGAATGCAGGTAACCTTCCCGCCGGAACGTCTGCAGAACTCGAAATCAGAACAACAGGAAGATTTGACTATTCAAACGCCGGAAGCCGGCTGCTGCAAACGACTACTGCCAATGGATTCGATAACTTTACAGGCAACAATCTGGAAACGGTTATCGTTTCGGATGAAATTGCAGTCGTGGCGAGTGGAGGAGTCTCGGGCACTGTCCGTAACGAGAGCACAGGTGTAGCGGTTGCGAATGCAGCTGCACAATTATTGTCTGCTGACGGAACGATTGTGGCGGAAGACACGACCGACGCACTGGGCAACTTCAATATTGTTCCTGTTTTGCCAGGAAGCTATACGATACGTATACTCGCCGATCAGTTTGAGCCCTATAGCAACTCAGTGAATGTGCCTGAAGGAAGAACGGTCGTTTTAAATATTGCAATTGAGCCTGTCCCGGCTGTTCTTAGAGGAACGGTGCGAAATTCGTCAGGAGAATCTGTTGTAGGAGCATCGATTACCATTTATGATGCATTTGGGGTTCAAGAAGAGAGCACATTATCGGACAGTGAAGGGAATTTTCAAATAGAAGATATTCCCCCAGGATCGTATACGGTTATTGTAGTAGCGGATGGCTTCCAATCTTCGTCCTTTCCTGTGACGCTAGATAATGCGGAAGAAGAACAAGTGGCCGTTGTGCTTCAGCCGCTGCCCGCTTCAGTTTCAGGTCTTGTCGTTGCGGCCGGAGGTATTCCGCTTGCTGGAGCTGAGATTGAAGCAATCAATGAGGCAGGACAAATTATCACAGCTGCAATAACGGATGTGAGCGGCAGCTATCAGGTTAGCAATCTTTCTTCTGGTTATTTTATGATTCGTTTCCGGGCAATTGACTATCAGCAGCAGCATGTGGGCGTGAGGCTCGTTCCTGGAGAAGATGAGACGGTCAATGTGATTCTTGCCCCGTTGCCTGGTGCCATTGCAGGAACGGTTATCGACAAAGAGACGGGTGCCAAGCTCGACGATGCGGATGTCCGCATCGTTAATTCACAAAATATAGTTGTGAACACACTCGTGACAGACGAGGAAGGAAGTTTTTTGGCACGTTCTCTGCCGCCGGGATCATACACACTGACGATTCGAGAAGAAGGCTATGCCGCCGCTACCATAGGTGTCATAGTGGAAAAAAATCAGACCGTCACCGTTTCCGTTGCCCTTGAACGGCTTGCAGGCTCTGTTTCTGGTACTGTTACAAACATATCTGGAGAGCCTGTTTCTGGTGCGTATGTGGATCTTTTGCTGAATAATACGGTGATTGCAACGGCTGAAACAAATCAGGATGGACGGTTTGTCATTAATGGACTACCACCAAATTTATATACAGTCAATGCAAGAGCAATAGGATTTGTCACACAAACTCTCGGTGCAGCCGTCCTTCCTGAACAAGTAACCTCTTTGCGGTTTCAGTTAGAAGAACAGCCTGGACGGTTGACCGGGTCGGTTGCGAATCGAGACGGTCAAGTACTGCAGGGCGCAATCATAAATCTGTATCAAAATTCTGTCTCTGGAGTTCTCGCAGCCACAACAGTCAGCGGCCCTGATGGCACGTTTGTGTTCAACAGTCTGCGGTCTGGCAGCTATGCCATCACGATATCATTAGAAAACTATCAGACCATTCCGGATGCTGTACTTATTGAACGAAATCAGACGACAGTAGAGTCTTATACATTACTGCCTCTTACTGCAAGGATTGAGGGCGTTGTGTATGAAGTGGAATCAGGTTCTGCCAATCCGGAACCGCTAGCTTCTGTTACCGTTTCTCTCCGCATTGTCGATCTGAACGGACCTTCAATAGGCAATGTGCTGAGTGATGAAAACGGACGTTATTTATTTGACCAGCTGCAGCCAGGTGCGTATGCCCTTCTTTTTGAGGAGATCAACCATCAGGTCGCATCTGTGAACGTATTACTTGATGCGGGAGAAATAGAAACGCTGAATGTCACTCTCGTTCATGAACCAGGTATTCTGGCAGGTTTTATTTTTGATGAACAAAGTGGTTCACCTCTTGCAAGTGCGACAGTGATTTTAACGGATCAGCTTTCTGTTGCATTTGCGACCTCCATCACCGACAATCAGGGACTGTTCATCGTGGCGACCCTTCCTCCTGGAAATTATACGGTAAACGCATTTTACGATTCCTATCAAAATGGGTTAAAAGGGGCTATCGTGTATGCGAACACCGTAACGACCGTTAATATTGGCCTGGCTCCAAATCCCGGTGCCATCACAGGAACTATACTGCCTGCAAATCAAGCAACCATTGTGCAGCTGTTTAACACGGAAAATGTTTTCATAGATGCTGTATCGACAAATACTGAAGGCCGTTTTGCCTTTAGAAACCTTGCACCAGGTATGTACAAAGTCATCGCCCAGGCACCCGGATACGCGATCGCTGAAACGGGTGCTATTGTAAAAGCAGGTTCAGAGGTAGTTGTTGATCTTACCGTGAACCCTAATCCTGCAGAGGTTAGAGGGAGAGTATTGAACGAAGAGGGGGAACCGCTGCAAAGTACCATCGTGCAGATTCTCGATATTAACAACGATATTTTCGGTTCGGCGGGGGTAGATGAAACGGGCGAGTTTGTGATTGGCCTTCTTCCACGCGGCAACTATACGCTTCTGGCTGGAGCTCCAGATTATTCAGGGTCTGTGACAGGTGTTTTCTTAGAACCTGGAGAAGCGGAAACCGGGATCACCATCGTTCTTGCGCCAAATCCAGGTCAGATCAGCGGTCTCGTAGTGGATGTGACGAATAATCTGGCGGTTGAGTCTGCATTAGTAGAACTTCGAGATACGAATGGCGTTTCCGCTGCTTCCATTACGACAGATTCTGCTGGGAATTTTGTGATATCAGGACTCAATCCTGGTTCCTATACGGTCATCGTCAACAAACCAGGTTATGCTACCGAGATAACAGGGGCAATCATACGACCAAACGCCTCAACAAGCGCGAACATTGCGTTGGCTCCTATACCCGGCATTATTCAAGGCACGGTCACAGATTTAAAAGGTAATCGGATTGAAGAAAATTCCATCGAAGTGCAATTGATCGACGGTAATGTTCTTCTAAAGACAGTCTTGGCTGATCATGACGGGAAATTCACCTTTACAAATGTCAGACCTGGTGTTTATTTTATTAATGCGCTAGCGCCAGGATATATCTCGACCACAATCAGTGTTCTCGTGAATGCCGATTTGAAGACGGATGCGTTAATCTCCTTGCCTTCGAGCCCTGCCTCTATTCGAGGAGTTGTAAGAAATGGAGCGACCGGCGAGACTGTGCCAAACGCCACTCTTGAAATTGATGACTTTAATGGGGTTGTGCTCACTTCAGCCATTACGGGAAGAGAAGGAGCGTATATTCTTGAGAACCTGCCACCGGGAGAGCTTGAGCTTCATGTCTCAGCTCAAGGATTCGGCACTGTCACACTGACCGTGCAGACAGAACCTGGCAGCATAGAAGAAATAGATATTACCATGACATTTACGTCTGGCGCAGCTTTAGGTTTTGTGACAGATGCCGATACAGCACTTCCTATCGTTGGTGCTATTCTCGATGTGGAGGATCAGGCAGGCAACCATATTACAACGAATATCACGGATAACCGAGGATTTTATGAAATACCAGACATTGCCCCAGGAATATACATTGTGATGGTTCACGCACCAGGTTACCGTAATGATGCTGCGAACATTCGGATCGTGCCTGATTCTGCAACGCGCCTGTCATTTACGTTGCAAAGCACGCCTTCCATTGTTCAAGGTACGATTGTTGGCAAGGAAACAGGTCTGCCCTTGCAGGACTGTACTGTTTTCCTAAGAGTTCTGACACCAATCGGTCCTATTGTCACAACCGCTGTTACTACGATTGAAGGATTTTATCAATTTACAGAGGTAAACCCTGATTCGTATACACTCGTTGTCACTAAGCTAAACTATGGATCGCAGTCTGCCACAATTACGCTCGAGCCGGGAGAAATCAGAAACGTACCATTTACATTAGAGATCTTATCTGCAGAGGTAGAGGGTGACGTATCCAATGCCATCTCAGGAGAAGTGCTTCCCGATACGACGGTGGCACTTCTGACAAACAGTGGGGTGCTCATTCGAACGACACAAACGAACCAGAAAGGGTATTACATCTTTGATGGATTTAATGCAGGATCTTATATACTTGGAGCGATTCGTCCGCTTTTTGAAAGAAAGCAGATCGCCTTTAATGTTAATCCTGGCGAGGTAGAAAGAGTTGATTTTCCACTGCAGCCGCTTCCTGGATCTGTTGTCGGAACGATTAATGACAGCGAAACAAACTCACCGCTGGTGGGAGCCGTTGTTCAGTTCTATGTACCAGAGAGTACGACACCTGTATCTCGTACATTGACGGACGGACTGGGTATCTTTCGAGAAACCGCGCTAGAACCAGGTCAGTATACGGTGACAGCCACCTCGCTTAATTACAACACCGCGAAAACAGGTGTCACGGTGCTGCCTGCGCAAGTGACAACGACAACGATTGTATTGTCGCCATTTCCAGGTAAAGTAAGTGGACTGATCACATCGGATGATGGAACTCCAATTTCAGATGCCAATATTAAAATAGTGGATGCTGCCTCCATCATTTTGAACGGAGTCAGCAATGTAGATGGGACATTCAGCTTTGGAAATGTGCCGAGCGGACAGTTCACCATCATCGTCAGTGCGCCTAATTTTTCAAGCCGTACACGAGGCATTCTCGTAGCTCCAGGTTCAGTGAACACGAACGTCGTGTTTCAGCTAGTACCTGATACTGGGAAAATTGCCGGGGTTCTCGTTTCGGAAGAAGGAATCGGTATACAAGGAGCCATCGTGACGGTTACCTCTCCTTCTGGCATTCCAGTGACTTCTACCGTCACAAATCGTTCGGGCCAATTTGAAACGTTCGGACTGTTACCTGGACCTTACACGGTGACGGGAGTGGCGAGGGACTTTACGAACACGTCTGTTGGAGCATTTGTCAAAAGTAATGAAGTGACCGTGATCAACCTGCTGCTGCCGCGTTCTTTTGGGAAGATTGAAGGAAAAGTCGTCGATGTTCAAAATGAGCCATTAGGAAACAATATTCTCGTGAAAATCTATTCAAAAACAGGTGTACTTCTACAAAGTTTTTTAGCGAACAATACCGGCGAGTTTGAAATTCCAGCGCAGGCTCCTGGGGAATATGTAATATTAGCCTCCGCACCTGGGCACACGAGCGAAGAACAGGCTATTGCGGTGCAGCCTGCTCAAATTACATCACTGCAAATTGTCGTGTTTGCAGAGCCTGCTTCACTCGCTGGCCAAGTAACAGACCTTGACACAGGGGAAGGTATTCCGGGTACGAGGGTTATTGTAACAGGAAAGAATTCGTTAATCCTTTCTTCCACAACGACTAATGAGGATGGGACGTTTACAGTCGAAAACCTGCCTGGGCATAACGTGAATGTGACCGCGCGTATCCAAAGCTACGGTTCTCGTTCTGTCGGTGTATTTCTTGAGCACGGTGAAACGTCTTTTACATTGCTAGAACTTAAAAGGGAGACGGGAACTTTGTCGGGCCAAATCGTGAATGAAGATGGAGGAGGCTTGAAAAGTTCAATTAAAGTGATTGACCGTACGGAAGCACTGCTGATCAACATGCTGAGTGATGATGAAGGAAGATTTGAGCTGCCGAATCTTATTCCAGCGTCTTATATCTTACAGGCGTCATCTGAAGGTTATAATGAACGGAACATTGGTGCAATTATTGAACCAGGAGCTATTTCAGACATTATAGTCGTGCTGAATGCTGATAATAATCCCGTCTTGTCGGGAACGGTTATTAATGATGAAACCGGGGAGCCGCTGCCAAATACTGTCCTTGAAGTGAGGCAAAACAGCATTTCAGGACCAGTAAATGCGACTACTATAACCAATGGGGACGGCAGGTACTCTCTTAACGGATTGTTAGCAGGAACGTTGTATGCTGTCACTGCGAAACTCGAGAACTATAGCCAGCAGTCAGAGGTGCTCGTGCTGAACTCTATTGAAGAAAATATCGTTAATTTTAGTCTTCTGCCAGCTTCAACCGTTTTATCGGGAATAGTGACGGATGAGGATGGTAATGGGCTGCCTGATACGCTGCTGCGAATTGTGACAGAGCAGGGAACTGTCATTTCGGAAGTCCAGACCGAATTTGATGGGAGATTTAAGGTCACGGGCTTTGCGCCTGGATTATATACAATTGTCGGAGTAAACGTTTCATTTGGAAATACTTCTGTCACGTTCTCATTAACTGTTGGTGAAAGGAAATTTGTCGAATTGCGTGTTGAAAACGAACCGGGCTCTATAACGGGTGTTGTTTCCGATGCATTTACAGGAGAAGGTATCGCGGGAGCTGTGGTGGAAGCATACCACCTTTTAACGCCGATTGAAAATGCAGTAACTGACCCGGAGGGGAAATATGTCCTTGAAGGATTGAATCCAGAAGAAATGACATTGACCGCAACTGCTTCCGGGTACACGACGCAAACGACTAACTTTACCATTCTTAGCGGAATCATACAGCAATTGGATTTCTTCCTTTCTAAAAACCCAGCATCCATTTCGGGATTCGTCCAGTCTGATACTGGAGAAGCGATTGCAGGAGCATCCATCAGGATATTTGATTCCGAAGGGCGACTGGTCACCTCGGCTGTTTCACAGGCCGATCAGAGAGGGGCATTCACGTTTACTTCTTTGCCTGCAGGGGCATTCCGTTTCTTTGTTTCAGCTCTTGGCTTTCCAGATGTTTCTGCAGAATTTTTTCTTTCGGAAGGGGAAGACATTACTAATTTTCTTATCGTTTTGACTGCTCAGCCAGAGCCGGGTCTAGCTTCCATAGGTGGAACTGTTGTGGCTCAAAAAAATGATCCGCTTTCCAACGTTCTCGTGACGGTTTTTTCTAACGATCAAGTTGCCGGTATTGCTTTAAGCAACGAGGATGGACAGTTTGAAGTGCTAAATGTTCAACCAGGATCGGTTCAAGTTATATTATCAGCTGATGGGTTCATAGACGCAGTCTTATTCTTTGAACTGAGTGAAGGAGAAAAAGTAACCGGGCTTGTTGTACAGCTGCAGAAGGAAGACCTCCCAGCAGGAAACCTTACCGGACAGGTGCTGGATGAAACAGGAGAACCAGTAGAAGGTGCACTCGTGATCATTTCAGATAGTGGAGAACAGAAAAATAGAATGACAGCAGTAAACGCCGCTTTATCAGAAGATGATGTTGTCCGGATTGAAATGACAGATTCTTCTGGGCGATTTGTGACAGAAAATCTCGCGACTGGAAGCTATTTGATTACAGCAGAGAAGGATGGTTATGAATCAAGTGATCAGGAGGTTTTCATTACAGAAGACGAAACAATGGATGTTATCCTAACTATTTCGCAGGTTACGCCCCCCATTCCGCCGATACCGCCCGAACCGCCAGTCCCGCCTATTCCCGAAAATGGAAGCGGTCCGGCTATTATTGATGGAAGATTAATTTCTGATCCAGCACTGTTTCTTGTGAGCCAAGGCACAGGAAGGCCGATTTATTTGGGAGGGCTGACTTTCCCTACTGAATTCATGTTCAGCAGGCAAGACCCGAACACCGGTTTAGCCGTATTTATTTATGAAGATGTCAGCCGGGAAGGCGAAGTGGTAGCACGCGTTTTTGCAGCAGATTTGTCACAGCTCAGCATCATTACGATTAATCGAAGATGATAGAATTCCTCCTTCATTGGTGAGCGGACATTCTCGAATTCCGCTCCTGTACCGTACCCTCTTACGTGTTGGCAGCATATGCTGAGGATGTAAGAAGAATAAGGCTTTGAAGGAGGAAACAAAATGTCGTACGGTTATGGAAACAGCTTTGCTTTAGTTGTCGTTTTGTTCATTTTGTTAATTATCATCGGAGCTTCTTGGTGCCGTTGATCACGGAACCTGCACATATTTTCTGATTGTCGAATTTCCCTCCCAAATGACAAAAACCTGCGGGCTCAACAGCCTGCAGGTTTTTGTTTACACTATTAGGTAAGCATAGCTTTTTTGCAAGATGATTACTCGACGTGGCAAAAAGGCAACGTACCTTGTGTAAGTGCATCTAAGGCTGACTTATAGGCATGGCGTCAGCCAGGTTTTCTTTACTGTAATGCTTTTTCCATTGTCCTGACGTTTTCCTTCATAATAGAAAGATAGTCCCGTTTATTCTCGATATCATCTTTTGTAAGAGACTCCAAGTTGTGAAGTGTTAACGTATCAGCACCTGTTTCCTTTTTAATGGATTGTGCCACATTGTTATTTACATTTTCCTCAAAAAGAATATACGAGATGTTTTCTTTATTTACATACTCTATTATTTCCTTTACTTGTTTTTGGCTGGGTTCGTGTGATGGTGATAAACCGCTGATAGCCATTTGTTTTAATCCATACCTGTCAGCCCAATACCCATATGCCGCATGCGAAACGACAAAGGTCTTATTTGAGGAGGAAGATAGGTTTTTAAACGAAGAGTCAAGCTGTTCAAGGTCATTCTTAAGAGCAATGTAATTTTTCTCAAAATCCTTTTTTGCCGAAGGCTTCAGTTTGACGAGCTGGTTCTTGATTGTTTCGCTCATTTTCTGTGCCAGAACAGGATCTAGCCAAATATGAGGATCAAGACCATTCTCTTTGTGACCGTGATCTTCTTCAGAGTGTGTCTCTTGGTTGTCATCTGCATGTTCACCATGTTCTTCCGTATGTGAATCTTTTTCATCTGAATGGGAATCATGCTCGTCAGAGTGAGCGTCAGGGTCTTCCTTTTCTTTTCTATAATCAATTCCTTTAGCCGCATCAATGACATTGACATCTTCATTTTTTAGCGTATCAGCTACTGAGGAAGAAAACTCATCTGTTCCCCATTTATTGTAAACAAACGCATCACCCTCTGTAAGCTGAACCATTTTTTTTGTAGAAGGTTCATACGTATGAGCATCTGCTCCAGGCGGAATGATGGATTCTGTTTTGACGTGATCGCCACCAATTCGTTCTGTAAAGTATTGTAACGGATATAAAGTAGTATAAATATGAAGTTTGCCATCTGATTTATTGGATTGTTTTTGTCCGCAGGCCGTAAGGATCAATGAGATAGCCAGTAATGCAAGCGCTAATCGTTTCAATGGTATTTCTCCTTTCTTATTGCACAAATCACATTATAAACGTAATGGTTACGATTTGTAAAGATGTAAGTCAATTTTCCTATTCTAGCTTTTTTTTGATAAGACCAAGAGACAAATCAATGATCTTTTGAGAATTTTAGGTAACAGAACATATGCTGAAAAAGGCGGTGAAAGTGTCCGTCTGATATAATAGAAGAGGCTGCTACTTTTACCTAAAGGAGTGCACATGACAACGATGAATATTGCCTTTTATTTATTGCCAAAAGATGAAGTGAAATTTCTTAATCCAGAAGCAACGATGCGCCAAGCATTAGAAAAACTTTCTTATCACAAGTATACGTCCGTTCCGCTCGTAACAGAAAACGGAAAATACGTAGGAACACTGACAGAAGGAGATTTATTGTGGAAGCTGAAGGAAGCGCTTGATTTGAGCTACGATTCTGTGATGAAGACGAAGCTTAAAGATATTCCGCAGCGTGCAAACAACTTATCAGTTTCCATTAATTCCAACATGGAAGACTTAATCACACTCGCAACCGATCAAAATTTCATACCGGTAACGGATGATAATGGCCATTTTATCGGAATTATCCGCAGGCGGGACATCATTAAATATTGCGCGAACATGATCTGGAAACAAGATGCTGCGACTGAAGGGAAAAGCTAAGGCAACAGGCCTTAGCTTTTTTGAAGCGTCAATGAAAGTCTTGTATATCGCGATGGCAGCCATGGCTGGCAGCTGGTTGAGGTATGAACTGGGCATGTATATCGTACACCCTTATGCGACCCTTCTTGTTAATCTTTCCGGCTGCTTTTTAATCGGTCTATTTGTTGCTGGTCTGAAAAAAAGGATAAGAGATGAGTCTGTTGCTGCAGCTGTACAAACCGGTTTTATCGGTTCCTTTACGACATTTTCTGCCTTCAGTCTTGATGCTGTTCATTTCGCAGGTAATGGGGATTTCTTTCCGTTTATTTCTTATGTGGCGGTAAGTGTCATCGGAGGGATCCTGTTATGCCTCTTAGGAATGAAGGTGGCACCATTCGTGTTAAAAGGAGATAGGATAGGTGATGAGTAGTTTTGCAGCAGCGTTAGGCGGTGCAATAGGCGCGCTAATCCGTTATTATGCGGCAAATAAATGGAACCGTTCTTTTCCATATGGAACATTAGCGGTTAATATTTTAGGTTCCTTTTGTTTAGGAACTTTGGCTGCGGCTGAAGTTCCAGCTTTGAAAGAATCGTTCTGGGGGGCAGGGGTGTTGGGGGGATTGACAACATTCTCAACCTTTCAGCTTGAAGCGGTCTTTCTGCTGCGGCAGTCCAAGGCCACTGGATGGTTCTATGTGATGTTCACATTATTGGCTGGAATCGGAGCGTGCGCTGCTGGATATGTTATTTCTAGCTGATGTGAAAAAAATGAGTGATGGGGGATATGGAATAGAATGAAAGAGCTAGTAATCGGATTATTAGAGTGGCTGATGGATCTTGGTTATCTTGGCGTAGCGCTCGGGCTGATGGTGGAGGTCATTCCAAGCGAGCTTGTTCTATCATATGGCGGTTATTTGGTTTCGCAGGGCAGACTTTCATTTACCGGAGCGGTGATTGCAGGCACGATCGGCGGAACACTTGCACAGCTCTTTCTTTACTGGATGGGCTATTATGGAGGCAGGCCATTTCTTGAGAAGTACGGAAAATACATATTGATTTCAAAAAAACAAATCGACTTATCAGAGAAATGGTTTGATAAATATGGGACGGGTGTCATTTTCTTTGCTCGATTCATCCCTGTCGTGCGGCATGCGATATCCATCCCGGCAGGAATTGCCCGCATGACGTGGATTCGCTTTACTTTTTATACGGTTCTTGCGATTATTCCGTGGTCTATTTTCTTCATTTATCTTGGGACGGAACTGGGAACCAACTGGCAAAATATTAAAACATATGCCGCCCCGTTCACTCGCGGTATCATGATCGCTGCTCTGATTTTTATCGCTGTTATGATTCTTATTAAGTTAAGAAAGGGTAAATCTGTAAAATAGATGGTCTAACTTCCCCTTCTGCCGCGTAAAATGGTTCGTGTGATATACCAATAGGAGGGGAACATCATGGCGGTTTCTTCATCGTTCTTCGAAGATACGAACCAGCACGAAACCAATAAAATTAACGAGCTGCTTCTGCGCATCAAGAAATATGATAAAAAGGAATCAATAGCCGGGCTTGTGGCCAACGCTATGAAAGAGTGCGGCTACAATAATGAAAACATTTATCAAGTGATCAAGAAGCTGCATGAAGAAATCGACAACAGTCCTATAGAAGAAACCAATAACTGGAGAAAGCTGCTTCCTTAAACAAAGGGCGCAGCTTTCTTTTGTTGTTTAGGAAATTATAAAAAACTAGACCTGTGGATAGTTGTTCGTTAAAATGTTCGTATCTTTTTCAGGAGTCTCGGTATGCGTATGGGTAAACAACGTAAAAG